>NZ_JAMYMA010000004.1:0-425016 GCF_040318275.1 Mesorhizobium sp. M1217 | reverse complement strand
ACTTTGTGTAAAACTCCCCCGCCACTAGGGCGCCGCGGGGGCGGGCGTGGGGGCAATCGTCCACCGGCCCTATGCGGCCCTGCCATTCGCCCGTCTTTTGCGCTTCGGTTGAGGACAGATCGTAGCGGCCGATGCCGGCATGGGTGTCGATGACCCGAAACGCCTTGTCCTTCTGCTTCAGATATTCGATCAGCCGGCTGAGCACGGCATGCTTGACGACGTCGGCGAAGTTCCCGGCATGGTAGGCGTGGCGATAGTTCAATTGGAGCCCCTGCCCCAGCGCGGCGGTGGCGGCTGCGAGTTCGGATTTTCCGGCCGGCGGCCGCCGAAACGGAATGCCAGCGCCAGCCCGGCCAGGCCGGCCGCCATCAGGGAAAAACCGACCGGCCGCGCCCGGCGGTCGACCTCGCCGGCAGCCGAGCGCAGGACGAGGTCGACGGCCCGCATCGGAATGCCCTCGGCGTCGCCCGGACCGACGGTGAAGATGTAGGAACCGGGGGTAACGCTCGGGATCAGGCCGGCCTCGTCGCGAAAGATCCTGTCCGGCAGCTGTGGGCTGACCTGGCGCGGATTGTCGGAGTGATTGAACTGCAGCGTCGAGGCGAGCACCGTCCTGCCGCCGGTGGCGGCGGTCAGGGTCAGCACGGTGCGCTGCTGCGAGACGATGCGCTCGGCTCTTGCAGTAAGATCGACCAGCACGCGTAGCGGCCCGTCGCGTGCGCTCAGGGCCACCGTCACCGGCTTGAACCGGCCCTGGTCGTAAACCCGCCAGGTGCCGATCTCACGGCCGGAGAAATTGGTCATCGCCCAGGGATAGACGACGCCGATGCCGGTACCGATGAGCAGGATCAGAAGAAACAAAAAGCGCATGCGGACAATGCCCCGTTGATGCAACTACCTCGCATTGGCACCGTCGCGGATACGCTCCATCTCGTCCAGCAACATGTCGAGGCCTATATCGAAGGTCTTGTCAAAACCGGCTGTGCCGAAATATGCCCCGGCAGCCATGACGCCGGGGAAATCCCGCGCTAGCGCTTCATCGCTCACCGTGGTGACCGCCGAAGGCCCCTTGGCGTAGCCGGCCGTCTCGTCAAGGATCGCGCCCATCAGATAGTAGCTCGTGGCTCGGAACAACCGGGCGCTGAGTTCCAAACCGAAACCGCCGGCTTCGAACAGGCCGATCACGTGGTTCAGCTTGGCGAGACATGCCGGCGAATTCATGCGGTAGACCACAATGAACGGCGCAAAGGCGGGATGTTCGGTGGCGACCCGGCGGTATTCCTTCACGGCGACGTGGATCCGCTGGCGCCAAGGCATGCCGTCGTCAGGAATCTTGATCGAGCTGATCTGTCGATCGACCAGTGCCTCGTAAAGATGCGCCTGGGAGGGGAAATGATGGTAGATGCTCATCGCTTCGCAGCCGAGTTCTGCCGCCAGCTTGCGCATCGAAAAGCCGGAAAGCCCCTCCCTCTCGATTACCTCGAAAGCCGCATCCTCGATCATCTCGCGAGACAGCCGGCCGCGCGTTCGCTTTTTTTTGACTGATATGTCCATGGTGCCGCTTGACAACTTACGCTGTAAGGTTAATTTTCGACATTACCTTACATCGTAAGGCCAACAAAAACCAGAGGAGAACGCCATGAACAGCTTCCATATCGTTTTCATCCACGCCCTCTTCGCTTCATCATGCATCCTTGCTCGCCTCCACGGTCCACGCGCTGACCCTGACGCTGGCCTCCGCACCGGCCCGTGCCGACGACTATGACGCAACCATCAAGGACATCCAGTCGACCATGGGCGCTTGGAGCTCTATCTTCAACGGCATGCAGGTCGATTTCGACACGTTCAGGAGGGAGACGGGCGGGCAGTAATGCTTTCGTTTTTGGAGCGGGATGCGTTCAAACTGAATTCTCCATCCCGCTCTAACTGTTTGTGTGATCCGCCAGCACCTCATTGATAACCCGCCACGATTTTTCCGCCTCGCGCTGGTTGCCGTCATGTCCCGAAGCGACGATCAGCGCCTTCCAGAGCGCCCAGCCCCGAGCGCGCGCCCAGCTGTGCTCGTCAAGGGAAATGGCGTCGCGGAACGCCTGGCGGCTCTCGCCGTAAAATTCCGTCCATGCGATCACCAGGTCACAGGCAGGATCGCCGATAGCCGAACTGCCGAAATCGACGACCGCGCAGAGCTTGCCATCTTCGACGAGCAGATTGCCTGAGGCAACGTCGCCATGGACCCAGACCGGCGGCCCTTGCCATCGCGAGCCGAGCGCGGTCGCCCACACCGCCTCGGCGGTTGCCTTGTCGATGCGGCCGCCGAGCGCCGAAAGCGCGGCTCGGGTCTGGGCGTCGTAGACTGAAAGCTGGCCACCGCGGTGGAAATTATGCTGACCTGCCGGTGGTCCGCCAGCGGCGTCGATCCGGTAGAGCGCAACCAGAAAGCCGGCCAGCGAACGAGCGAATTCATTGAGATCGGCAATCAGCCCACCAGCCGCCGGCCGGCCGCGAAGCCAGCGATAGACGGACCAAGGCCATGGATAGCCTTCACCGGGCGCGCCTCTGGCCAGTGGCACCGGTATCGGCAGAGGCAAGTGAGGCGCGAGGCGAGGCAGCCAGCGATGCTCCTTCTCGACCTGGGCAACATAGGCGGCAGCGCTGGGCAGCCGCACCGACATTCGATCGCCCAGCCGGAAGGTGCGGTTGTCCCAGCCGCCAGGCTCGACCGGCTCTACCGGCAGGTCCGCCCATTCAGGGAACTGCGCGGCAATCAAGCGGCGAACAAGTGCGGCATCTATCGATATGCTTCGTGTTTGATCATCAGGCGGCATCGGGCTTGCTCAGGTCTTCTAAGCCTTGCGTTCCCAGCGCCGGTCCGGTGTTTGCTGCCAGTAGGTCACGGTGTGGCCGGCCTCCTTCATTGTCTTCCAGTGCGTGCGTGCCGCCTCTAGCTGGGCTGCATCGTGGCCGTCGAACAGGAACACGGCGCGCTGGTAGCCGCCAAGCTCCGGCGGCACCGCGCCATCGACCAGGAAGCGTATCTGCGCCTGGTTCGGATTGTCAGGTCCGACGGTCAGAAGCACCGGCTGCTCGGCGGGATGGGCTTCGCGGTCCGTTGCATGGGCCAGGAACGAATCGTCCCGGAAAGTCCACAGATGCTGGTCCAGCGCGTCGCGCCGTTCCTCGGTGCCGGTCTGCACCACGGCGCGCCAGCCGCGATCGATGCTGCGCTCCAGGAGGCCGGGCAGCGCGTCCTCCAGGGTCGATTCGGTCAGGTGATAGAACAGGATTTCGGCCATGACTTCAGTCTAAATCATTTGGCGCGCCGCTCATTGCTCGTAATGATCGCGCACCAATCGGTCGAGCAATCTGACGCCGAATCCGGAAGCCCATGACTGGTTGATCTCGTTGGAGGGCGAGCCCATCGCGGTGCCGGCAATGTCGAGATGCGCCCAGGGCGTGTCCTTGACGAAGCGCTGCAGGAACTGCGCGGCGATGATGGCGCCGCCATAACGGCCGCCAATATTCTTCATGTCGGCATTCTTGGACTCGATCAGCTTGTCGTATTCGGCGCCGAGCGGCATGCGCCACAACCGCTCCTGCGTCGCCTGACCGGCCGCCGTCAGCCGGTCCGCTAGCTCGTCATTATTAGAGAACAGGCCAGCATAATGCTGGCCGAGCGCGACCATGATGGCGCCGGTCAGCGTCGCCAGATTGATCATGAATTTCGGCTGGAAGCGGTCGTTGCAGTACCACAGCGCATCGGCCAGCACGAGGCGGCCCTCGGCGTCGGTGTTGAGCACTTCGATGGTCTGGCCAGACATCGAGGTGACGATGTCGCCCGGTCGTTGAGCGTGGCCGTCGACGGCGTTTTCGACCAGCCCGACAATGCCCACGACATTGACCTTCGCCTTGCGCGCGGCCAGCGCGTGCATCAGCCCGGTGACGGCAGCAGCGCCGCCCATGTCGCCCTTCATGTCCTCCATACCGGAGGCCGGCTTGATCGAATTGCCGCCGGTGTCGAAGGTGACTCCCTTGCCGACGAAGGCGACCGGGCTTTCCTTGGCCTTGCCGCCGTCCCACCGCATGACGGCGATGCGGGCGCCACGCGGCGAGCCCTGCGCTACGCCCAGCAGCGAACCCATGCCGAGCTTCTTCATCTCCTTCTCGGCCAGGATCTCGACCGTGACGCCGAGCGCCTCCAGTTGGGCGATGCGGGCGGCGAATTCCACCGGTCCCAACACATTGGCCGGTTCATTGACCAAATCGCGCGCCAGCAAGACGCCGTCGATCACCGCCGCTTCATCGGCAAAGGCCTTCTTTGCGGCCGCCGGATCGGCCGTGTGAATGGTCACCTTTACCGGCTTTTTTGGCTCACGCTTGCCGTCACCATTGTCCTTTTTGGTCTTGTACTTGTCGAAGGAATAGCTGCGCAGCAGGATGCCCGCGGCAAGCTGAACGGCTTGCCTGCCGCTGACGGCGGCGCCGGGAAGATCGAGCACGACGGCCACTTCGGTTGCCTTGCGAAAGGATGCGGCAATCGTGCCGCCGAGTTTCAGCCAGGCGTAGTCATCGAGATTGGAGCCCTTGCCGGCGCCGACCGCCACCAGCCGCTCGAGCGACGTCCCTTCCGGTGCCAGCACTTCGACCTGGCTGGCGAATTTGCCGGTGAAGTCGGCGACGGGAAAGGCCCGCTCGAGGGTCTTTGCCGGATCGCAGGCCCTGACCGCATCACCGAGGCCGCCCTCGTCGGCCGCCAGAACGAAAACGCTGCCCTTTTTGGGCGCGGCGAATTTGGCGAAGGCGATCGAGGGTCTCGAATTCATCATGTCCTGCTTTCGGGGAAATGCGTTGGATTATCGGGGAGAGGCGTTCGATTGGGCAGATCGGATCTAAGATGCCGTGTTATTGCGTCAGTGAGCGGCGGGTTGAAACAGCTCGATGACATTGCCGGATGGGTCTTCGAGCAGGGTCTGGGAACCGCCGACGCCCGTTATGATATCGTTGCGAAAGACAAGTCCAGCACTCTTGAGACGCGCAACCTCTTCTTTCAGGTCCGGCACCACCAGCAGGATGCGGTTCCAGCCTCCCGGCACCGGCTGCCGGCCGTCGGGCATCGCCCGAGCACCCGAACTGCCGGGTCCGCTTAGAAGGAGCCGTAACGCGCCGCGCGTGACGGAGGCAAAAGCCGGTCGCGCGTCCTGTTGGACGGCGAAGCCCAGATGTCCGCAATAGAAGTCGATCGAGGCGGCGACATCATCGACAATGTAGCGAATGCTGACTGGCGTCATGATCATTGACCTTTCGGTTCGAGCACGTTCCAACAAGGCGTGTCTATTGCGGGCGGAACAGTCGGCATAGTCCTGCTCATTATCGCCGCTTGATCCGCGCCGCTATCGCCCTAGCCTGAATGCGGGCATTGGCGAAACAACCGCGAATGCTCGGCCGCATGCCGGTAAACCACAGACCGGGCAATCGCGGGTCGGCTTCGCCGCCGTTGAAAAGCGGAACGCCCTTGCCGTCGAGAACGCCGAGCTTGCCGACCATCTGCTCCAGCCCGGTCCGGTAGCCGGTCGCTGAGATGACGATATCGGGCGTGATAAACCTGCCGTCGTTCAATATGATGCCGTCGCGAGTAAATTCTCGCAATGGCGGCACCACCACGATCATGCCTGCCTTGATGGCGCGAACCGCGCCGTCATCGGCTGCAATCGCAGTGTAGTCGGCGCTCAGACGGCTCGCACCTCCTATGGAGGCCGGCGGAAGCCCGAATTTCGTCAGGTCGCCGAAAACCAGGCGCTGGGTTGTCGCCATCACCGCATCGGCAATCCGTACCGGCAAGCGCGCCATGAAAGGCGAAAGCCTGTGGACGGCGATCTTGCAGATGCGTTTCGGCAGCAATGACGGACCATTGCGGGCCGACAGCCAGATGCTTTCGGCGTCTGCATCCGCAAGATGATTGAGGACGTCGAAACCCGAATTGCCGGCACCGACCACCAGCACCTTTTTGCCGGCATAGTCTTTCGCCTCGCCAAAATCTGCCGAATGGACGATCCGGCCGGCAAAATCCTTCATGCCTTTCCATGCGGGAATAAACGGCTGCCGGTCGCGCCCGGTGGCGACGACGACATGGCGCGCCGGACGGGATCCGGAATTGGTCTGTACGGTCCAGTGATCGCCATCGAACGTGATCTCTTCGACGGCAACGCCGAATGTGACAGGCAGCCGGTGCACTTGGCTGAAATCGTTCAGATGGCGAATGACGGCGGTTCTGTGCGGGAAGGCCGGGGTGCCTGCGGGATAGCCGATGCCGGGCAGCGTCGAGAGATCGCGATGCGTGTTGAGGTGCAGACGTTGGTGCCGCCGATGCCAGGGCTCGGCAAGCCGGCTCTCCTTTTCCAGGACGAGCGTCGGTACGCCGGCCTTCATCAGGGCGTGGGCGGCGGCAAGGCCGGCCGCGCCGGCGCCGATCACAATCGCGCCATCAAAGACCGCTTCCCAACCGGTTTGACTGCGCAATTTTTCCGCTTCCATGCTGGGGCTCAACAGATCCTGACCCGTCTTATCACGCCGCCGCGGCGGCGATCGGCGCGACATTTGGTCGTTTTGCCGCATTTGACAAGACTTTGGCCGAAATCGCTCCCATATGCGACATTGAACCATCCACGATTCGTCGCGGCACGGCCCCGCTTCCCGCCGCAACCTGTTGTTAACCAACAATGTTCGCCCTTTCTTATCCATTGCCGCCGACACTCCGGCCCAGCGGAATTTGCGATACGGAACCCAGATCGAACCGCCAAACTGAGCCAGTTGTGCAGCCGGCGCCGGACGACTACCTTATTCCAAGGCATGATGCCGTTCGAAACCGCCGAGAAAAGCCTTCATGAAGGTCGTTGAACGTTACATCATGCGCCGTGCTTTCGCGGTATTCGCGCTGGCGCTCGTTTGGACGCTGGCGATCGTCTGGACGACTCAGGTGCTCGCCCGCATCGACCTCGTCACCGATAGCGGTCAGTCGGCCCTCACCTTCTTCGAAGTCGCAGCGCTGATCGTCCCGTCGATCGTTCCGATCGTCGTGCCGTTCGCCCTAGTCGTCGCGGTCGCGCAGATCCTCAGCGTGATGAATTCGGATTCGGAGCTGGCCGTCATCAATGCCGCCGGCGCTTCACGCTGGACCATCGTCAGGCCGATCATGCTTCTGGCACTCGCAGCCAGCGTTTTTTCGTTTGCTGTCGACAATGGCGTCGACCCTTACGCACGCCAGAAGAACCGCGAGTTGATTGCTTCGTCGCGTGCCGACCTGTTGTCGTTGATCATCCAGGAAGGCACCTTCCGCAAGATCGATGATGGCCTGTTCCTGCAGGTTGGCGAACGGCTTCCCGACAATCGCCTCGGCGGCATCTTCGTCGCCGACTCGCGCGAAGAAGGCGTCAATCTCATCTATTATGCCAAGACCGGCAGCATCATCGAACGCGGCGACGAGAAGGTGCTGATGATGAATGACGGCGTCATCCATCGCAAAACCATGACCGGCGACCTCTCGGTAATCCGGTTCACCTCCTACGCCTTCGACTTGTCCGCTTTCTTGTCGGCGTCATCTGACATTCTGCTTTTGCCGAAGGACCGGACGACCCAGTACCTGCTCAATCCCAGTCCGAACGACAAGATGTACCAGCAAAAGCCGAACAGGTACCTGGCCGAGCTCAACCAGCGTTTTTCCGAGTGGTCCTATTCGCTCGTCTTTGCGCTGATCGCGCTTGCGGTCGCCGGAGATGCGCGCTCGCATCGCGAGGCGCGCGTGCACCCGCTGATCACGGCAATCGCGATCGCGCTGTTCGTGCGCTGGCTCGGGTTCTTTGCCGCCGGCAAGGCCGACAAGGTGCCGCAATATGCCTATATGGTCTACGGCGTCCCGATCGTGGCATCGGCGATCGCTATCTGGTTCATCGTTTCCAACCGGACGATGGAACTGCCGGTTGCTTGGGCCGATTGGATAACCAATCTTGCCGGCCGCTTCAATGACGGCTGGAGCGCCGTCAAGCTCCGCTTTGCCCGGCGTGGCGCATCCGGACAGGGAGCCGGCTGATGGGCTGGACTCTGGGTCGGTACTTCTTCTTTCGCTATGTGACGATCACCATCTGGTTCTTCATCGGCCTTTTGGCGCTGGTGTTCCTGATCGATTTCACCGAGCTTTCCGGCCGCACGACCGGCGTGCCGGGCTTCACCTACGCAACTGCGTTCGCCATTTCGGGGCTCCGGATGCCGATGATCATGCTGCAGACGGTGCCGTTCGTCGGCCTGTTCTCGGCGATGGCGACCCTGGTGTCGCTCAACCGCAAATATGAATTGGTCATCGCCCGTTCCGCCGGGGTTTCCGCATGGCAGTTCCTGCTGCCGTGCTGCATCGGGGCGCTGCTGTTTGGGGCCTTGTCGGTTGGCGTCATCAATCCGATAGCCGCGCACGCCTATTCCTGGTCCGAGCAGATCGAGACCCAGCTCCGTTCGGGCAAGTCGAACACCGTCTCGGCCGACGCCGCGCCCTGGATCAGGCAGAAAACCAGCTCCGGCGATACCATCATCGGCGCGCGCGCCATTCTCAATCAAGGCCTGGAGATGGCCGACGCGGTCTTCTTCAGTTTCAGCCCGCAAGGCGACATCATCGAGCGCAAGGATGCCGCGCACGCCTTTTTGCGGGACGGCTACTGGGAATTGCGGGACGTCAAGGTGTTCCGGGACGGCACCATCCAGTCGTTACCCAGCGATCGGCTGCCGACCGATCTCAAGCCGGAATTCGTGCAAGAGCGGTTGGCGCGCCCTGAGACCATCCCCTTCTACGATCTGCCCGGCAAGATCGAGGTGGCCCGCTCCTTCGGCCTCAAGGCAAATGCCTTCGCCATGCAGTTCGATTCCCTGATTGCGCTGCCCTTCCTGCTCGTCGCGATGACGCTGATTGCGGCAACGGTATCAATGCGATTTGCGAGGATGGGGCAGTCGGCGACGATGATTCTGGGTGGCATCGTGGCCGGCTTTCTGCTTTATGTCGTTTCGGTGCTGGTCAAGGCATTCGGCGTAGCGGGATTCGTACCCACTGCCGTAGCGGCTTGGGTCCCGGTTGTCGTGGCTATGTTCTTCGGGGTGACATTCCTGCTATACAAGGAAGACGGCTAGTGAGGGAGGCGGTTTTGCGCAGCCATAGGCACGCCGGTTTGGCACGCCTCTCTGCGGCGAGCGCCTTGGCATGCCTGCTTGCCGGCGCTGCCCCGGTTGCTCCGGTTTTCGCCCAGGACGTCAGTGAGCTGGCAACGAAGGTTCCGAGCGGCACGCAGATGCTGCTGGCAGCCGATACGCTGGTCTACGACAACGACAAGCAGACTGTGACGGCCGTCGGCGGCGTCCAGATCGACTATGGCGGCAACCGTCTCGTCGCCCAGCGGGTCGAATACAACCGCAACACCAAACGCCTCGTCGCCAGCGGCAATGTCGAGCTCGTCAACAGCGACGGCACCAAAATCTATTCGCAGCATGCCGACATCACCGACGATTTCGCCGACGGCTTCGTCAACGCGCTGCGTGTCGAGACCGTCGACAAGGCGTATTTCGCCGCCGAAAGCGCGGAGCGCATGGGCGGCGTGCTGACGACGTTCCACAATGGCGTCTACACCGCCTGCGAGCCGTGCGAGGACAAGCCCGACAAAGCGCCGACCTGGCGTATCAAGGCCAGGAAGATCATCTGGAACGGCGAGAAGAAGACGGTTCGCTTCGAGAATTCGAATTTCGAGTTCTTCGGCTTTCCACTGGCCTATCTGCCGGCTTTCGAGATCGCCGACCCGACGGTCAAGCGCAAGAGCGGCTTCCTGATCCCCGGCGTCGCCTACAAGAGCGATCTCGGCGTCGGTGTTAGAGTTCCCTATTATTTCGCGCTCTCGCCGACCTACGATCTAACTGTCACCGGCAGCGGCTATACCAGACAGGGTTTCCTCGGTGAGGCCGAGTGGAGGCAGCGCTTCAACAACGGTCAGTACAGCCTGAAGATTGCGGGCATCCGTCAAGAGAATCCCGATGCCTTCATCGACGACAATGGCCACAACGTCAGTTCGGGTACCGAGGGCGATCCGAACAGGTTCCGCGGCATGATGGGCACCCAAGGCCAGTTCGCCATCAACCCGCGCTGGGACTTCGGCTGGGACATCCTGCTGCAGAGCGACAAGAGTTTCTCGCGCACCTACGATATCGATGGCTTCAACGATAGCGTACACCGCTCCGAGGTGTACCTGACGGGGCTCAACGATCGCAATTATTTCGATGTGCGCGCCATGCACTTCGACGTTCAAGAAGACACCCTCGCTAGCGATCCGACCGCCCGCGCCGCCAAGCAGCCCTGGGTGCTGCCCTCGCTCGACTACGCCTATATCCCCGACATGCCGGTGGCCGGCGGGCAGCTGTCGTTCGACGTCAACGCGCGGATCATAGACCGCGACAGGCTCGATACGGCTCTTGCAGATTCGGGCATCCCTTCGTCCGTCAACAACGTCCGCGGCATCGACGGTCAATCCGGCCGCGTTACCGCTGAGGCCGAATGGAAGCGCACCTTCACCACCGATGGCGGGCTGCTGCTGACGCCGCTGCTGGCGCTGCGCGGCGACGCCGGCTATGTCAACGCCTCCTCGGCCTCGCTCGACGCCGTCAACCAGATGGCGACCAATCTCGGCGTTGACGACGACATGCGTTCGTCGCTTGCCCGCTACATGGCGACCGCCGGCCTTGAGATGCGCTGGCCGGTACTGTTCTCGATGACCAGTTCCAGCCATGTCTTCGAACCGATGGCGCAAGTGTTCATGCGTCCGAACGAGCAATATGTCGGCGGGCTGGCGGTCCCCAACGAGGACGCCCAGAGCTTCGTCTTCGACGCCACGACGCTGTTCGAGCGCGACAAATTCTCCGGCTATGACCGCATGGAAGGCGGCACGCGCGCCAATGTCGGGCTGCGCTATTCCGGCGCGTACGACAATGGCTGGAGCACCAATGCGGTGTTCGGCCAATCCTACCAACTCGGCGGCCAGAACTCGTTCGGCACGCCGGATCTGGTCAATGTCGGCGCCTATTCGGGTCTTGAAACCGCAACCTCCGACTATGTCGGCCTTGTCGGCTTCAATAGCCCCAGCGGATTTTCCGGCTCGGTCAGCGGCCGTTTCGACGAGCAAAGCTTCGAGGTCCGCCGCGCTGAGGTAAAGGCCGCCTTTTCAGGCCTGCCCGTATCGCTGAGCGCCAAATACGCCTTCATCCAGGCGCAGCCGCTCTATGGCTTCTCCACGGATCGCCATGAGATCACGCTCGGCGCCTCGACGCATCTTGCTGAGAATTGGCGCGTCTTTGGCACCGGCACGTATGATCTGGAGCAGAGCATCCTGGTCAAGGACGGGGTCGGCTTTGCCTATAGCGATTCGTGCTTTACCTATTTGATGACGTTTTCGGAAAGACGTGACCTGAACACCAAGGAAGTATCGCAGAACGTCGGCTTCAACCTGTCGTTCCGCACGCTCGGCGATTTCGGCTCGTCGCAACGCTCCATCGACACCATCCAATAAGGGGAGCAGCAGTCGGCAACGGGGCGGCTGGCGGACGACATTGTTTCGCCGCATAGAGCAGGCACGAATTTCCGCGGCCTGAACTGGGACAGGTTGGGCCGAATCGAGATGGAATTGGGATGCTTTCGATGAGGAAATACCTCTTTTCGGCAGGCTTCGCGCTGCTGGTGGCGGTCTCGATCACCGCAGTGACGCGGCCGGTTTTCGCCAGCGAGATCAAATACGTCGTCAACAATATACCGATCACCACCGGCGACATCCAGCATCGCGCGGCTTTCCTGCGCCTGCAGCACAAAAAGGGCGATGCCGGCCAGGAAATGATCGACCAGACGCTGCGCATGGCCGAAGCCAGGCGGCTCGGCATCCGCATCAGCGACGCGCAGGTCGATGCCGCTTATCAGCGTTTCGCCACGAGCAACAAGATGCCGCTCAAGCAGCTTGACGGCGCCATGGCGCAATCCGGCGTCTCCAAGGAGCATTTCAAGGAGTTTATCCGGGCGCAGATGGCCTGGAACCAGGCGCTGACCGCGCGTCACCGTTCTAGCGACGGCGGCGGCGCCATAAGCGAGCAGGACCTCGTCAAGCGCATGCTCGAGAAAGGCGGTAGCAAACCGAGTGCCACCGAGTACATGCTGCAGCAGGTCATTTTCGTGGTGCCGGCCGCCGAGCGAAGCGCGACGCTGGCCAAGCGCAAACGCGAAGCCGACGCCATGCGCGCCCGCTTCAACGGCTGCAACACCACGCGCGAATTCGCCAAGGGCCTGATGGATGTCACCGTTCGCGATCTCGGCCGGGTGCTGGCGCCGCAATTGCCGCTGGACTGGGCCGAGCAGATAAAAGCTACAAAGGTTGGCGGCGCCACCACGACGCGCGAAACCGACCGCGGCGTCGAATTCATCGGCATCTGCTCGTCGCGCGAGGTGTCAGACGACAAAGTCGCGCAGATGGTGTTCCAGAATGAAGGTTCGAGCGACAAGAACGCCGACGAGCTCTCGAAGAAATATGTCGAGGAGTTGCGGAAGAAAGCCCGCATCATCGAGCGCTGAAGTCGCGATAGCCGTGCCTCACGCAGAGCTTCCGCTGGCGCTGAGCGTCGGCGATCCGTCCGGTGTGGGGCCGGACATCGCCATCGCCGCTTGGCAGGCCCGCGATACCGCCGGCGTTCCGTCTTTCTATCTTCTTGCCGATCCGGCACTGATTGCCGCGCGGGCGCACAGGCTCGGCGCCGATATTGCGATGGCCGAGACAACGCCGGCGCTAGCGCCGGAGATGTTTTCGCGCGCGCTGCCGGTGGTGGCGCTTGCCGCCCGTTTCATCGACAGTCCCGGCCGCCCTGATCCAGCCAACGCCGCCGGCATCGTCGAGGCGATCGACCGCGCCGTCGCCGACTGCCTGGCCGGCCGCGCTGCCGCGGTCGTCACCTGCCCCATTGCCAAGAAGCCGCTCTACGATGCCGGCTTTCGCTTTCCCGGCCACACCGAATATCTGGCGCATCTGGCATCGCTTCATACCGGTACCGAGGTGACGCCGGTGATGCTGCTTGCCGGACCGGACCTGCGCACCGTGCCGGTCACCATCCACATCGCGCTGGCCGAGGTGCCGAAGGCGCTGACGACCGACCTGATCGTCACCACCGGCCGCATCACCGCCGCCGACCTTGCAAACCGCTTCGGAATTGCCAAGCCGCGGCTCGCCATTACCGGCCTCAACCCGCACGCCGGCGAAGGCGGCGCGATGGGCACCGAAGATGAGCGCATCGTACGCCCGGCGGTCGACAGGCTGAGGCAGGAAGGGATCGACGCCTTCGGGCCATTGCCCGCCGACACGCTGTTTCATGCTCGCGCCCGCGCCGGCTACGACGTGGCGCTCTGCATGTATCACGACCAGGCGCTGATCCCGGCCAAGGCGCTGGCGTTTGACGAGGCTGTCAACGTCACGCTCGGCCTGCCCTTCATCCGCACCTCGCCCGACCATGGCACCGCCTTCGACATCGCCGGCAAGGGCATCGCCCGCGCCGACAGTCTGATTGGCGCACTGAAGCTCGCTCGCCTACTTGCCGATACTGGGACAAAAACTGCAGGCCAATGAGCCCAATCCGATGATCCTAACCCAATGAGCCCAGCCCGATGAGCATAGACGGGCTGCCGCCGCTGCGTGAGGTGATCGAGCGCCATGGGCTGCAGGCGAAAAAGGCGCTCGGCCAGAATTTTCTGCTCGACCTTAACCTGACAAGCAAGATTGCGCGGACCGCCGGCGACCTGAGCGACGTTACGGTTATCGAGGTCGGTCCCGGTCCGGGCGGGCTGACTAGGGCCCTGCTCCTCAACGGCGCCCGGCGGGTCGTCGCGATCGAGCGCGACGAGCGCTGCCTGGCGGCCTTGGCCGAGATCGCGAACCACTATCCGGGTCGGCTCGAGATCGTGGCCGGCGATGCGCTGAAAACTGATTTTGCAGCGCTTGCCAAAGGAGTGCCGGGAAGCAGCGGGTCGGCGAAAATCGTCGCCAACCTGCCTTACAATATCGGCACCGAATTGCTGATCCGTTGGCTGACCGTCACCGAGTGGCCGCCTTTCTACACATCGATGACGCTGATGTTCCAGCGCGAGGTCGCCGAACGCATTGCAGCCAGCCCCGGCAGCGAGGCCTATGGCCGGCTCGGCGTGCTGGCAGGGTGGCGGACGGAGGCGAGGATTGCCTTCGACGTGCCGCCGCAGGCGTTCACGCCGCCACCCAAGGTGACGTCCTCGGTTGTGCATCTGGTGCCACGCGCCAGCCCCTTGCCGGCAGAGGTGAAACGGCTCAGCCGCGTCACCGAAGCGGCGTTCGGCCAGCGCCGGAAAATGCTGCGGCAGAGCGTGAAAAGCCTTGGCGGCGAGGCGCTGCTCACCCGCGCCGGCATCGATCCGACCAGGCGTGCGGAGACGCTCAGCGTCGAGGAATTCGTGCGGCTGACGAATGCGGTGTGAGGCTGTGATGCAGGAACTTGGAGTGGTCGCTCGGCTTTTCCCACTTATCGAGGCAGGCGAGAAAATATCCACCATACGCTGGCGCGAAATATCGATTTTGCCGGGCTATATGCGCTATGTTTGTGACGGCGATGCCAGCAGGATCGCGATTGTGTGGGTCACGCGCTGCACCGATCTGCGCCTGTCCGAGGCGGCAGCGTTCCTTGGAGAGAATCGGAATGGCCCCAAGAGGTCACGGGGATGCGAGAGCACTATCCGCAGATCGGACGGACCGACATTGTACAGATCATTGAACACTTGACACCCGCCCAGACAAAGCGTCGCCCCGACTACCCGCCTGAAGTCCGATAAAAGTGTGCTATCTGGTAAACTTCGATCGCACAGAGGAATGCCAGTCGTGACGCTGCAGGAGCCGACCAACACCCGCACGCTAGGTGGATCATGCCAGTGCGGTGCAGTCACCTATAAGGTGACGGACGAGTTCATATTTGCCGTGAATTGCCATTGCTCGATCTGCCGTCGCGCAACCGGCGCAGCGTTCAAGCCACTCGCAGGCATAGAGCGTGTCAAATTGCGCATCACGAGTGGGGAGGACAAAATCCAGATCGTCGACGGCAATAGCTGGCATGACGAGCGATGCAAGCTATGCGGGTCGTTCCTTTTTGCGGTTGGTCGTGACGGCGCGTTCGCCCACATCGCTATGGGGACCCTCGTCGACGACCCAAACATTCGCCCAAGCGCGCACATTTTCGTCGGCTCCAAGGCACCTTGGTTCACCATTACAGACGACCTGCCGCAATATGACGAAAATATTGTCGAAGACAGGAGCGAATTCACGGAAGCGTCGAGCTTCGTGTCGTTCCATCAGGAGAGCGATACCGCAAAGCCGCGTTGAACCCCCGGCCGTGCCATCATAGTCCCATACCAGCGCTCAACATTCGGAAATTCGGCAAGATCGACTTGATGCCGCTCGTGCCGCCATGCCCAGCCGAGAATAGCAAAATCGGCGATCGACAGCTCGCCCGAGAAATACTCGACCTCCGCCAGCCTCCGATCGGCGACTCCGTACAGGCGTCGGGTCTCTGCGCTATAGCGTGCCAGTCCGTAGCGGCGGTCCTGGTCGTCGGTCACGCCAAGAAAGTGGTGCACCTAGCCCGGCATCGGACCGAAACCACCCACCTGCCACATCAGCCATTCCAACACAGGGACTTGCGCGCTGAGTCTGGACGGCCAAAAGTGGCCGGTCTTCTGGCCTAGGTAAATTAGGATGGCACCCGACTCGAACACGCTGATCGGTCTACCGTCCGGTCCGGCGGGATCGACGATGGCGGGGATGCGATTGTTGGGGCTAATACGCAGAAACCCAGAGGCATGCTGTTCGCCCTTCGTGATGTCGACCACCTTCACCGTGTAGGGCAGCCCCATCTCCTCGAGCGCGACGCTGATCTTTCGGCCATTCGGTGTGTCAAAAGCCCCATAATTCAATCGGCATGCCAACTCTCTATCGCGTTTTATGCCGACGTTGATCGCTGGTACGAGGGCGTCTCTCTCGTCAACCAACATCGGCAAATGTCAATTATCCCGACAAGTGGACACTATCTTCGTGTGATCGCCACCGTCCCGAAAGACGCCGCAGGCCGGACGCTTACGATAAAGGTGCTCAATCCGTCTTCTCATCGAGCAGCCCCGAGACGAAATCGAACAAGCCCGGCCGGCGATCGCGTCTGAGCCGTTCGGCCGTGACGATGCCGCGCACCTCGGCGAAAGCGCGGTCAAGATCGTCGTTGACGATGACGAAATCATATTCCTTCCAGTGCTCGATCTCATTACGGGCGTTCTTGAGCCGCGTCTCGATTACCGCTTCCTGGTCCTCGGCGCGACGCTTCAGCCGCGCCTTCAATTCCTTCATCGACGGCGGCAGGATGAAGATCGAGACGATGTCGGCGCGCATCTTCTCCTTGAGCTGCTGAGCGCCTTGCCAATCGATGTCGAACAGCATGTCGCGGCCTTCTGCCAGCGCCTGTTCGGCCGGCTCGCGCGGCGTCGCGTAGCAATTGCCGTGCACCTCCGCCCATTCGAGCAGCGCATCGGAATCGCGCAGCCGCTCGAACTCGCGCATCGTGCGGAAGTGGTAATGGACACCCTCGATCTCGCTGCCGCGGCGTGGCCGCGTGGTGACCGAGACCGACAATTCCAGGCTGGAATCGCTCTCCAGCAGGTTGCGCGCGATCGTCGACTTGCCGGCGCCTGAGGGCGACGACAACACCAGCATCAGCCCGCGGCGCCGAATGCGGGAACCCACATCCCTAGTGGTCATGGGGCTTGGCAGTCATGTGGCTTGGCATCGGGATCATTCCAGATTCTGGACCTGTTCGCGAAACTGGTCGACGACCGCCTTCAGTTCCAGTCCGATGGCGGTGACCGCGGCAGCATTCGACTTGGAACACAGCGTATTCGATTCGCGGTTGAATTCCTGCGCCAGGAAATCGAGCTTGCGGCCGACGGCGCCACCGCCGGCGAGCAGCGCCCGGCCCGACGCCACGTGCGTCTTCAGCCGGTCGATCTCCTCGCGTATGTCGGCCTTGGTGGCCAGGAACGCCGCTTCCATATGCAGCCGGCTGGCATCCAGATTGGCTGATGCGTCCATCAGCAGCCGGATCTGCTCTGCAAGCCTTTCGCGGATCGTGGCCGGCTCGCGTGATGGATCGGCCTCGGCCCGCAGTGTCAGCGCCTCGATGGCATCGATATGGCCGGACAGCAGGGAACGAAGCGCCGCACCTTCGCCTTGGCGCGCCTGCTGCAGCCCGTCCAGTGCTGCTTCCAGCGCCGACAATATCGCGGTATCGAGCGCACTGCGCGCCTCTTCGGTTTCGATGGCTTCGGGAATGTCGAGCACGCCGCGCAGCGCAAGCAGTCCGTCGGCCGCCGCAGGCGCTACTCCGAACTGCTCCTGCAGCCGCTTGGCCAACCCCGCCAGATCCTTCAGGAAAGCCTCGTTGACCACGGGTTGCGCTTGCGCGCCGGCGGCGCGGCCAATGGTCAGCGTCATCTGGAAATTACCGCGCCCAAAACGCTTTTGCACCGTCTGCCTGACTGCCGGCTCCAGCCGGTCGAAACCTTGCGGCAGCCGCAGCCTGACCTCGACGCTCTTGCCGTTGACGGACTTGGCTTCCCAGGCAATCGAAGTGCCTTCGTGTTCGGCGACACTGCGCGCAAAACCGGTCATACTCTGCAAGTTCATGTTGCCGTGCGTCCCCTTGCCGAATGCCCCTCAAGCCGGAACGATTGCTCCGGACAGGATCATGTGAATTTCAATGCCATAGCAGCCCTTGCACATCCACCCGGACATGCACAGGGCCGACCTGATGGCGTCTGGCCCTACTGGGCGGCGGTAGCCCCCGCATCGTCAACGATGGCTCCCGCCGGCGTGTCGGCTCCGGTATTGGTTGCCCCGGCCTTGGCGGCGTCCTGCGCCTGCTTTTTCAGCAGTGCCCGGTAGCGAGCGACATTCTCGTTATGCTCATCGAGCGTCGCGGCAAAGACGTGGCCGCCGCTGCCGTCGGCGACGAAGTAAAGATCGCTGGTCTTCGACGGATTGGCGACTGCCTCCAGCGCCGCACGGCCGGGATTGGCGATCGGCGTCGGCGGCAAGCCGTTGATCAGATAGGTGTTGTAGGGCGTCGGCTTCTGGATGTCCGACTGATAGATCGGGCGGTCGATGGGTTTGCCCTTGCCGCCGAACAGGCCGTAGATGATGGTCGGGTCCGACTGCAGCCGCATACCCTTGGCCAGCCGGTTGAGGAAAACGGCCGCTACCCGCGAGCGTTCATCGCCCTTACCTGTCTCCTTCTCGACGATCGAGGCCAGGGTGACAAAATCCTCAATGTTGGCGATCGGCAGATCCGGCGCTCGGCGCTGCCAGACTTCGTCGACCAGTCTTTTCTGGTCGGCCAGAAGCTTGTCGACCATCTGCTGGCGTGTTGCGCCGCGGGTGAAGCGCAGCGTGTCGGTGGCGAGGCTGCCCTCGGGTGGAGTGGTCGACGGCATATCGCCGGCCAGTGCGTCCTGCTCAGCGATCCGTTGCAGTGCCTGCTCGACCGTCAGCCCCTCGGGGATGGTCAGCGAATACATCACCGACTTGCCGCTCTTCAGCAGTTCCATGATATCGTGCATCGAAGCCTGCGGCTTGATCTCGTATTCGCCAGCCTTCAGGGCGGAATCATTGCCGAAGGCGCGTACGCCAAGGCGGAAGATGCGGGCGTCGCTGATCAGCCCTCGCCGCTCAAGCTGGTCGGCGATCTCCTGGACGCCGCTATTCGGCTTGACCAGGAAAGTGTCGCCATTGGCCGACGGGCCCGGCTCGTTGAATTCCTGCTTGCCGAAATACAGCGCAACGCCTGCCGCCAGAACCATCAGCATCACCGAAGAGATGACGAAGTTCATGAACACGACGAACTGGCTGCGCGAGGCACGCGAGCGCTTCGGCGGCGGCGTGCCGGCCTCGGGCCGCAACGCCTCGCTGGCCGTCTTCGGCACGATCGGGCCGGGGGTTGCTGCCCGTTGCTCGAATTCCCCGTTATCGGCCGGATTTGTGTTCATAGCGCCCTACCAATTGATCTTGCGACGAATCCCCTCGGGCAGAGTAGGGGCGAATATGGCAAAATTGACGGCAGACGCAAACCGGCGGAGCGGTCAGCCATTGTAGCGCTGGAAGACGAGCGAGGCGTTGGTGCCACCGAAGCCGAAGGAGTTGGACAGCGCCACGTCGATCTGCCGGGCTCGCGGCTTGTGCGGCACAAGGTCAATCGCCGTTTCGCGCTCCGGATTGTCGAGATTGATGGTCGGCGGCGCGATGTTGTCGCGAATGGCGAGGATCGAAAAGATCGCCTCGGCAGCACCAGCCGCGCCCAGCAGGTGGCCAATCGACGATTTCGTCGACGACATCGATATCTTCGAGGCGGCGTTGCCGACCAGCCGCTCGACGGCGCCGAGTTCGATCGTATCGGCCATGGTCGAGGTGCCGTGGGCGTTGATGTAGTCGACATCGGCGGGCGTCAGCTTCGCCCGGTTCAGCGCCGCCGTCATGCAACGGAAAGCGCCGTCGCCGTCCTCGGCTGGCGCGGTGATGTGATAGGCGTCACCGGTCAGGCCGTAGCCGGTGACCTCGGCATAGATCTTGGCGCCGCGGGCCTTGGCGTGTTCGAGTTCCTCGAGCACGACAACACCGGCGCCCTCGCCCATGACGAAACCGTCGCGATCGCGATCATAGGGGCGCGAGGCCGTTTGCGGCGCGTCGTTGCGGTCGGTGGAGAGCGCGCGGCAAGCCGCGAACCCAGCGATCGAAAGCCTCGTCACCGGCGCTTCGGCGCCGCCTGCGACCATAACGTCGGCATCGCCCCATATGATCAGCCGGGCGGCATCGCCGATGGCGTGCGCACCGGTCGAGCAAGCGGTGACGACGGCATGGTTGGGGCCTTTCAGCCCATGCCGGATCGAGACCTGGCCGGACACGAGGTTGATGATTTGGCCGGGGATGAAGAACGGGCTGATGCGGCGCGGACCGCGTTCCTTGAGGATCATCGCATTCTCGGCGATGCCTTCGATGCCGCCGATGCCGGAACCGATCAGCACGCCGGTGGCGCACTGTTCCTCATGCGTCTTCGGCTGCCAGCCGGAATCCTTGAGCGCCTCGTCGGCGGCCGCGATCCCGTACAGGATGAAGTCGCCGATCTTGCGCAGTTCCTTCGGCTCGAGAACGGCTTCAGGATTGAAAGTGGCATTGGAGCCGTCACCGCGCGGAATGACGTGGGCGACCTTGCAGGCAAGGTCTTCCACCTCGAATTCGGTGATGCGCTTGGCTGCACTGCGGCCGGTCAGAAGCTCATTCCAGCTGTGCTCGAAGCCCATGCCGAACGGCGAAAGCAGCCCAAGGCCCGTGACGACGACACGCCTCATCGCAGGTCCTCCCCGGTGATGACTGCAAATAGCGTCAGGCCGAGGCCTTGTCGATGTATTTCACCGCATCGCCAACAGTCAGGATGGTCTCGGCCGCATCGTCGGGGATTTCGACGCCGAACTCTTCTTCGAACGCCATGACAAGTTCGACCGTGTCGAGGCTGTCCGCGCCCAGATCATCGATGAAGCTCGCCTGCTCCGTCACCTTGTCGGCATCGACGCCAAGGTGCTCGATGACAATCTTCTTGACGCGCTCTGCGGTGTCACTCATTTGGGCATCCTCGTCTTTTGGTTGTCTGTCTTCGTTAGCGGGCAGAATGCCGCTAATCAAGCTGAAAGATGGTCCTGCCGGAAACGCAGCGGAACAGGACCGGTTTTTGCCCGAACCGCCGGGTTGCGGGCGGCATTACACGAAAAATCCCGTGCATCCAAGACGGAATGAAGCGTTTTCCCAAGTGTTAGATCATTGCCATGCCGCCATTGACATGAACGGTCTGGCCGGTGACGTAGGCCGCCTCATTGGAAGCGAGGTAGGCGACGGCAGAGGCGACTTCGGCGCCCGTGCCCATGCGCCGCGTCGGGATCGCCGCCATGATCGCCTCTTTCTGCTTGTCGTTGAGCTTGTCGGTCATCGCCGATTCGATGAAGCCCGGGGCGACGCAGTTGACGGTTATATTGCGGGTGGCGATCTCCTGCGCCAGCGATTTGGAAAAGCCGATCATTCCGGCTTTGGAGGCGCAATAATTGGCCTGGCCGGGATTGCCGGTGACGCCGACCACTGAAGTGATGTTGATGATGCGGCCATGGCGGCGCCGCATCATCGGATGGGTAAGCTCGCGGGTCAGCCGGAACACGGCGGTCAAGTTGACCTCGATCACGCTATCCCAGTCGGCATCAGCCATGCGTACGAACAACCCGTCCTTCGTGATGCCGGCATTGTTGACGAGGATGTCGACGCCTTCGAGATCGGCCTCCGCCTTCTGGCCAAGCGCCTTGACCTCGTCGCGATTGGAAAGATTGGCCGGAAACAGCTTGACCCGGTCGCCCAGTTCGGCGGCCAGCGCCTCCAGTTTCTCGATACGCGTGCCGTGCAGGCCGACGATGGCGCCCTGGCCATGCAGCACGCGGGCGATCGCCTCGCCGATGCCCCCCGATGCGCCGGTGACGAGCGCCTTGCGGCCGGTCAATTCGAACATTTTTGTCTCCTGATCTGAGCGAACACCCTTCGCACGGAGCGGGGTCAAATCGCCAGTTGATTATGCAAGCGCCGCCAGCGCCGCCTCGACATCCGCCGCGGATCCGATTGCACTGGTGGCAATATCGCGGTTAATGCGCCGCGCCAGCCCCGACAGAACCTTGCCGGCGCCTACTTCATATAGCGTCGCAACGCCATTCGCGCCGAACCACTCCACCGTTTCGCGCCAGCGCACGCGCCCGATCACCTGTTCGACGAGGCGGCGGGCGATCTCGTCGGGATCGCTCGTCGGGGTCACCGTAACATTGGAGACCAGCGGCACGGCCGGTGCACTCTTCGTCACGGCGGCCAGTGCCTCCCGCATGATCTCGGCCGCCGGCTTCATCAATGCCGAATGGAAGGGCGCCGAAACCTGCAGCATGAGCGCCCGCTTGGCGCCCTTCTCCGTGCATAGCTTCGCCGCCAGTTCGACCGCCGACCTGGCGCCGGAGATTACCAGCTGGCCGCCGCCATTATCATTGGCGATCTGGCAAACCAAGGCTTGCGCGGGATCTTTGGCCGCGCCTTGGGCAGCCTCTGCGCAGGCGGCTTCGACGTCGGCTTGTTCCAGCCCGATGATCGCCGCCATGGCGCCCTCGCCGGCCGGTACCGCCGCCTGCATGGCGTTACCCCGGATGCGCAACAGTCGGGCGGCGTCGGCGACCGAAACGAAACCGGCGGCCGCAAGTGCCGAATATTCGCCAAGCGAGTGGCCGGCGACATAGGTGACCTTGCCTTTCAGGGAGAAGCCGCGCGCCTCCAACGCCCGGATTGCGGCAAGCGACACCGCCATCAGCGCCGGCTGGGCATTGGCGGTCAGCGTCAGCGTCTCTTCCGGGCCTTCCCAGATAAGCTTCGATAGATTTTCGCCGAGCGCATCATCGACTTCCTCGAAGATCCGCCGCGATTCAACAAAGGTATCGGCAAGGTCCTTGCCCATGCCGACAGCCTGGCTGCCCTGCCCCGGAAAGGTGAATGCGATGGCCATCGGCGGCTCCCAGCTGCTGGTTCTCGTTGCCTGTGACGCAAGGCGTGCGGCCAAGTCAAGTCCAACCTTGACCGCGCAACGTCGGCCGAGTGCCTGTTTCGGCAGGCTTTTTGGCGATCACTCATGATGAAAACCGCTCACGATTTGTTTGCTGGCTCTTCTTATTTCCGCCACAGGCGCTAGCTTTGCGTGACAGTTCGATGACAGTCGAGTGACGCTTTTGTTGCGGGCCGGGGAACTATCGCAGTGGCAAAGACCAAGAAGAGCGCAGCCGAGGCCGCGCCACAGTTTCTCGAAGGCGATCCGGCCACCGGCTATCTGCCAGGGCGCAAATGGCCTGTCATCCGCTATGGCTTCATCAGCCTGTTGGCCGCGGCCATCCTGGTGTTCGCTATCGAATTGATCGTGCGCGGCAACTTTGCCGGCACCATCGACTTCTTTCTGCAGCCCTTCAAACCCGGCTGGACCACAATCATCATTTTTGCGTTGATCCTCATAGGGCTCGACGCCGTGCTCGGCCGCAGCCATCAGAGCCTGATGATCCTCGCGCCGCTGACGTTGTCGCTGGCGTTCGTCGGCCACCAGAAGTCGCTCTATCTCGGCGATCCGCTCTATCCGACCGATTTCCTCTATTCCCGGCAGATCGTGGCGCTGATGCCGCTCCTGGTACGCGATCGCCCGGGAACCGCCATTGCCCTGGCGATCGGCATCGTCGGCGGGCTGTCGCTTCTCGTCTATGGCTGGCGGCTATGGCGCCGCCGCGTTCCGGCGCTCAGCCACAAGGGCCGCCTTGCCCGGCTGACGCTGACAGTGCCGCTGATCGCCTTCTTCGTCTCCATCATGGACTATGCCACTTTCTCATGGACGCGCGACCGGCTGCAGATCATCCCGATCATGTGGGACCAGAAGGAAAACTATGCCTCGAACGGTTTTGCGCTCGCATTCGCGCTGAACGTCCCGATGGCCCATGTCTCGGCGCCGCCCGGCTATTCCGGCAAGGCGATCGAAGCGATCGGCAAACCGCAGGTGACGGTCTCGGTACCCGCCGAGAAGCCCGACATCATCGTCGTCATGAGCGAATCCTTCTGGGATCCGACCAAGCTGCCCGGCGTCACCATCACGCCCGACCCTATCCCCAATGTGCGGGCACTGCGCACGGGCTACATGTTCTCGCCCGAATTCGGCGGCATGACGGCCAACATCGAGTTCGAGGCCCTGACCGGCTTTTCCAACGCCTTCCTGCCGGCGGGCAGTATTCCTTACCAGCAATATGTGCGGACACCGACCCCGTCACTGGCGACCTTCCTGAAAAGTCAGGGCTATCGGGCACGCGCCATCCACCCCGGCACCAACTGGTTCTGGAACCGGGGAGCCGTCTATGCCGATTTCGGCTTCAACGACTTCAAGTCCGAGGAGACGTTGCCGCCCATGCAAAAACGCGGACCGCTCGCGTCGGACGCGGCGATGACCGACGAGATCATCCACGAGGCCGATACCAGCGCCGAGCCGGTGTTCTTTTTCGCCGTCAGCCTGCAGAACCACGGGCCGTATGAGCCGTATCGCTATAACAATCCGACCCATAAGGTGCAGGCGCCGATCAGCCAATGGGCGCGTGAATCGCTGTTGAGCTACGCCGAAGGCTCTTCCGACGCGGACCGCGGCCTCGAGCGGCTGATCGAATGGGCGAAGAAACGCCAGCGGCCGACGGTCATCGCCTTCTTCGGCGACCATCTGCCGCCGCTTGGGCCGGTCTACGTCGAGACCGGTTTCATGAAGGACAATGTCGCGCCGCGCAAGGAGGCGGCCGACCAGATGCTGCTGCATCACCAGACGCCGCTGATCGTCTGGTCGAACCGCAGCGGCCCGGCCGAGGATCTCGGCGCCGTCAGCCCAGCCTTCCTGCCCTACCATATCCTGAAGACTGCCGGCATCAGTCATCCCTATTATACCGGCTTCCTCGGCCAGTTGCGGGAGCACTACCGCGTCATCGACCGCAATTTGCTGTTGGCACCGGCGGGCGACGCCACCCCCGATTGGTCGCGTCAGAAAGAGATCGACCCGGCAATCCGCGACTTCCGTCTGCTGCAGTACGACATGATGTTCGGCAAGCGCCATGCGGCGCCCGACTTCTTCCCCGAAACCACAGGCAAAGTGGCTGCGCACACGAGTTGAGCAGCGGCGGCGGAACGGCCGTTGGGCGACTGACGTCGTTCAGTTCGTCAAGTGCAGTTGCGAAATCGAGCTTCCGATTTTCAGGAAGACGCTTTCGAGCTGACTGACGTCGTTGGTCGGGTAATAATCCGACGGCGACGACGCGCAGGCCTCGTAGAGCTTGCGGTTGGCTGCGGTGTCGGCCTGCAGCAGTACTGTGAAGATCTGCACGTCCTGTTTCTTCAACGTGTTGCAGACATTGGTTGTCCAGTCGTCGACATTGCGCGCGGCCGCGGTCTGGTCGCTGGATCCGAACCGACCCGAAGCCAGGAACCCGTAAGAACCATAGTCCGACTTCTGTGGCGTATCCTTCGCGCCATAGACAACATTTTCGCCGTCGGTGAGCAGCAGCACCGTTTTGGTCGTGCCTGACGCCCTGAACGGCGCGCCGTCACTGTAGGGCGGTTCCGGCGAGAGTACCCGCATCCCCCATGACAACCCTTCCGAAACATTGGTCCCCGAGCCGTTCCATTCGATCATCTCACTGACGGCCTTACGCAATTTGTCGAAATCGTCGGTCAGCGGCACTATCGGCGTCGGACAGGCCCGGTTTGGGCCGATGGTCAGGGGGCCTTTCTTGTCGTTGATCAGCTTCATCGTCGAAACACTGTACTTCGCGATGTCGCCGGTGAGGCCGGGAAGCAGGGTGATAACCGTATCGTCGAGATAGGAATTATTGTAGCCGGTCGCCGAATTGCCATAGGAGCTGTTCGGATTTTTGGCGTTACCTGGATCGTCCGGCGCGAAATAAGGTACGAACAGGGTGTCCGGTTTGTTTTGGTCGGGCGGTCGGAAACATTGTTGGTTCCGGGCCGCGCCTCGACGCAGCCTCTCCATTCGACGCCCAATTGCTTGAACAGGTCCATATGGGTGATGCGCTTGCCGCCGACCAAGGGGAAATTGGCGCCATTGTTCGGCGATTTGCCGGCCATGTCGATCCAGGACGGATCGTAGTCCTCGCCCTTGACGTTGACCGCGGTGACGAACGGCACCACTGCGACACGTACGCTGCGTGTCGGCGACTTCGCGGCTTCGAGCATATCGATCAAGCCCGTCGCCGCCGTCCGCAATGCGCCGATGCGATCGTTGCTGGCCATCGACCCGGTATTGTCGAGCACCAGTACGACTTCGAGCTGATTGGTCGATTCGACGGCGCCAGCATCGACCGTGATGCGCTTGTCGTTGCCGAACAGGAAAGCGAAGTTCAAGTTGACGTCCGCCGCGGCGACAGCCTTTGTCTGGATGTAATTGAGGCCCCTTTCGACGGTAAGCGTCGCTTCGGCGTTCCTCAACTCGCTGTGGCCGGCGACATTGGTCTGGAAATAGCGGTCGAACATGTCCTTGCGCGTGGCCTCGATGTCGCCGAGATGCGAAGATGCAAGGTTCGCGGCATCGAGCGCGTTCTGCAAGCTGACCTTGGCCCTCATCAAGGTGGACACGTCCACGGCAAAGGCGACGGCCGTCAGAACCGCAGGCAACCCGAACGCCAGCATCAGGGCAAAGTTGCCGCTCTTCGAACGGCAGAACTTGTCGAACAGCATTTTACCCCCAAACCGCCTTGCTGGCGGCCGCGCGCGAACTGTTTCGTTTTGCATTCGCATGATGAACGGCGGGTTGCCACCACGCCCGCCGGCACGGGGAACTTCGCATGATGGTTAAGGTCAGGTTTCAGGAAATCCGTAAAACCTTGCCATCGAGGTCCGTTGTGCTCTGGAAGGTAGGGCGCTAGTCGAGCCGTTTGGCCTGTCGTTTGGCCTTGCTTTGCGGTCAAATTCCTGTATAGACGCCCGCAATCTGCCGGTCCTTGCTGGGGGCTGAACGGAGGGCCGGAGGTTTTCGAAACCTTCGCGTGGAGCCAGAAGCGCTTCCGCCTCCCGTGTCTCCGCTCTCGACCGTCTCGTCATGCTCCTTTCTTCCCCGTCTTCACAAGGATTGCGGGTCAGAGAAGTTGCAGAGGCTTTTGCCGCCGGGAACCGGGAGAGAAACGAAGAAAGGCACGAACACTATGGCTCTATACGAACATGTGTTTCTTGCCCGGCAGGACCTCTCGCAGCAGCAGGTCGATGCACTTGTCGAACAGTACAAGGGCGTCCTCACCGCGAATGGCGGGTCCGTCGGCCGGGTCGAGAACTGGGGACTGAAGTCCCTCACCTACCGGGTCAACAAGAACCGGAAGGCATATTATACACTCATGGACATCACCTGCCCGCCGGCCGCGCTCAATGAGATGGAGCGCCAGATGGGCCTGTCCGAGGACGTGCTGCGTTTCCTGACCATCAAGGTCGATGCGCATGAGGAAGGCCCGTCGGCAATGATGCAGAAGCGCGAAGAGCGCTCGGAACGCGGCGGCTTCGGCGACCGCGACCGTGGCGATCGTGGCCCGCGCTCATTCGGCGACCGCGATCGCGGTGACCGTGGTGATCGTCCGCCGCGCAGCTTCGGCGATGGCGGGGCCGATCGTGGCCCGCGCCGTCCGCGCGAAGGCTTTGAAGGAGCCGCAGAATAATGGTCGACATCAACCAGATCCCAACCCGGCGCCCCTTCCACCGTCGCCGCAAGACTTGCCCGTTCTCCGGCGCCAACGCGCCGAAGATCGACTACAAGGACGTGCGGCTTCTGCAGCGCTACATTTCCGAGCGCGGCAAGATCGTGCCGTCGCGCATTACCGCCGTCAGCCAGAAGAAGCAGCGCGAACTCGCCAAGGCGATCAAGCGCGCCCGCTTCCTCGGCCTGCTGCCCTACGTGGTCCGCTAAGACTGATTAGTTGACCATGATCTTATCCGAAAACCGGTTTTCACTTTTCGGGATCATGGTCTAGCCAGCGGGCGGTTCGCCGCCCGCTTTTTTCACCGGCCACGACGGGCGTAGCTGGATCGAACACCAAATCCCGGGTTGGATTTCGACAAGAGATCCTAACTGCCGCGACAGGCAGGACAGCGACACAGGCGGCGACGCCCCAGCTTCCTGACCTGTTCCAGACAATTCGGCGCCGATCCTGAGGATAGGCGCCCAACCGAAGGAACAAAACCATGGAAGTCATTCTTCTCGAACGCGTTTCCCGGCTCGGCCAGATGGGCGACACCGTCAGGGTCAAGGACGGGTTCGCCCGAAATTTCCTGCTGCCGCAGGGCAAGGCGCTGCGCGCCAACGAAGGTAACAAGAAGAAGTTCGAGGGACAGCGCGCCCAGCTCGAAGCTCGGAACCTGGAGCGCAAGTCCGAGGCCGCGCAGATTGCTGAAAAGCTCGACGGCAAGAGCTTCATCGCCGTGCGCTCGGCCGGCGAGACCGGTCAGCTCTATGGTTCGGTGTCGACGCGCGACATCGCCGAGCTGTTGACGGCGGAAGGTTTTTCGGTGAACCGCAACCAGATCCTTCTCAATCAGCCGATCAAGACCATCGGCGTCACCAACGTGGCGATCGCGCTGCACCCGGAAGTCGAGGTCACCATCACGCTCAACATTGCCCGCACGGCCGACGAAGCCGAGCGCCAGGCCAAGGGCGAAACGCTGACCACCGCCGAAGCCATCTACGGCGAAGACATCAACGACAATGCGCGGCCGGAAAATTTCTTCGATCCGAACGCGGAGTTCGAGGGCGGCGAAGACAACGGCTGATCGTTGTTCGCCGGCATTCGTCGGCTAATACCTATCTGGACCAATGCCCGGGCCTCGCACCCGGGCATTTTTATGCCAAATGGAACTTTTCGAACCCCTATATCTTGATGCAGAATAGGACAGCATGTCTGGCCGAGAGGGGACAATTGGTCATGAATATTCTGCTTAAGCGCGTTCTCGACCGCCTGGTCCGCACAGGCAATCTCAAGGTGACAGGGCCGCAAGGCTCGATGGTGACTTTTGGTGACGGCAGCGGCGAGCCGGTGCACATGCACATCAAGACAAGGCATGCCGAGCGCGCCATCACTTTCGATCCGATGCTGGCGGTGCCGGAAGCCTACATGGACGGTGAACTCGACATTATCGAGGGCGGCGTGCTGGGGGTGATGCGCATTGCGTTCCAGAACATGGGCAGCGGCGGCATCGATGCCACCTGGTCGAAGGCGATCGAGGGTCTTCGCCACGCCTTCCGGCGCCTGCAGCAGATCAACACGGCGTCGCGGGCGCGCCGCAACGTGCAGCGCCACTACGATCTGTCGGGCGACCTCTATCGCCTCTTCCTCGATGAAGACATGCAGTATTCCTGCGCCTATTTCGAGCAGCCGGACATGACGCTCGATGAGGCCCAGGCAGCCAAGAAGCGCCACATCGCCGCCAAGCTCAGGTTGAAAGCGGGCCAGACGGTACTCGACATCGGCTCCGGCTGGGGCGGGCTTGGCCTCTATCTCGCCAAGGCGTTCGACGTCGACGTGCAAGGCGTGACGCTGTCGACCGAGCAGCACGGCGTCGCCACCGACCGCGCGCACGCGCAAGGCCTGCAAAACCGGGTGCATTTCGACCTCAAGGACTATCGCGAGCTCAATGAGCGTTTCGACCGCATCGTCTCGGTCGGCATGTTCGAGCATGTCGGCGTCAATCATTTCCGTACCTTCTTCGACAAGTCGGCGACGCTGCTGAAGCCGGACGGTGTCATGCTGCTGCACACGATCGGCCGTTCCGGTGTGCCGTGGGCGACCAGCGCCTTCATTCGCAAATACATCTTCCCGGGCGGCTATATCCCGTCGCTCTCCGAAGTGATGCCGGCTATCGAAAAGTCGGGGCTCGTCGTCACCGACATCGAGGTTCTGCGGCTGCATTATGCCGAGACGCTGAAGCATTGGGGCGAGCGCTTTGCCGCCAACCGCGACAAGGCCAAGGCGATCTATGACGAGCGCTTCTGCCGCATGTGGGAGTTCTATCTTGCCGCCTCGGAAGCTGCCTTCCGATGGCAGGATCTGGTGATCTTCCAGATCCAGATTGCCAAGAAGAACGACACGCTGCCGGTGACGCGCGACTACATGGCCAGTTGCGAGAAGGCGCTGGAGATGCGCGATCTTGGACGTCGTGAAAAGGCTCCTGCCGCCAAGCCCACTCGCCGCCGCAAGGTGGCGGATCCGGAGTAGACTGCCGGCGATCGCGCCATTGCCGCTTGCCATTGCCGGCTGGCACGCTGAAAAAGGTCTCGTCAACGCGGGACCTTTTTTCATGACCTACCTCCTCTACGTCGCCGCCGCACTTGCCGAGATCGCCGGCTGCTTCTCGTTCTGGGCGTGGTGGCGGCTGGATAAGTCGCCGCTGTGGTTGGCGCCCGGTCTCGTCTCACTGGTGCTATTCGCGTGGCTGTTGGCGCTTGTCGACACCAGTGCGGTGGGCCGGGCCTATGCCGCCTATGGCGGCATCTACATTGCCGCCTCGCTGGTCTGGCTATGGTTGGCGGAAGGCGTGCACCCCGACAGTTGGGATCTTGCCGGTGCCACGATGTGCATCATTGGCGCCTCGGTCATCGTGCTCGCACCTCGGGCTGCGTAGACCATGGAACTGCCCGCCCCGCTTAGACAAGGCGTCGACCGCCTTCTCGAACAGGTGCCGTTGCCGATGATCAAGCAAGCGGCCAAGACGCTGTCGGACCGCTACCGCGCCGAGTTGCGCGATGGCCGCCTGCACATGGCCGAAGAAATGGCGGTTAAGGCCTATCTGGCAACGCGGCTTCCGGCGACCTATGCGGCCGTCCGTGCCAGCCTCGATGCGGTGGGCGAGTCTCGGCCCGACTATGCTCCGAAGACCTTGCTCGATGTCGGCGCCGGCCCTGGCACGGTGCTTTGGGCCACAATCGATCTCTGGCCCGATCTCGAACAGGCAGTGCTGCTCGAGGCCGGTGCCGCGGTGCGGCGGGTCGGCGAGGCGCTTGCCGCCGAGACAATCCATGCCAAGACCGCCTGGCTGACCGGCGACGTCACCATCGACCTGGTCGATCTGGAGCCGGCCGAGCTGGTGACTTCGGCCTATGTGCTGGATGAGATCGCGCCGGCATCGCTGGCAAAACTAATCGACCGGCTCTGGCAGCTGACCGCCGACACGCTGCTGGTCGTCGAGCCAGGCACGCCGGCCGGCTGGCAGCGCATCCTTGCCGTGCGGCGGCAGCTGATCGAGGCGGGGGCGCACGTGCTCGCGCCCTGCCCGCATGAGGCGCCCTGCCCACTTGTCGCTCCCGACTGGTGCCATTTCGCCCGCCGCGTCGCCCGCTCGCGCCTGCACCGTCTGGCCAAGGATGCCGAGGTGCCGTGGGAGGACGAAAAGTTCATCTTTGTCGCCGCTTCCCGTCATCCGGCCGCTCCGCCCCGCGCGCGGGTGATCGCACCGCCGAAATCGGGCTCCGGCAAGGTCTTGCTGAAGCTTTGCCAACAGGATGGTCATGCCGCCGAGCGACTGTTCACGAAGCGCGACGGCGAGACGTTCAAGGCCGCGCGGCGACTGGACTGGGGTGACGCCTTGCCGGAATGATCGGCAGCTATTTTCCTGTTTTGTTCTCGCCCAAGAACGGTTAGGCTCGCCATCTTGATTCGAGTCAATCGAGATTCTTTCCACCGAAGTATCTTGGCTGTGAATCGCGGGCATCAAAGTTGGTTGGTTGGGGACTGATGCAGATAAGTCATCACCGACTTGTCTCGTTCTGATATCGAGAGACCGGGATCAGGACCGGGGACATCATGGCAGAGGCAGCACGAAAATTCGGCGTGGCGGAAACACCGCTCTATCGCGAGGCGCCGAACAACATCGAGGCCGAGCAGGCGCTGCTCGGCGCCATACTGGTCAACAACGATGCGTTCTACCGCGTCTCCGACTTTCTGAAGCCTGGCCATTTCTACGAGCCGCTGCACAGGAAGATCTTCGAGGTCGCGGCCGAGCTCATCCGCATGGGCAAGATCGCGACGCCGATCACGCTGAAGACCTTCCTGCCGGCCGACGAGAAGGTCGGCGACATGACGGTGGCGCAATATGTCGTGCGGCTGGCGGTCGAGGCCGTCACCGTCGTCAACGCCACCGACTATGGCCGCGCCATCTACGATCTGGCCACGCGCCGCGCGCTGATCACCGTCGGCGAGGACATGGTCAACATCGCCTATGACGCGCCGGTCGACATGTCGCCCTCCGACCAGATCGAGGACGCCGAGCGGCGGCTGTTCGAACTGGCCGAGACCGGCCGCTACGACGGCGGCTTCGAGAGCTTCACCGACGCTGTCAAGACGGCGGTCGACATGGCCAATGCCGCCTATATGCGCGACGGGCATTTGTCGGGCGTCGCCACCGGCTTGCGCGACCTCGACCGTCGCATGGGCGGCCTGCAGTCGTCCGACTTGATCATCATTGCCGGCCGCCCCGGCATGGGTAAAACCTCGCTCGCCACCAACATCGCCTTCAATATCGCGGAGGCGTATGTCCCGGCGCAGCAGGCCGACGGCTCGTTCAAGGCGGCCAATGGCGGCGTCGTCGGCTTCTTTTCGCTCGAAATGTCATCCGAACAGCTCGCCACCCGCATTATTTCCGAACAGACCGAAATCCCGTCGTCGAAAATCCGCCGCGGCGAGATCAGCGAGATGGATTTCGAAAAGCTCGTCGCCTGTTCGCAGACCATGCAGAAAATCCCGCTGTTCATCGACCAGACCGGCGGTATTTCCATCGCTCAGCTGTCCGCCCGCGCGCGTCGCTTGAAGCGCCAGCGCGGCCTCGACGTCATCGTCATCGACTATATCCAGCTGATGCAGGGATCGAGCGCGAAATCATCGCAAAACCGCGTCCAGGAAATCACCGAGATCACCACCGGGCTCAAGGCACTGGCCAAGGAGCTGGCGGTGCCGATCATCGCGCTGTCGCAGCTGTCGCGCCAGGTCGAGAGCCGCGACGACAAGCGCCCGCAGCTTTCGGATCTGCGCGAATCGGGCTCCATCGAGCAGGACGCCGACGTGGTGCTGTTCGTCTACCGCGAGGAATATTATCTGAAGAACCGCGAGCCGAAGCCAGGTACCGACGAATACATCAAGTGGGAACACGAGATGAACGAGATGCGCGGCAAGGCCGAGGTAATCGTCGCCAAGCAGCGCCACGGCCCAACGGGATCGGTCAGCCTCGCCTTCCAGGGCGAGTTCACCCGCTTCTCGGACCTCGCGGAAGAGCATCATTTGCCGGATCGGTTCGAGTAGCTTGTTGGCCAACCGTCGCGTTCCGTCACACCCCCCTCTGGCCTGCCGGCCATCTCCCCCGCAAGGGGGGAGATCGGCAGTTTTGTCGCCGGCTCTCTTCTTGCGGCATCGGCGATTGGCGAAAGCATCAATGACAGCCAATCTCCCCCCTTGCGGGGGAGATGTCCGGCAGGACAGAGGGGGGTGGGCAGGATCGACGAGCCTTGGCAATTGGCAAGCGACGCGACGCTGATGGCCAAATCCCGTATCCAGTTCATCTGTCAGAATTGCGGTTCGGTGCATCAGCGTTGGGCCGGCAAATGTGATGCCTGCGGCGAGTGGAACACGCTGGTCGAGGAAGGCACGTCGGGCGGCATCGGCTCCGGCCCGGCCAACACCCGCAACGCCCGCAAGGGCCGCGCGGTGGTGCTGACCAGCCTCTCCGGCGACATCGAGGACGCCCCGCGCATCGTCTCCGGCATCGGCGAACTCGACCGCGCCACCGGCGGCGGCTTCGTGCGCGGCTCGGCGCTTTTGGTCGGCGGCGATCCCGGCATCGGCAAGTCGACGCTGCTCACCCAGGCTGCAGCCGCACTGGCGGCAAAGGGCCACCGCATCGTCTACGTCTCCGGTGAAGAAGCGGTCGCCCAGATCAGGCTGCGCGCCCAGCGGCTCGGCGTCGCCGACACCCCGGTCGAACTCGCCGCCGAGACCAACGTCGAGGACATCCTCGCCACCATTGCCGATGGCAAGCGGCCGGACCTGGTCATTCTCGATTCGATCCAGACGCTATGGACCGACATGGCCGATTCAGCGCCCGGCACGGTGACCCAGGTGCGTGCCGCCGCCCAAGCGATGATCCGCTATGCAAAATCCACAGGGGCGGCGATCGTTCTGGTCGGCCATGTCACCAAGGAGGGCCAGATCGCCGGCCCACGCGTCGTCGAGCACATGGTCGACGCGGTGCTCTATTTCGAGGGCGAAGGCGGCCACCACTACCGCATCCTGCGAACGGTCAAGAACCGCTTCGGGCCAACCGACGAGATCGGCGTCTTCGAAATGTCGGACAAGGGCTTGCGGGAAGTCGCCAACCCGTCCGAGCTTTTCCTCGGTGAACGTCACGCGAAGTCGCCGGGTGCCGCGGTTTTCGCCGGCATGGAAGGCACACGGCCGGTGCTGGTCGAGATCCAGGCGCTGGTAGCACCTTCGACGCTCGGCACGCCACGCCGCGCCGTCGTCGGCTGGGACGGCGCCCGGCTGTCGATGATCCTGGCGGTTCTGGAAGCCCATTGCGGCGTTCGCTTCGGCACGCACGACGTCTATCTCAACGTTGCCGGCGGCTACCGCATTTCAGAGCCGGCGGCCGACCTGGCGGTGGCGGCGGCACTGGTTTCCTCGCTCACCGGTCTTGCCCTTCCCGCCGATTGCGTCTATTTCGGCGAAATCAGCCTTTCGGGGGCGGTGAGGCCGGTTGCGCATGCGCAGCAGCGCCTCAAGGAAGCCGAAAAGCTGGGTTTCGGAAGCGCGGTTCTGCCCTTGGGCAGCGAGGAACTTGTTGGTGGTAATGGGGCCGGGGGGATCGGAGCCGGCGCTTTCCAGCCCACCGAGCTTGCCGATCTCGTGGCGCGCATAGCCGGCTCTCGGCGCAGCCGCGCCGACGAGCAAGACTGATGCGGCTCGTCGAGTCGTGAAAAAGAGATCGGAGCGGGGCGAAAAACATGCCGATTACGCTGCTTGACGGAATTCTCGTCGGCTTCACCCTGGTCTCGGCGATGCTCGCCATGGTTCGCGGCTTTTCGCGCGAGATCCTGTCGATCATCTCCTGGGCAGTTGCCGCTGCGGCGGCCTTCTTCTTCTACAAGCCGGTGCTGCCTTACATTCAGCCCTATATCGACAACGAAAAGGCAGCCATGGCGGCGGCCGCCGGTATCGTCTTCATTGTCGCGCTGATCGTCGTTTCCGTCATCACCATGAAGCTCGCCGACTGGATCATCGATTCCAGGATCGGCGCGCTCGATCGCACACTTGGCTTCCTCTATGGCGCGGCGCGCGGCATCCTGGTGGTCGCGGTCGCACTGCTGTTTTTCAATTGGCTGGCCGGCGCCAAAGCTCCAGGCTGGATTGCCAACGCCAAGTCAAAGCCGCTGCTCGAATCGATCGGTGCCAAGCTGGAAAGCCTGCTGCCCGAGGATCCGGAAAACGCCATCCTCAACAAGCTCAATCCGAATCGGCCGGCCACCGAGACGCCTCTGGCCCCCGACGCGCCTGCAGCGGAAGCACCTGCCGCCGGCGACGACGCCACTGCTCCGGCACCCGATGACAGCGACGCTCCGCCGGCCGACAATGCGCCCGCGACGCCGGCACCTGCAAACCCGGCGCCGGCAAACTGATTTCGGCAGACTTGCTCGCCTCGAGACTGTCGATCATGTGAACGTCGCACGACGTGCGTTGCTTTCGATGCGCTATGACCTTATATGGCGACTTTAGCGGAGCTTGAGCCCCCAATGGCAGCCTCAGTGGCAGACGCAGACGACGTGCTTTCCGCCGAAGCCGACGACCATTTCCACGACGAATGCGGCGTGTTCGGCATTTTCGGCCGGCAGGACGCCGCAGCCATCGTAACACTCGGCCTGCATGCGTTGCAGCATCGCGGCCAGGAAGCGGCCGGCATCGTTTCCTATGACGGCACCCAATTCCATGTCGAACGCCATGTCGGCCTGATCGGCGACACCTTCACCAAGCAGCGTGTCATCGACAGCCTGCAAGGCAACCGTGCCATCGGCCACACACGCTATGCCACCACCGGTGGCGCTGGCTTGCGCAACATCCAGCCTTTCTTCGCCGAACTTGCCGATGGCGGCTTTGCCGTCGCCCATAACGGCAATCTCACCAACGCCATGACCGTTCAGCGCGCCCTGCAGAAGCAGGGCGCCATCTTCTCTTCCACCTCCGACACCGAGACGCTCTTGCATCTGGTCGCCACCAGCAAGGAGCGCGACCTGAATTCGCGTTTCATCGATGCGGTGCGCCAGGTCGAAGGTGCCTTCTCGCTGGTGGCAATGACGTCCAAGAAGATGATCGGCTGCCGCGACCCGCTCGGTATCCGGCCGCTGGTGCTTGGCGATCTCGACGGCGCCTGGATTCTCGCCTCCGAAACCTGTGCGCTCGACATTATCGGGGCGCGTTTCGTGCGCGACCTGAAGCCCGGCGAAATGGTCGTCGTCACCAGCAAGGGAATCGAGAGCCTGTTCCCGTTCGAGCCGCAGAAGACCCGCTTCTGCATTTTCGAATATGTCTACTTCGCCCGGCCGGATTCTTCGGTCGAAGGCCGCAATGTCTACGAGGTACGCAAGCGCATCGGCGCCGAGCTGGCACTGGAGAGCCCGGTCGAGGCCGACATTGTCGTGCCGGTGCCGGATTCGGGCACACCGGCGGCGATCGGCTTTTCGCAGGCCGCGGGCATTCCGTTCGAGCTCGGCATCATCCGCAATCACTATGTCGGCCGCACCTTCATCCAGCCCGGCGATTCGATCCGCCACATGGGCGTCAAGCTCAAGCACAACGCCAATCGCCGCATGATCGAAGGCAAGCGTGTGGTGCTGGTCGACGATTCGATCGTACGCGGCACCACCAGCCAGAAGATCGTGCAGATGGTGCGCGATGCCGGCGCCAAGGAGGTGCATATGCGCATCGCCTCGCCGCCGACGCGCGCCTCGTGCTTTTACGGCGTCGACACACCGGAAAAGTCGAAGTTGCTGGCCTCGCGCATGTCGGTGGAGGAGATGGCCGAGTTCATCCGCGTCGATTCGCTCGGCTTCCTCTCGATCGACGGGCTCTACCGGGCCGTCGGCGAAGCCGGCCGCGACAACGAGCAGCCGCAATTCTGCGACGCCTGCTTCACCGGCCAGTATCCGACCCGGCTTGCCGATTTCGAAGGCTCCGACAATGTCCGCACGCTTTCGCTCTTGGCGGCGGGCGGGTCGTAAGGTTGCCGGATCGCCATTTGTCTTCGCCAGGTTACCCCCCTCTGCCCTGCCGGGCATCTCCCCCTCAAGGGGGGAGATCGGCTGAACTGTCGACTTTCGCCAATCGCGACGGTCGCAGAACAGGCGCTGAGCCTGATGAGGGCCAATCTCCCCCCTTGAGGGGGAGATGCCCGGCAAGGCAGAGGGGGGTGCTTCACGCCGACCTCATGGAAGTTCAAGCATGACCCTCGATCTCTCCGGCCGCGTTGCGGTCGTCACCGGCGCCTCGCGCGGTATCGGCTATTTCATCGCCAGGGAGCTTGCCGCAGCCGGTGCGCATGTGATTGCGGTTGCCCGCACCGTCGGCGGGCTGGAAGAGCTCGACGACCAGATCAAAGCAGGCGGCGGACAAGCGACGCTCGTCCCGCTCGATCTTGCCGACATGGCGGGGATCGACCGGCTGGGCGGCGCCATCCACGAGCGCTGGGGCAAGCTCGACATACTGGTCGCCAACGCCGCTGTGCTCGGCGTCATCGCCCCGATCGGCCATGTCGAGGCAAAGACCTTCGAGAAGGTGATGACCATCAACGTCACCGCAACATGGCGGCTGATCCGCTCGGTCGACCCGCTGCTGAGGCTTTCCGATGCCGGCCGCGCTATCGTGCTGAGCTCCAGCCTGGCCCACTCCGCACGCGCCTTCTGGGCGCCTTATGCGGCGTCGAAGGCGGCGGTCGAGGCCATGACGCGTTCGTGGGCCCATGAGACCGAAAACCTGCCGCTCAGGGTCAACGCCGCCGATCCCGGGGCAACGCGCACCGCGATGCGGGCGCAGGCCGTACCCGGCGAGTATCCGGAAACGCTGCCGCACCCTTCGGAGATCGCCAAGCGTATCGTGCCGTTGGCCAGCCCTGCGCTCAAGGAGACGGGGCTGATCTTCCAGGCCAAGCACAACCGCTTTGTCGCCTACCGGCAGCCGGAGTAAGCGGCCTTGCATCACGCGGCTGTGATGCCGTGGCTTAACGCCGCGCTTCGGCCCAGCTTTCGCCGCTTGGCCGGAGTTGCTAGGATCGCACCGACTCCCAAAACAAGCAGAGCGAGGAAACACCCATGGCGGCACCGAGCGTAGCGTTGGTCTGGTATCTGGTGATCGCCGGCCCGCAAGGCGGCATGGTCGTGCTGCCCAGCACCTTCGACACCCGCGAACAGTGCACCTCCGCCGTCACCGAATACCAGAAGCAGCCGACGCCGGCCGGCTGGTCGGTGCAGTGCGTGCCGAGTGCCTCGCCGTTCGCGGACGAGGGCGACGCCGAGGAGCCGTCGGCGCAGTAGGAGCGTCATCTCCTCCCTTGAGGGGGAGAGATTGGCACATCAGCGTCGCGCGCTTACCGTCAATTCGGGCTTCTGGCTGATGGTCTGGAGCACCACGCAGTAGCGCTCGGTCAACTTGATCAGCGCATCGATGCGCTCCTGCGGCTCGTCGGTGTCGAGGCCGAATGTCAGCCGGATGGCGCGGAAGCCAACAGGCGCATCCCTCGCCACGCCAAGCGTGCCGCGAAAGTCGAGATCGCCTTCGGCTTCCAATGTGGCGGCCCCAAGCTTGAATTCCAGCGCCGTGGCCACCGCCTTCAGCGTGACGCCGGCGCAAGCCACCAGCGCCTCCAGCAGCATGTCGCCGGAGCAGAGTTCGAGCCCGGTGCCGCCGGTCGCCGGATGCAGCCCGGCAATGGCGATCGCCCTGCCCGTCTCGACCTTGCAGGCGATCGATTGGTCGTCGATCGAGCCTTTGGCGCGGAGAGTAATCAGCGCGCGCGAGGCGTCGTCGCGATAGGCCTCCTTCAGCGGCGCCTGCATGGCCTTCAATGCAATCGCGTCCATTTCATTTCTCTCCCATAGTTGCCTGGCTTCGCTGCTTAACGGCGGTGTCGCCTGCCCCAAACGCAAGTCCCCGCTGGCGTAGCGCTTGGCAGGGTTTCGCCCGTATAGCCTGACGATACGGGGAGCATCCAACGCCTTCACACCCTCTCTCGCAACACATTCGTAAGGCCGCCGGACATATGGCCGATAACGCCATCCTGGAAACCCGCGAAAGGGCTTCGCCGGCAGCCTGTTCACCGGGGCTGCCGGTCTGCTGTTTCGATGCACGACGCCTCGATCAAGCTGACACTATGGTGTCAGGACGGGGCAGCGTAGGCTGGTGAAATGACGGAATCGCTGGACATGTCAGGCACAGTGGAAAGCGCCCGCGAACGTACCCTTGGCATCATCCTGGTCTCGGCGTCGGCGGCCGTCTTCGGCCTCACCGGCGTGCTGACCAAATCGATCCATTCCGACCCGCTGACCATCACCTGCTGGCGCGGCTTCGTCGGCTCGATCCTGATCAGCCTCTATGTGCTATGGCGCCGCCAGCGCTCCGGCGGTCGCGACAGCCTGCGGCTCGGCTGGCGCGGCTGGCTGCTGGCGATCGAGGGCGCGCTCGCCAGCATCGCCTTCATCTCGGCGTTCAAGTTCACCTTTGTCGCCAATGTCGCCATCATCTATGCCACCGCCCCCTTCGTCACCGCGCTGCTGGCCCTCCTGTTGGTCCGCGAACCGTTCCGGCTGCAGACGCTTGCTGCCGCTGCCGTGTCACTATGCGGGGTGGCGATCATGGTCTGGTCGGGCTTCGGCACCGGCCATCTGTTCGGCGACGGGCTGGCGCTGCTGATGACGATCGGCAGCGCCCTCTACATGATCATGGTGCGCACCTTCCGCGATACGCCGGTGGTGTGGGCGGGTGCGGTGTCGGCATTCCTTTTGTTCGTGCTCGGCTGGTTCGTCACCGATCCGCTGGCCGTCTCGGCCAGGGACGCATTGCTTCTAGCCAACTTCGGCTCCTCGTTCGCGCTTGCCTCGATCCTGTGGACGGAGGGCGCCCGGCTCATTCCGGCGGCCGAGTCTGGACTGCTTGGTTCGGCCGAAGTGCCATTCGCGATCCTGTTCGCCTTCCTGTTCCTGGCGGAGATCCCGCCGGCGGCCAGCATGGTCGGCGGCGCAATCGTGCTTTGCGCGGTGTTCGCTCACGCCGGCCGTGACTGGCTGATGGCCAGGCAGCGCGCAGCGGATGCATGACCAAAATCCTCGCCACGCCCGAGGGCGAGTTGGAGGTCCGATCACGCGAAATCCGTGCCTGAAAATAAATTTTGAAAAGTCATGGAACCATCATCGGGCTCAGGCATTATGGCTGCGACGGGCCACCCCCAAGTCCCCCCAAACCCCTCGGCCCGTCCTACTCAGAAGCCGACCGCAAGGTCGGCTTTTTCTTTGCTGACTCAACTGGCCAAGCCCAGGTTGCCGCTGAACAACGCGGCCAGATCCTGCGCCGGCCGGTCGGCATCCTCACGCAAGCGGATGGCGAATTCGGCGACCGGCACCGGCGGCAGATCAAGATCGCGCGGCGCCTCGACGATGCCGGAATGAGCGAAGCGCGCCGTCCTCAACGTCAAAGCGATGCCAGCGTGTACCGCCGTACGCAGGCCGGCAAGGCTGGCACTGCCGGCAGCAATGCGATAGCGGCGGCCGGCCGCATCCAGTGCACTGGTCGCTGCATCGCGAAACCCGCAATGGGGATCGAGCAGCGCCAAGGGCAATTCCTCTTGGCGGGTGGCCAAGCCGTTTTGTGAGCAAAGCCAGATCATTGGCTCTTTGAGCACGCCGACTTCGTCCCGCGTCGGCGCCTGTCGCATGGCAATGGCCAGATCAAGGGTGCCGGCTTGCAAAGCCTGCGCCAGTTCGGCGGAGCGGCCGACGCGCAATTCGATCCTGACGCGCGGATGGCTGACAGCGAAGGCCCTGAGAAGCTGCGGCAAGCCGCTGTCGGCGAAATCCTGCGTCGTGCCGATGGCGACGCGCCCATCGGCATGCGCCCCTTTGAGGGCCAGCCACGCCTCGCGGTGCGCAGCAAGAATGCGCCGCGCGTGGCCGACCAGATCCTCGCCTGCCGGCGTCAGGCCACGCCCTCGCCCCTGCGGCACCAGCAGCGGTTCGCCAACTATATCCTCCAGCCGCTGCATCTGCGCGGTCACCGCCGACGGCGAGCGGCCGACGATCGACGCCGCCTGCGCCAGCGAGCCGCTATCGACGAAAGCCAGGAAAGTTTTGAGAAGGTCGGGATCGAGCGCCTGCATAATTCGATAATATCTAAGTGTTTATCAAAAACAATTCGATTTTTCTGACTCAAGAACGATGGCATGATTTTCTCGACGGCGAAGAGACGCCGCTTGAAACCGAGGAGAAGAAACATGCCGATCATCAATGTCAGCGTTACCGGCAAGCCCGATGCCGCTTTGTCCGCCGCTATTGCCAAGGAGGTGACCGAACTGACGGCCACGCATCTGCGCAAGGACGCGACGATCACAGCTGTCGCGATTTCCTATCTCGACCCCGAGCACTGGTTCGCCGGCGGCAAGTCGCTGGCCGAGCACGGCGCCAACACGGCTTGGCTCGACATCAAGGTCGTCGACGGCACCAACACCAAGCTCGAACTGGAGGCCTATCTCCAGGCAATCTTTGCAGCATTCGGCCGGCTGCTAGGCAAGGTCCATGAGGAAAGCTATGCCCTCGTGCACGAAGTGCCGGCGGCCGCGTATGGCTTTGGCGGCAAGACGCAGGAATTCCGCTTCATCAGCGGGAGGATGAAGGCGGCGTAGCTGCGATTTGTGGAGAAGGCAGCCGAGCCCACTGATAGCAGGAGAGACGGAAAAATGAAGCCGCATTGACGTTGATCCAACTTCGGCTAGGTTCTCACCCGAAGCGGCCACTGAAGAGCCGCGACGTGAGATTGTTGGGAGATGCGGCGATGATCCTGACACTGGCGCTGCTTGCGGGTCTTGTCACGGCCTGGCTGCTGATCGGCGTGGTGGAGAAGTTCCGCCTCGGCCTGCGCTTGAGCCAGGCGCTGCTCTACGTGCCGTTCAAGCTCGCCTACCGGATCAACGACGAGCGAATCAAGATTGCCCGCAAGTCGGCGGCTCCGGTCATCTACGTCGTCTGGCATCAGTCGCGCCTCGAGCCGGCATTGATGCTGTCGCTGCTGCCGGAGGACACGCTGCACATTCTCGACCCGGCTTCGGCCAGATCGCCCTGGCTGGAACCATGGCGCGAGCTTGGCCGCACCATCGCCTTCAACGCCGAGCACGTCTTCGTCAGCCGCAGACTGGTGCGGGTGCTGAAGGGCAAGGGCCGGCTCGCGGTTTACCTTCCGAATGCGGTCGAGCCCGACGTCAAGTCGTTTCGATTGTTCCGCGCCATCACCCGTATCGCCATGCAGGCCGACGCTCGCATCGTGCCGATCTTCGTTGCCGGCGCGCGCAGCCTGCCGGCGTCGCTGACGCCGGCAGACAAGGCGCCGCGCCACTGGTTCCCGCAGCTGTCGATCAGCGCGCTGGAGCCGATGACCATCGCCGAGTTGGTGGCGCGGAACCCCAATCAGGCCTCCAATACCAATGCGCTGTTCGATCGCTTCGCCGAGGCCAGGCTTTTTGGCAGTGATCTCGACCGAGGGCTGTTCCTTGCCATGCGTGATGCCGCCGACCGTGTCGGCGCTTCGCACCCAATTATCGAAGACATCATCGGCGGTGCGCTGAGCTACCGGAAAATGTTTATCGGTGCCAGGGTTTTGGGCCGCCGCTTCGAGGCAATGACAGCGCCGAGCGAAGCGGTTGGGCTGCTCCTGCCCAACGCCAATGGCCTCGTGCTGGCGTTCGTCGGTGTTTTGTCGGCTGGGCGAGTGGCAGCAATGATCAACTATACCGCCGGCACAGCGAGCGTCACCGCCGCCATCCGCACGGCGGTGATCCGCACCGTGGTCTCCTCACGCGCCTTTGTCGAAAAGGCCAACCTCGCCGACATAGTCGAGGCGGTGGAAAAGGGCGGAGCCAAACTGCTCTGGCTGGAGGATGTTCGCGCAAGCGTGACCGCGCTGGACAAGCTCGCTGCCGCCTTGCTGTGGCGATGGCCGTTGCAGCGCCAGAATGCAGCCAAGCCGGCGGTGATCCTGTTCACCTCCGGCTCGGAAGGCACACCCAAGGCAGTTGTGCTGTCGCACCGGAACCTTCTTGCCAATGCCATGCAGGCCGAAGCCCGCATCACCATCTCGCCGGTCGACATCCTGCTCAACGTGCTGCCGGTGTTCCACTCGTTCGGCCTGACCGGTGGCACCATCCTGCCGCTGGTCACCGGCGTAAAACTGTTCCTCTACCCCTCACCGCTCCACTACAAGCTTATTCCGGAGGTGGCGCGCAAGGTCCGGCCAACGGTGATGTTCGGCACCGACACGTTCCTCGCCAACTATGCCCGCACCGCCAAGGACGGCGATTTTTCCAGCCTGCGCTTTGTCGTCGCCGGTGCCGAGGCGGTGAAGCCGGAGACGCGCCGGGTTTATCGCGAACGCTTCCAGGCCGAGATCATCGAAGGTTTTGGCTTGACCGAGGCCGCACCGGTGGTCGCCGTCAACACCGCCATCCACGGTCGCGACGGCACGGTCGGGCGGCTGCTGCCGGCCATGCGCATGAAACTCGAACCGGTCGAAGGCATTAGCGACGCCGGCCGGCTGTGGCTCGACGGGCCGAACCTGATGATGGGCTACATGACCGCCGATCGGCCGGGCGAGCTACTGCCGCTCGAAGGCTGGCACGACACCGGCGATATCGTCTCGGTCGATCGCGAAGGCTTCATCACCATTCGCGGCCGCGCCAAGCGCTTCGCCAAGATCGCCGGCGAGATGGTATCGCTTGGTGCGGTCGAGATGCTGGTGCAGTCGCTGTGGCCGGAAGAGCATCACGCCGTGGTGGCGGTGCCGGACAGACGGCGCGGCGAGCGCCTCGTCCTGGTCACCACCGCCGACAGTGCCAATCCCGACGAATTGCGCGAATTCGGCAAGAAGGCCGGGGCGGCCGAACTGATGGTACCGAACGACATCGTCAAGGTCGAGGAAATCCCGGTGCTGGGCTCGGGCAAGACCGACTATGTCTCGACAAGAAAGCTGGCGCTCGAGAGGCTGGGAGTGAGCGCTGCCGCCTGAGGTTTTCCAGACCTTTCCAAAACTCTAGAGGACCACTACCGATAACAGCAGAATGACGCCGACGGCCATCATCAGCAGGCCCGGCCAATTCTGTGACAAGCCGAGAAAACGGAGCCCGCGCCGCCGCGGCTCCAGAGTCGGACCTGGTGTTGCGAGATTGGGCCTCGGGCTATCCGGCGCGGTAGAGACAGCGGCCGGCTCACTGAGCCGCCCGCGCATGATGGCTGCAACCGCCATATATACGAGGCCGGCGACAGTCAGTAATGCGCCAATGAGGATGACAGCCATTTCTCGTATTCCGATGATTCTGGGCCCGATGCGGCCGCTTGCGCGACGTTGACGATCACGAGCAGTCGCTCAAACGGACCTACCGACACAAACGGTCAGGCGCCCAGCAAGTTCCGAAAACGTGGTTTTGAAGGGCGTTCCACAGCGCCGCGTGCGAAATTGGCACCAAATCTGTCAGCCGATGTCCGAGGACGGTACCTTCTCGCCTTCGCGCTTGGCGCGTCTGGAATAGGCGCGCACGCTGAATGGCAAAAACAGCAAATAGCCGGCAACCGAAGCCGTCAGCGTATACCAGGGATAGGTCATCAAAAGCAGGACGTAGAGGACGACTGCGAGGATGATCGGCAGCACTCTGTCGCCCGGTATCCTGACGCTCTTGCCGGAATAGACGGGCAGTCGGCTGACCAGCAGGAACGCCACCAATATTGTAAAGCCGGTGGCAATGAAGGCCGCCAGGCGGCTGGGTTCAAGGCCAAGCCTGAGGAAGAACAGATAGAGCGGCAGCATCACCAGCACCGCACCCGCCGGCGCCGGCACGCCAACGAAATATTCGGTTTGCCACTGCGGACGGTCGAGCTCTTCGTCGAGCACGTTGAAGCGGGCAAGCCTCATCCCACAGGCGATGGTAAACAGCAGCGCCGCGATCCAACCCGGCGAACCTGCCCTGTCGAGCAGAAAGGCATAAAGCACTAGCGCCGGTGCCACGCCGAAATTCACGATATCGGCCAGCGAATCCATCTGGGCGCCGAATTTGGAGGTCGCCTTCAGCATTCGCGCCAGGCGGCCGTCGATACCATCGAGGAAGGCGGCGAGCAGTACCATCACCACCGCCGGCTCGAAGCGGCCTTCGAAGCCGAAGCGGATGCCGGACAGGCCGGCGCAGATGGCAAGCACGGTGACCAGATTGGGCAGCACCATGCGCATCGGGATTTCACGGATGCGCGGGCCGCCGCCGCCATGCGCCTCGAATTTCTTGAACGGCGGGGCCACCGGTCAGGATATCCGCACGAGCGGCGTTGCGGCAACGCCGCCGAATTCCGCCAGCACCGTCTCACCGCCTACCGCCGTCTGGCCGACGGCAACGCGCGGCGTCGCCGTCGAGGGCAGGAATACGTCCACGCGCGAGCCAAAGCGGATCAGCCCGAAGCGCTCGCCGGTGCCGATGGCGCCGCCGGTCTCGGCCCAGCAGACGATCCGCCGCGCCACCAGGCCGGCGATCTGCACCGCAGCCACCGTGCCGTTGGGGCTCTCTATGACCAGCCCGTTGCGTTCGTTCTCGGTGCTTGCCTTGTCGAGTTCGGCGTTGAGGAATTTTCCTGGCCGATGCTCGATCCTGGAGATGCGGCCACGCACCGGGGCGCGGTTCACGTGGCAGGAAAAGACATTCATGAATACCGAGATGCGGGTCATTTCGCCGCCGCCGAGGCCAAGCTCGCGCGGCGGCACGGCCGGGCCGACGGCCGAGACGATGCCGTCCGCCGGGCTGACAACCAGCCGGTCGTCGATCGGCGTGACACGCTCGGGATCGCGGAAGAAATAAGCGCACCACGCGGTCAGAATGAGACCGATCCAGAACAGGGTCGAGGAGAAATAGCCAAGAAAAAGCGTCGCCGCGCCGAACGCAGCGATAAAGGGATAACCCTCGCGATGGATCGGAACGAACGCATTTTTGATCGTGTCAACGAGGCTCATGGGATGAGGGCAACCTTGGTTCCAAGTCCGGCCTCAATAGCGGAAACACCCCTTCGCCGCAACGCGACAATCAGGCGGTCGGGTGTTGGCGGTCGTGCCGCCTCAGGGGCGTCCTTGGCAGCATCCGGACTGCCGAAGTGGTCAACCGGAAATATGTTGATTGCGATTGTCGGCACGAAGCCCCCACGCCCGTCCTTGGCAAGACAGCGCCTCTCATCGGCCTTTCGGCCGTGACGATTTGCGCAAACCCGGAGGTTCTCGGCCCATGCAGAAATCAGCAGCCAGGCAAGCGCAAGTGGTGATGAACGGTCTGGCCTTTGGCGAGTCGCCTCGCTGGCACGATGGCCGGCTGTGGTTCTGCAACTGGGGCACAGGCCAGATCATCGCCATTGACGCCCTAGGCAACAGCGAGATCGCGCTCATCGTGCCGGCCACCCTGCCCTACTCCATCGACTGGCTGCCGGACGGGCGGCTGCTTGTCGTGTCCGGCCGCGAAGGGCTGATCCTCAGGCAGGAGGCTGACGGGACATTGGTCACCCATGCCGATCTGAGACATCTGTCGAAGAGCCCATGGAACGAGATCGTCGTCGACGGGCGCGGCAACATCTACGTCAATGGTGGTGGGCCGGCTCCGGCTTCCGGCCAGCATTTCGGCCCCGGCACCGTCGTGCTGGTTGCACCTGACGGCTCGGCTCGGCAGGTGGCTGAGAATCTCGCCTTCGCCAATGGCATGGCAGTGACGCCCGACAACAAGACGCTTGTCGTTGCCGAATCCCACGCCAACCGGCTGACCGCCTTCGACATCGCTGCCGATGGCCACCTTTCCAATCGGAGAGTCTGGGCCAATCTTGGCAACGGTTTTCCCGACGGCATCTGCCTCGATGCCGAAGGTGCCGCCTGGTACGCCGACGTTCCGAACAGGCATTGCGTGCGGGTGCGCGAGGGCGGCACAATGCTCGAAAGCGTCGACGTCGATCGCGGCTGTTTTGCCTGCATGCTCGGCGGCAGCGAGGGAAAAACGCTGTTCATCGTGGCCGCCGAATGGCGCGGCTTCGAACATATGATCAGCGATGCCCGTACCGGCCAGGTGCTCAGCATCGAGGCTACCGCGCCGGGAGCAGGCTGGCCATAGAGAGCTTACACCGCGGGAATCCGCTGGTAATTGGCGATATCGGCCCTGACGCCAAGTCGCGCAATGGTCTCCTGAGGATTGAAGCCGATGCGCTCATGCGCGGCCTTGATGATCGGCACGACCTTATCGACAGCGGCCTGCCCTTCCCATTCGACAATGGTCACGAGGTTGAACTCCCCCGGCCCCGAGAATTGCTCGAGCAGGAAATCCTGGACGAACCCTTGCTGCTGGCGCAGCAATTCATGCGTCATCCGGACCTTGGCAAGAATCTCCTCGCGAGCGTTGGCCGGAACGACAAACTTGTCCACCCGGAATACGCTGCCGCCACTAACTGCCTGATTTATCCCATTCATATCGATTGTCTCCGTTTTTGAACGACGCATCTTGCTACGATCCAAAACGGCCTACGATCTCAACTTAAGTTGAGGTCAAGCACGAATTTCAGCTCACCTCCGAGGTGCGGCGGCGGACGACGACGCCGAACTCGTCGCTTTCGCGGGCAATGCGCAGCCGCTCCTCGGCCTCGCTTGCCTCGCGCTGCCGGTCCCACATCGATGCATAAAGGCCGCGCTTGGCCATCAAGGCGGCATGGGTGCCGCGCTCGGCGATCTGGCCGTCCTGCAGGACGATGATCTCGTCGGCCGAAATCACTGTAGACAGTCGATGGGCGATGACGAGGGTGGTGCGGCCCTGGCTGACCAGGTCCAGTGCCGCCTGGATCTCCTGCTCGGTGTGGCTGTCCAGCGCCGAGGTCGCCTCGTCGAGCATCAGGATCGGCGGTGCCTTCAAGATGGTGCGGGCAATCGCCACCCGCTGCTTCTCACCGCCGGACAGTTTCAGCCCGCGCTCGCCCACCATTGAGCAATAGCCGTCGGGCAGCCGCTCGATGAACGGTCCGATCTGGGCCAGTTCTGCCGCCTTGCGCACATCCTCCTCGCTGGCGCCGATGCGGCCGTAGCGGATGTTGTAGGCGATGGTGTCGTTAAACAGCACCGTGTCCTGCGGCACCATGCCGATGGCGGCGCGCAAGCTCTCCTGCGTCACGTCGCGAATATCCTGGCCGTCGATCAGAATCTTGCCGCGCTGGATGTCGTAGAAGCGAAACAAAAGCCGCGAAATGGTCGACTTGCCGGCTCCGGAGGGGCCGACGATGGCCACCGTCTTGCCGGCCGGCACCTCGAAGCTGATGCCCTTCAGTATCTTGCGGTTGGGGTCGTAGGAAAAATGCACGTCACGAAACTCGACCTTACCGGCATCGACGACCAGTGGCTTGGCGCCCGCCCGATCGACGATCTCGCGCTTGACGTCGAGCAGATCGAACATGTTTTCGATGTCGGTCAGGCCCTGGCGAATTTCGCGGTAGATCATGCCGATGAAATTCAGCGGCACCGAAAGCTGCATGAGCATGGCGTTGACGAAGACGAAATCGCCGACGCTCTGCGTGCCTGCCTTCACCTCAAGCGCCGACAGCACCATGACGACGGTCATGCCGATGCCGAAGATCACGCCTTGGCCGAAGTTCAGCCAGCCAAGCGAGGTCCAGGTCCTGGTCGCCGCCACCTCATAGCGCGCCGTGGAACGGTCGAAGCGCTCGGCCTCCATGGCTTCGTTGTTGAAATATTTGACTGTTTCGTAGTTAAGCAGCGAATCGATCGCCTTCGTGCTGGCTTCATTATCGCTGTCGTTCATCTCTCGGCGGATCGAAATACGCCAATCGCTCGCCCTGACGGTGAACCACACATAGAGCCAGACCGTGACCGCGATCACCAGCACGTAAAGCCAGCCATAGGTGACGGCGAAGATGCCGGCGGTGAGCGCGAATTCGACGATCGTCGGCGCCGTCGCCAGCATGGTGAAGCGGACGATCGTCTCGATGCCCTTGGTGCCGCGCTCGATGACACGCGACAGGCCGCCGGTGCGCCGTTCGAGGTGGAAGCGCAGTGACAATTCATGCATGTGTACGAAGGTGCGGAAGGCGAGCCGGCGCACGGCATGCTGGCCGACCCGTGCAAACAGGGCGTCGCGCAACTGGTTGAAGCCGAGTTGCACCAGCCGCACGGCATTGTAGGCGACGACCAGCATGACCGGCGCCAGCAGGAAGGCCGGCAGCGGCGGCGGAGATTTGGCGTCGCCGGCCAGTGCGTCGGTCGCCCATTTGAAGAAATAGGGTCCGGCCACCAGGGTCAGCTTGGCGGCAACCAGCAGCACGGTTGCCCACACCACCCGCGCCCTCAGGTCGGCGCGGTCGGCCGGCCACATATAGGGCCAGAGATTGCGCAACGTTCTGAAGGTCGAGCCGGAATCGGCGGAAACGGTTTTCTCGGCCATTCTTGTTTACCTTTTTATATCTTAGCGGCCGGAGCAGCAGGAATCGACCAGCGCGGCCAGCGACGCGGAAACATCGGCGAGCGCAGCACGGTCGAGCTCATAGCGCGAGCGCTGGCGGTCAGGCTCGAAGCGGATAAGCCCGGCTTCGACCAGAATCTTCAAATGCTGGGAAACGGTGGACTGCGCCAGGTCGAGATGCTCGACGACCTCGCGACAGCAGCAGGAACGGCTTGCGGAAAGGTGTTTGAGAATTTCGATCCGCGCCGGATGCGAAAGGGCCGCGAGCCGGACAGCGACGGAGCGGCTATCCGGCGTACAGTTGGCCGGCGTGCAGTTGGCCGGCGCGTGTTCATCTGCCGCGCGGCGTCGGTCCGTTACGAGGGAGGATTCGGTCATCGTCCATCGGCGATAAACGATGACTGGCCCTGCCGCAAGCTATCCTGATGGGCAGAACGGCTACTCAGTCTTGACTGGCGCCGTCGTCATCTGGTCGCCCATTGCCTTGAGATCGGCGGGCTCGCCTTCTTTCGATTTCTCCGGCACCTTGAACACCTGCCCCGGCCAGATGCGGTTCGGATTGCTGATCTGGTCCTGGTTGGCGAGATAGATGGTCGAGTAGCGCATGCCCTGGCCATAGACCCGCCGCGAAATCCGCCACAGCGTGTCATGGCGGCGGATAATGACTGCGCCATCGGCATGTTCGAGCTTGGGGCCTACGGTCTCGGGAGCTTCGCCCGGAGGCGTCGCGACGGCCATTTCGGCCGGGGCCTCGGTGGCAGGAATGGGGGCAGTTGCGGGCGTTTCGGCGGCTGTCGCCGGTGCGGCTTCGGTGGCCGGAGCGTTCGGCTCGGCTGGTTTTACCTCGGCAGGCTTTGGCTCGGCGGGTGCGACGGCGGCAACCGCCTCGCCCGGCTCGCGTTCGAACGGCACGGCGGCACGAGCCACCACCGTCACCCCGTCGGCGTCGAGCGCGTCGACATGGATGGTGTAGGTGCCGACCGGGACGTCGCGTGTCGCTTCGACCAGGAAGTGGCGGTCGGGCGAGGTCTTCGCGTCGCCGAGCAGGATATCATTGGCATAGGCGCGCACCTTGCGGCCGGGATCGGCGACCCCGGCAACGAAAATCTTGTTGCCGTCGATTTCGACGGCTTCGACGACGACCTTGGGCTCCGCCGTGGAAGTAGCAGGCGCTGCCGGTGTGGCGGGCGCTGCCGGAGCCGGTGCGGCTTCAACAGCGGCCGGCGCGGCAGAAGCAGGCGCTGCTGGAACATCAGCCGCCGGGGCGGCCGGCGCTGCGGCAGCCGGCAATTCGGTGCCGGTGGCGGGTGGCTGAACGGCCGCCTGTTCGCCGGTTGGCGGCGAGGCGTCAGATTTTGCCTCAGGGGCGGGAACAGTGAGCAGTTCGGACGGCTTTCCCGGCTCCTCGACCATTGCCAGCACTTGACCGGTGGAATTCTGGGGAATCGAAACGACGGCGGTCTGCGCCGAGGCGGTCACGACATTGTCGGCCGTAGAGCGAAGCGTGATCGTATAGTCGCCGGGCTTCAGCGGATCGTCGAGAATAATGGCAAAGGCGCCGTCGGGACCGGCGACCGTCGAGCCGAGCACAGTCGAACCGTTGAGAATCTCGACCTTGGCGTTGGGCGCTGCATTGCCGGCGACGACGATCGAGCCGTTGCTTTCGACGCGCACGATGTCGAAGGTCGGCACGATCGCACCTGCAGCGGCCGGCGCGGCGGGCGTCGCCGCATCGGTGGACGCGGCGGGCGCAGACGGCAGCCGCCCCTCGGTTGCCGGAGCGACCGGTTTCGAAACCGGCGGCGTCAGCGCCGCGACTTCCGCAGGCGGGGTAGAATTGAGATACGGGTCGAGTGCGCCCGATACATAGGCGGTTCCCGCCGCAGCGACGGAGCCGCCAGCCGCGAACAAAAACGCCTTCAACGGATTAATTGCCATGTTTCCCTGCCCCTTAGCCACCTAATTTCGGTCTAGCCTGTTTTGCCAAAGCCGACAAGAAAAAGCCCGCTCCGGGGCTTGACCATGCCAATAGTCCCTATCACCAATCATAACATGAACACGATTCGATCTGTCTGCGTCTATTGCGGCTCGTCCCCGGGCCGAGATGAAACCTATATCAAGGCCGGACACCTGCTTGGCCGCTCGATCGCCAAGTCCGGCCTGCGTCTGATTTATGGCGGCGGCACTAAAGGTATCATGGGTGCCGTCGCTGAAGGGGCATTAAAGGCCGGCGGCAAGGTAACGGGCATAATTCCACGTTTTCTGATCAACCGGGAGGCGACCGAAACCGCGCTTGACCGGCTCGACGAGCTCGTCATCACCGACAACATGCACGAGCGCAAACACAGGATGTTCGAGAAATCCGACGCCTTTGTGGCGTTGCCCGGCGGCATCGGCACCGTCGAGGAGATCGTCGAGATCATGACTTGGGCGCAGCTCGGACATCATCGTAAGCCGATCGTCTTCGGCAACGTCGGAGGGTTCTGGGATCCGATGCTGGCGCTGCTCGACCACATGGCAACGGAAGGCTTCATCCACACCGCGCAGCGGGTCAAGCCGCTGGTGGTCGAGGACCCGGAAGCGATCGTAGCCGCCATCATGGTGGCGGGATCCTCCGTCGATGCACCGACGGAGGGCGTGCAGTCGGTGATTGATAAAATGTAGAGTGAGTAGGGAGTAGGGATAGACACGCGCGCCGGTTCGGAAGGTGTTGTACTTTACTATTCACTATTCACTATTAACTCCTTCATTAACTCCTTCCCTACTGCCTTCCTTAAGTCCGCGATGACCGCCCGCTTGTCCTGACGTCGCCAGGCGAGATGGATCGAGACGGTGCGTTCGAACCACGGCAGATCGCGAAACACGATCTGAGGCGGCGCGGCACTCCGCAGGCTGGCCTGCACCGTCGCCAGCCCAAGCCCGGCGCTGACCAAGCCCAACGACGTCAACGGATCGGTCGTCTCATAGGCTATGTCGGGCAGGAAACCGGCCTTCGCACAGGCGGCGAGAAATTGGCTGCGGTTGGTGTCGTCAGGCTGGCGCACCACCGTGATCCAGGTGCGTCCGTCCAGTTGCTGCGGCAGTATCTCCGCGATTTCGGCCAATGGATCGCTTTCCGGCATCGCCAGAACCAGAGGCTCGCGCATGATGAGCAAGGCGGCGATGTCGGGATCGTCGGCAGAAGGAGGCGTGTAGACGAGGCCCAGATCGAGCGATCGTTCGCGCAGCGCTTCGATCTGCGCGGCGGAACGCTGGCCCTTCAGTTGAAGATGAAATTCGGGCCGGTCGCGGCGAAACTGGCGCAGCATCCGAGCGACAAGCCCGGCATGGACCGCACCTTCGACATAGCCGATGGCGAGACGGCCGACCGTACCGCTGGCGAGATTGCGGCCGAGCTCCTCCAGCCGTCTTGCATGGGCCAGCAGCGCACGCGCCTCGGTAAGAAAGGCGCGGCCTTCGGGATTGAGATGAACACGCTGCCTCGCCCTCTCGAATAATGTGATGCCCAGTTGCTGCTCCAGCTGCATGATCTGGCGGCTGAGCGGCGACTGCGAGATGTGGAGCAATTCGGCGGCACGCCCGACATTGCCGGTTTCGGCCACCGTGATGAAATAGCGGAGCTGGCGCAGGTCGAACATTGTTGCTCCGATGCTCAAGTCCCGTGAGGTCTCAACTTTAGCTTAATCAGTCTTGGACTGTCTGGCCAGCCGAAGCGAATATTTTCGCCATTCCAACGGCCAACATCAGGAGATTCCGATGCAGTTCTTTGCCCTTCTTGTGCGCAACACCGAAAAGTTCACCGACGCCGATTTCGCGCCTCTGCTGCCCGGCGAGGCCGAGCAGCGCCGCACGCTCTATGCCGAAGGCGCCGTGCGTCAGGTGTGGAATCGAGGCGACATTCCCGGCAGCGGCATGATGTTCGAGGCCGGCAGCGATGCCGACGTGCGCAGCCATCTCGCAACCTTGCCGCTGGTCAAGGCCGGCATGATGGACATTGCCGCCGTCGTGCCGCTGCAGCCCTATCCAGGCTTCGGGCCGAAGCGCTGAGCGACCGTGAAAGAGGCGGCTGCCGGCATTAGGCCCGCCAGCCGCCTTTCTTCGTTACGCGGATCGAGCGGATGCGGCGACGGTCTTGCGCGCCGAAGAAAACATCGACCAGGAGTACATCGCCAGCGCCGCCCAGATCAGGCCGAAGGCGATGGCCTGAACGCTGCCGAAGGGTTCGCCGAAAATCAGCACCGCGATCAAAAAGACGATTGTCGGCGCGATATATTGCATGATGCCGATGGTGGAGAGGCGCAGCAGCCTGGCGCCGAACGCAAACAACAGCAGCGGCACGGCGGTGACCGGTCCGCAGCCGACCAGCAAGGCGGTGTCGTTCAAGGAGCTGGAGACGAAATGATCCTGTCCTGTGGCGATCAGGAAGACGATGTAGCCGAGCGCCGGCACCGACAGTAGCAGCACTTCGAGCAGGAAGCCCTGGCTTGGACCAATTGGCAGCGTCTTGCGGAAGAAGCCATAGGCGGCAAAGGAAAAGGCCAGCACCAGCGACACCCAGGGCAGCTTGCCAGCGTCGATGGTTAGCACCGCGACGGCGATTGCCGCGAGCACCACCGCCGCGATCTGCAGGCGGTCGAGCCGTTCGCCGAGCAGCAGCGCGCCGACAACGACGCTGACCAGCGGGTTGATGTAATAGCCAAGCGCGGTCTCGATCGTGCGGTCGACCGCGATCGCCCAGACATAGATGCCCCAGTTGACCGAGATCAGCGCCGCCGTCAGCAGCGCCATCGAAATGATGCGCGGCGAACGAACGGCCGCTTTGAAATCGGCAGTGCGGCCCGCCCAGACCAGGACGGCGGCCGCGATCGGCACCGACCAGACGATGCGGTGGGCGATGACTTCGGCCAGCGGCAGATGCGCGACAGCCTTCATGTAGAAGGGCAGCAGCCCCCAAAGCAGGTAGGCGCCGAGCGCCAGCAAGAAGCCGCGACGAGCTTTGGTATCGGCCTCGATTTGAAGTACTTGGGTAGCCATGGCCCAAGGCTATGCGCCAGCGGCCCCGGCAAGACCATCGCAAAGTTCTGATGGATCAATGGAGTCTCGCTGATGGTTCAAGAACCCGGAGTTTTCACCAGTTCATTGAAATGCGCGAAGCCCGCAGTCATTTGGTCTCGCCGGGCGCAGGCACCAATTCCATGAATTCCGCTCCAACGGTGTCGTGACGAAAGCCCGTCACGCATTCTGCCACCTCGATCGGAATATCGGCGATAAAGTCTATGGCGGCAGCACCTGCGTCCTCGCGATCCTGATCTGCGAAGCGCTCGCGGCGGATCTCCTCGAAACAGGATGGAAGGTTTCCTGTCGCTTCCAGGTTGCGCGCACCGTCTGCGCTGGTGTGTCGTATGCTCCAGACTTCGTGCCCGTCGCGCCACTGTTCGGCCCATTGCAGCATGACCGTATCGATATTGTGAACGACGACAATGTCCCTGCCCGTCGAAAGGTTAGCCAGGCGCTTCTCGTCCACCAGGTCCATGTTCACGTCGTTAAAAATGACGACAGACCAATTTTGACCAACCGTCACACCATTGTAGTCAAAATCAAAAACCTCGTCCGATTGTCCGCTCTGAGCCAGACCGAAAGCCAGCGCTGCCTTCGCGAGTGGCAGACCATTGAATGCGACCCAGCTTATCGTGAAGCCCATTTCCTCACTCCGCCGCGATCAGCCCGGCCATGTCGCGGTTCTTCATCAGCTTGTAGACGATCGAATCCATCAGCGCCTGGAACGAAGCATCGATGATGTTTTCGGAGACGCCGACCGTCCACCAGCGCGCACCGGTGCCGTCATGCGATTCGATCAGCACGCGGGTAATCGCCTCGGTGCCACCATTGAGGATACGCACCTTGAAGTCGGCCAGCTCAAGATCGGCGATCTCGCTCTGGAATTTGCCGAGATCCTTGCGCAGCGCAATGTCGAGCGCGTTGACCGGGCCATGGCCTTCGGCGACCGACATCTTCTCCTCGCCCTCGACCAGCACTTTCACAATCGCCTCCGAGACCGTCTTCAGCTGGCCGTTGGCGTCGAAGCGGCGCTCGACCATGCAGCGGAATGAAGTGACGCGGAAGAATTCCGGCACGCCATGCAGCATCTTGCGCGCCAGAAGCTCGAAGCTGGCGTCGGCGCCTTCGTAAGCGTAGCCCTCCGCCTCACGCTCCTTGACCACGGCGATCAGCGCGTCGAGGCGATGGTCGTCCCGGGGCATGTCGATGCCGCGCCGTTTCAGCTCGGCCATGAAATTCGCCTTGCCGCCTTGGTCCGAAACCATGACGCGGCGGCGGTTGCCGACAGTCTCTGGCGGCACATGCTCGTAGGTCGCCGGCTCCTTGGCCAGCGCCGAGGCATGGATGCCGGCCTTGGTAGCGAATGCGGAGGCGCCGACATAGGGGGCCTGCGCTTCCGGCGCACGGTTCAGCAACTCGTCGAAGGCGCGGGACAAGCGCGATATACCGGTCAACGCCTCCGCTGAAATGCCTGTTGCAAAGCGGCCGGCAAAGGCAGGCTTCAACGACAATGTCGGCACGATCGAGATCAGATTGGCGTTGCCGCAGCGCTCGCCTATGCCATTCAGCGTGCCCTGGATATGGCGCACGCCGGCCTCCACGGCGGCAAGCGAATTCGCCACCGCCTGGCCGGTGTCGTCATGGGCGTGGATGCCGAGATGGTCGCCCGGTATGCCGGCCGCGATCACCTTTTCGACGATGGCGCGCACCTCGGAGGGCTGCGTGCCGCCATTGGTGTCGCATAGAACCACCCAGCGCGCGCCGGCATCGTAGGCCGTCCTGGCGCAGGCCAGCGCATAATCGGGGTTGGCCTTGAAGCCATCGAAGAAATGCTCGCAGTCGACCATCGCCTCCTTGCCGGCACTGAGCGCCGCCTCGACCGAGGCCTTGATCGCCTCGAGGTTCTCCTCATTGGTGCAGCCGAGCGCGACGCGGACATGGTAGTCCCAGCTCTTGGCGACGAAGCAGATGGCATCCGACTTCGACTGGACCAGCGCGGTGAGGCCGGGGTCGTTCGAGGCCGACACTCCTGCCCGCTTGGTCATGCCGAAGGCGACGAACTTGGCATCGGCCGTGCGACGCTCGGCGAAAAAGGCGGTGTCGGTTGGATTGGCGCCAGGGTAACCGCCCTCGACGTAGTCGATGCCGAACTCGTCGAGCAGCTTGGCGATGGCGATCTTGTCCTCGACGGAAAAGTCGATACCCGGCGTCTGCTGACCATCGCGCAGCGTCGTGTCGAACAGATAAAGGCGCTCGCGAGCCATCGTCATTTCCCGGCAAACACGTCCGTTGCGCGGATCAGCCTGTCGAGGATGCCCGGCTCCGAATAGGCGTGGCCGGCACCTTCGATCAGATGGAAATCCGCTTTCGGCCACGCCTTGTGCAGCGCCCAGGCATAGCGCGCCGGGCACGGCATGTCGTAGCGGCCGTGAACGATGCTACCCGGTATATCCTTAAGCTTCCATGCATCACGCAGCAGCTGTCCCTCTTCCAGCCAGCCGGCATGGACGAAATAGTGGTTCTCGATGCGGGCGAAGGCCAGGGCATAATCATCCTGGCCGAAGGGACCGCTGGTTTCCGGTTCCGGCAGCAAAGTGATCGTCTCGCCCTCCCACAGGCTCCAGGCGCGAGCGGCCTCGACCTGCGCCACAGGATCGCTACCGACCAGCCGTTTGCGGTAGGCGGCCATCATGTCGCCGCGCTCAGCCTCCGGAATGGGCGCCAAAAACCGCTCCCATTTGTCGGGGAACATCTCCGAGACGCCGAACTGGTAGTACCATTCGAGTTCGGCGCGGGTCAGCGTGTAGATGCCGCGCACGACCAGTTCGCTGACCCGCTCGGGGTGTGTCTCGGCATAGGCCAGCGCCAGCGTCGAACCCCACGAGCCGCCGAACACCAGCCATTTGTCGAAGCCGCACATGTCGCGCAGCCGCTCTATGTCGGCGACCAGATGCCAGGTGGTGTTGGCTTCGAGCGAGGCATTGGGCGTCGATTTTCCACAGCCACGCTGGTCGAACAGGATGACATCGTACAGCGTCGGATCGAACAGCCGCCGGTGCTTTGGCGAAATGGTGCCGCCCGGTCCGCCATGCAGGAATACCGCCGGCTTGGCACCGCGGGTGCCGGAGCGCTCCCAATAGACCTGATGGCCATCGCCAACGTCTAGCATGCCGGACTCGAAAGCCTCGATCTCGGGATAGAGGGTGCGGAATTCGCTGCTCATAGTTTCAGGCCCTGGTGCGGCCAGTTGGCCGTCTCGTGATCGGGATGCTGGAAGGAGATGATTGACTCCTGTCGCGCGTAGAAATCCGGATCGTCGTGGATTGGCGCGTCGAAGATCGTCTCCACCCAAGGCAGCCTGGCGGCGTAGTTGACCTGGATCTGCGGCGCCAGATCGGAACGGTCGTCGAAGGCGCCGATGGCGATCTCGAGCGCGCCGGGCTGGCGGTAGGTCAGCGGCGTGCCGCAGCGGGCGCAGAAGCCGCGATCGATGTTGACCGACGACTGAAAATAACTCGGCTCCTCGCGCAGCCATTCGACGCCGTCGCTCGGCACTGTCACAAGCGCGCCGAAAAACGAGCCGAACTGTTTCTGGCACATGCGGCAATGACAGATCGAGGGGCGGCCGAGCGCGCCGTGGATGCGGAAGCGCACGGCGCCGCACTGGCAGCCGCCGGTACGAACGGTTTCGGTCATGATCTTTCCTCCGGCGGCCATTGTTCGGTGTCATGGTCGGGATGTTGGTAGGAGACGAGGTCGGCGAGATAGGAGGCAGACGAGACGTCGGCCATCGTTTCCTCACCGGGCAATTCGCGGACATGATCCACATAGGGGAGCTTGGCTTCGACACCCCATTGGATCGTCGGCGCGATCTCCTCGGGGTGGTCGAATGCGGCGATGGCGAGCGCCACGCCGTCGGGCGCTTCGAAGGTCAGCGGCGTGCCGCATTCGGCGCAGAAACCGCGCAACGCCGCATTGGACGAGCGGAAGCGTTTGGGCTCGCCGCGCGTCCAGTCGAGTCCTGCGCCCCGCACCGACACCAGCGGCAGGTAAAAATTGCCGCTCGCCTTCTGGCACATGCGGCAATGGCAGACGGAGGCATCGCCGAGCGCGCCTTCGACGCGGAAGCGCACTGCGCCGCACTGGCAGCCGCCCGTATACACCGGTCTGTTGTCAAGGCTCATCGCATTTTACTCCGGAGCATGGCAGACCGCCTCGACATTGTTGCCGTCGGGATCGAAGACGAAGGCGCCATAATAGTTCGGATGATAGTGCGGGCGCAGGCCCGGCCCGCCATTGTCCTTGCCGCCGGCGGCGATTGCCGCCGCGTGAAAGGCATCGACCTCGGCACGGCTGCGCGCCGTGAAAGCGACGTGTTGATGATCCTTCGGCTTGTCCTTGCCGGCATGCAGCCAAAACACTGGCCGGTCGCGGCCGTAGCCGCCGACCTTGGCGCCGCCGGTATATTCCTGCGGCACCATGTAGAGCAGCGAGGCACCAAGCGGCGCCATCGCCCTGTCGTAAAAAGCTTTCGACACGTCGAAATCCAAAACGGTGATGCCGAGATGATCGATCATCTTTTTACCTCCCAGGTGGTGATGCGTTCGCCGGTGACAGGGTCCTTGCCGTCCTTCAACTGGATGCCTTGCGCCAGCAACTCGTCGCGGATGCGGTCGGCCTCGGCCCAGTTCTTGGCGGCGATCAGCGCGAGGCGTTTGGCGATCGCTTTGGCAATGGCGTCTTCATCCACCTTGGCTGTTGCGACGTCGAAGCCGAGGAACAGCAGCGATGCCTTCAGCAAAGTGGCAGCATCGTTGCCTTCGGCGGCTGCGTTGCTGCTACCAGCGTCGAAATCAACAGCATCGCCAGCCAACTGGGTCAGCAACTGGAATGCGGGATAGGTGGCGAGGTCATCCGACAGCACTTCGATCACATCCGCCGGCACCGATTTTGCCGTTGGCGGCGCCAGATCGGCCGCTCGCTTCCATTTGCGCAGCGTATTCTCCGCCTCTTCCAGCTTGCGTACGGAAAAGTCGATCGGCTCGCGGTAATGCGTCATCAGCATCGCCAGCCTGAGCACCTCGCCCGGCCATTTGCGGCCGCCAAAAGTCTCCGTCTCCAGCAGTTCGGTGATCGAATAGAAATTGCCCAGGCTCTTGGACATCTTCTGGCCCTCGACCTGCAGGAAACCGTTGTGCATCCACACCTTGGCCATCGTTTCGGTGCCGTGGGCGCAACGTGACTGGGCGATCTCGTTCTCGTGGTGTGGAAAGATCAGGTCGAGACCACCGCCATGGATGTCGAACACCTCGCCGAGATAGGCGGCCGACATCGCCGAGCACTCGATGTGCCAGCCCGGCCGACCCCTGCCCCACGGACTCTCCCAGCCCGGTTCCTCGGGCGAAGACAATTTCCACAGCACGAAATCCTGCGGGTTCTTCTTGTGCGCATCGACGGCGACGCGGGCGCCTGCCTGCTGCTCGTCGAGATTGCGCTTCGACAACTGTCCGTAGTCCGGCATGGAAGCGGTGTCGAACAGGACTTCTCCAGCCGCGACATAGGCATGGCCGCGTTCGATCAAGCGTTGAATCAAGAGGATCATGTCGACCTTGCCGTCGGGCCTAGGCTCGACGAACTCGGTGGCGCGCGGCTCGACCGTCGGTTCCAGGCAACCGAGCGCCGCCACGTCCTTGTGGAACTGATCGGCGGTCTTTTCGGTGACCCGCCTGATCGCTTCGTTCAGCGACAGCTTGCCCAAGGCAATCTCGCCGCCGAAATCGCGCAGCGCGCGAGCGTTGATCTTGTCGTCGACGTCGGTGATGTTGCGGACGTAAGTGACATGCGCTTGCCCGTAGAGATGGCGCAGCAAACGGAACAGCACGTCGAAGACGATCACCGGTCGCGCATTGCCGATATGGGCGAAGTCGTAGACCGTCGGGCCGCAGACATACATGCGCACGTTGCGCGGATCGATCGGGAAGAAATCCTCCTTGCTCCGCGTTAGCGTGTTGTAGAGGCGCAGGCTCTTCGATGCGTCAGACATATGTGCGTTCCGGTGCGTTACTTTGTTTGAGCATGATCTTTTGGGATCGTGCTCTGGATGGAGTCGGTCACGCCGAGGCGCAAAATCGAGCTCCAGCCTGCTGGCCGGGGCGTTTGTCCAATCTGGGAGGAGATGAGGCGAAAACGTCCAGGACCAGCGCGAGGCTAGTCGATAATGCAAATGCCACAAATGGCGAAAGACGTTTTCATGGCCGGCTTTATCGCCTTGCCCGGTGTTGCCGTCAAGTCGCTACCTTCGCCAAAAATATCGTTGGCTCACAGGAAATGAGCCACTGAAACATTTTATTAAACAGATCGGCACTGTCATGAAACATTCGCCGGCTAGATCAGCAAGCGTCACGATTTGGTCGGATTCGGCCAGCAAACGCAGACACGAAGACGTTACCAGGGAAGAGAATAATGCCTAAGCAAGAATCCAACCGCGCCAAGCAACCGGCGCTCGCCAGCCATTACCGGGCGATCGGCCCGGCAGCAATCGTCGCAGCTCTTCTGCACACCGCGAAGAAGAAGAAACCGGCACAGAAGATCGTGTCGCCACGCGCTGCCTGAGAATGCCGTCGGGTGAAGATTGAGGCGCTCACGGTGTCCTGGAAATAGTAGCTTTCGCTAAAATAATGTCATTTGACTGTCGTTCGCGCCGGACTTCTGGCGCTTGACCTTCTCGGGCTCAGGCTCGACGACGCCCTTCTCCTGAATCTCCGGCCCGGTATTGGCGACCTTGTTGACGAGGTCGGAAACCGGGATCGCTTCGAAGAAATCGGGCCGGGTGGGTCTCAGCAGATCGGCCACATCACGCGGCTCGAGCGTGCGGCAATCCAGCCAGCGCGCGAAATCCTCGGGATGGATCACCACCGGCATGCGGTCGTGGATATGGGCAGTATCGGCATTGGCGTGGGCGGTCAGAATGGCGCCGGTGTCCATTTCCGAGCCACCCGGCTCGGCATACGTCTCAATCAGCCCGGCGAAGGCGACAAGCCCTCCATGCTTTGGCCGCACCCAATAGGGCTGCCCTCTTCTGCCAGCGGTTTGGTGCCATTCGTAGAATCCCGAAGCCGGTACCAGGGCGCGGCGATGGCGCATGGCAGCGCGAAACGACGGCTTTTCCGAAGCCCCCTCAGAACGCGCGTTGAACAGCAGCGGGAAGTTACGCGTATCCTTGACCCAGGCCGGGATCAGGCCCCAGCGCACCAGCATCGAGCGGCGGTCGGGCAGGTTCGAGCCCGGCGCCTGCGGCAATCCGGCGAGCGCCATCAGCACCGGCTGCGTCGGCGCGATATTGTAGCGGGGCGGAAACTCCTCCAACTCCGCCAGACCGAGAAGGGCGGCGGTCTGGTCCGGAGTGGCGGTCAAGGCAAAGCGTCCGCACATGAATTCAGCTCTCGAATGGGTGACATGTGAAAGTGACCATGGAACCTGCCTTTCGTAACCGCTAAAGCTGTTCGCCGACGGCCGGTCCACAACGGGCTATGCCAATCGAGCGATCGGGAACCCATGGAAGCACGTAAGATCATTCCGGCAGTCTCGGTCTGCGTCGTGCGCGAGAACACGGTGCTGCTGGTCAAGCGGGCCAGACCGCCCTCGCAGGGCCTTTATGCCTTTCCCGGTGGCAAGGTCGAAGCCGGCGAGACGCTGGAACAGGCAGCAAGGCGCGAATTGCTGGAAGAGACCGGATTGCAGGCGCGCAACTACCGGCCGCTGCGGGAAATCCACATCGACGGCAGCGGCGACGGGCATCCGGTCGACTACCGGCTGACGGTGTTTGGGGCCAACTATGCCGGCGGCGAGGCGGTGGCCAGTGACGACGCCGAAACCGCCGCCTTCTATACACTGGCCGAAATGACAGCGATGCAGCTTGCCGATGCAGTGTTTGATATCGCCGACGACCTGCTGGCCACCAGCAAGGGCGACGCGAACTGAGCTTGAGAATCGCCTTGCAGGCAACAAATTGTTTCAGCACAAGGGCTCATGAACCGCACATCACCGTTTCTCGCCGCCTGCCTCGCCGTTAGTGTGGTTGTCGGCTTGCGTCCTGCCATTGCCGCCGAGGCGCCGTTCGAGCCCGGGCTGTTGCGGCTGGCGGAAGTGCTCGGCTCGTTGCATTTCCTGCGCAATCTATGCGGCGAGAAGGGCGACCGGTGGCGGGCCGAGATGGAAAAACTGATCGCATCAGAAAATCCGAACCCTGAGCGGCGCGCCCGCTTCATCGCCAGCTTCAACCGCGGCTACCGATCCTTCGGCGGCAGTTATACGCAATGCACCGCCTCGGCGACGGAAGCCATCAGCCGCTACATGAAGGAAGGCGAGACGCTGTCTCGCGACATCGCCTCGCGCTACGGGAACTGACGGCGGCAGCTGCCGTTCCGGCAAAGCGGAATCAAGCGTCGGCGCTGTTGGCGGCGGACGCGTTCGACACTTCTCCGCTTGCCTCGGGTGAGGTCTTGGTGCAAACCTGATGTTGCACTTTTGCAACTATGTTAACGAAACGTTAGCGCGCAGATGTGAAATTAACTCAAACTGAAGGTTTCCGTCCCCTTGGCCGGCCTAATCGGCTAAGTTTGAAACGGATCGGACGCAGGTTTGCTTAATGCGACGGGTTTTGTAGAAAACGACCAAAAAAATGTCGCATTTACAAGTACTTACTTCGCCTGCGTGTAAAAGGGACAACTCAAGCTTGATCCCTATCCAACGGATCACCGCTTGAAAGGGTGGACATCGCAATGGAACATGGCGTCAACGACATCGACGCGCTGGTCAGGGAAGAAAAGCGCCTGACCGCCGTGGAAAGCCACAGCGAAGCCTGGGCGGAAGGATTGTCGGCGGGGATCGAGCCGGAAATCATCGCCGAGGCAGCCCTCGAAACGGCATTCGGCGAGATGCTGCGAACCAATGGCGAGACCTCGGCGCTTGCCCTGCTCGATCGCATGCGCGAAAAGGTGATTGCCGGGGCCTTCGAGCCCGAAAGGCTGCGGCACTGACCCCGGTTCTTTGACGACGGCGCGTCGCCGGACATCATGTCCGGGCACATCATGTCCGGGCACATGAGTGGGCCTGGAACCAGGGAGTAGCAGGCGGTGAATTTTTCGATATCAGGCAAGCCGCGCGGCCTGGTCCTCAGCATTTGGCTTATCGCCTCCTGCGCCACGATTCCCCTTGCACTGTTTCTTGCGAGCAGTCCCGCTCACGCCCTCAGCGAGATCAAGCGCGAAGACCTGCCTTCGCCGGTCACGCCGCCGCCCGACGGCGACATGTCGCCGCCCGGAAGTACCATGCCGATGCCCGGCCCGCTCGGCACGACGCCACCTGCAGCCAGCCAGCCGACTCCGTCCGACGAGCCAAGGCAAACCGAACCGAAAGGGCCAGCGGACGATGGCGGCATGGCCAATCCGCATGTCGATCCGGACGCGCCTGTGCCCGAAGTCGTTTACGACCTTGCCAAGTTACCGGAACCGGTCAGGCGCATGCACGATCTGATCGTCGAGGCGTGCAAAAGCGGCGACATCGAAAGACTGCGGCCGCTGATCGGCACGGGCGACATGATGACCCAATTGTCGCTGGGCGACATGGACGGCGACCCGATCGCCTTCCTGAAAGGCCTTTCGGGCGACACGGAGGGCCAGGAAATCCTCGCCATCCTGGAAGAGGTGCTCAATGCCGGCTATGTCCATGTCGATGCAGGCACGCCGCAGGATCTCTACGTCTGGCCGTATTTTTTCGCCCTGCCGCTGGACAAGCTCGATGCCAGGCAGCGGGTCGAGTTATTCAAGATCGTCACCGCCAGCGACTATGACAACATGAAGCAGTTCGGCGCCTACATCTTCTACCGCGTCGGCATCACGCCGACCGGGCAATGGACGTTCTTCGTCGCCGGGGATTGAGTGGTCTGGCCTGGCTCTTATCGAGGCAGGGAGCTTAGCCCGCCAGCGCCTCGGAAAACTCCACCGCCCTACCCTGGCCTGGCGTGACGATCTCGCCTTCCCACATCACGCGCCGGCCCCGAACGATAGTGCCGACCGGCCAGCCGGTCACCTGCCTGCCGTCATAAGGCGTCCAACCGGCCTTGGAGCCTTGCTGGGCGTTGGCGATGATCTCGCGGCGCTTCAGGTCGACGATGGTCAGATCGGCATCGTAGCCGGCGGCAATACGGCCTTTCCTGGCGATGCCGAAAATGCGTTGTGGGCCATGGCTGGTCAGGTCGACAAAGCGCTGCAACGTCAGCCGGCCGGCGTTGACATGATCCAGCATGATCGGCACCAAAGTCTGCACGCCGGTCATGCCTGACGGCGACGCCGGATAAGGTTTTGCCTTCTCGGCCAGCGTGTGCGGCGCATGGTCGGAGCCGAGGACATCGACAACGCCTTGCGCAATGCCCTGCCAGACCCCCTCGCGATGGCGCGCGGCGCGCACCGGCGGGTTCATCTGGATCAGCGTGCCTAACTGCGCATAGTCATCTGCGCTCAGCGTCAGATGATGCGGCGTCGCCTCGCAAGTCGCGACATCCTTGTGCTGTTCGAGGAAGCCTATCTCTTCGGCGGTCGAGATGTGCAGCACATGGATCCGGGCACGGACCTGGCGCGCGATGCGCACCAGGCGCTCGGTGCAGCGCAATGCGGCGATCTCGTCGCGCCACACCGGATGTGAGGACGGATCGCCCTCGATGCGCTCGCCGAGCCGCTCGCGCAGCCGGAACTCGTCCTCGGAGTGAAAGGCGGCGCGGCGGCGTGTGTTCCTCAGGATCGAGGCAACGCCTTCGTCGTCCTCGACCAGCAGGTCGCCGGTGGACGAGCCCATGAACACTTTTATGCCGGCCGCACCCGGCAGCCGCTCGAGATCGCCGGCGTCTTTTGCATTGTCGCGGGTCCCGCCGACCCAGAAGGCAAAGTCGCAATGCATGCGGCCGGTGGCTCGCCGCACCTTGTCGGCAAGAGTCGCCTCGCTGGTGGTCAGCGGATTGGTGTTCGGCATCTCGAAGACGGCGGTGACGCCGCCAAGCACCGCCGCCCGCGAGCCCGTCCCCAAATCTTCCTTGTGCTCCAGTCCCGGCTCGCGGAAATGCACCTGGCTATCGACGACGCCCGGCAGGATATGCAGTCCGCGGCAGTCGATTGTCTCGCCGGCCGACGCCTGGCGGAGATCGCCGATGGCAGCGACGCGCCCACCATTGATGCCGACGTCGCGAAAACCCTCGCCATCGTGGTTGACCACGGTGCCACCTGTCAGGATGAGATCGTAGATGGGGGCCATGCGGATCAGGTCTCTTGCGGGGGAAGTGCCAGCGGCTTACGTAATGGCCGACAGTTTTGCAAGATCAGGCTCGTTTTCCCACCATGCCCTTTGCCTCGCTCAGAGATCGCGCACTCCTTTCCGTGTCCGGGCCGGATGCCGAGCACTTCTTGCAGAACATCCTGACTACCGACCTCGACGTGCTCGGCAGCAGCGAAGCAAAGCCCGGCGCCCTGCTGACGCCGCAAGGCAAGGTCCTTTTCGACTTCCTGATCTCGCGCGCCGGCGAAAATGCTTTCCGCCTCGAGTGCCGTGCCGAGACCGCCGACGATTTCATGCGCCGGCTGACGCTCTACAAGTTGCGCGCCAAAGTCCAAATTTCCAAGCTGGATCAGCCGGTTGTGACCGTCCTATGGGAAAGCGCTTCAACTGCCTCGCAATTTGAATCAGCACCGTTTGCCGATGCGCGGTTCGTCGATGCTATCGTCAAGCGCTCCTATGATGGCACCGCAGAAGGCGGCGACCTTGCCGCATGGCAAGCCTTTCGCATCGCCCATGGCATTGCCGAAAGCGGCAGCGACTATCAGCTCGGCGATGCGTTTCCGCATGACGTGCTGCTCGACGAGATCGGCGGCGTCGGCTTCAAGAAGGGCTGCTATGTCGGCCAGGAGGTTGTCTCGCGCATGCAGCATCGCGGCACTGCCAGACGCCGGGTGTTGATCGTCTCGGCCGAACGCTCCCTGCCCGCCTCGGGCGCAGAGTTGACCGTGGAGGGGCGGCCGGTCGGCACGCTTGGCTCGACCGCCGGCACGACAGGCCTCGCCATTGCCCGCATCGACCGGGTCAAGGCAGCGTTGGACGCCGGCCTGCCGATCCTGGCTGACGATGTCGCCGTGTCGCTCACCATCCCGCCCTGGGCGAAATTCAGCTTTCCGCAGGAAGCCGTCGGCGCGGAGGAGGCCTGATGGCGGCCGATCGCGCCGGGGCGCCGCCGCGCGCCTGGCAACGCATGCTGTCCGGGCGACGGCTCGATCTCCTCGACCCCTCGCCGCTCGACATCGAGATCTCGGATATCGCTCACGGCCTTGCCCGCGTCGCGCGCTGGAACGGCCAGACCAGAGGCGAGCACGCCTTTTCGGTCGCCCAGCATTCGCTGCTCGTCGAAACGCTTGTCGGCGAGCTGATGCCGGATGCCGACGCCGATGCGCGGTTGGCGGCGCTGCTGCACGACGCGCCGGAATATGTCATCGGCGACATGATCTCGCCGTTCAAGTCCGTGATGGGCGGCAGCTACAGGGACTGCGAGATCAGGCTGCAGCGCGCCATCCATCTGCGCTTTTCGCTGCCAGCGGAACTCGACGCGGGACTGCGCAAGGAGATCAAGCGAGCGGATCAGATCGCCGCTTATTTCGAAGCGACGCTGCTTGCGGGTTTTTCAACGGCAGAGGCGACGGAGTTCTTCGGCCGGCCGCGCGGCTTCAATGCCGAGCGCTTCGATGTCACGCCGCGCTCGGTGACCTGGGCGCAGAATGCCTTTCTCAAACGGTTTGCGGCGATCGAGAAGTCGCGACGCCAGACTGCCGTTCCAGCCGGCTGAAAACGGTAAATTAACCGGCAAGGACAAGAGTGCCGTGGTTAACCACGGTCCATAGGCGCGCTACATGCCCGTTGCCGGTATCAAGGCAGGTTCGTCCGTCCGCCGACGACGGGTCAAAGGCGTTGGTCTGCCGCAACGGATTGAAGACGAACTGCGCGAACAGAACGAGCGTTTTTCGGCAGCGGTCGAGAACATGTCGCATGGCCTGTGCATGTTCGATGCCGATGAACGGATGATCATCTGCAATAGGAACTACATCAGCATCTTTCGCCTCGACGCCGAAGTGGTACGGCCCGGCATCCGGTTTTTCGACATCCTCCAGCACAGCGTGGACATCGGCATCGCCTCGCAAAGCGCTGAGCAACTCTATGCCATTCGCAAGCCCTATATCGACCAGGCAAAACCTTCCACCTATGAGGAAACGCTTGCAGACGGGCGTATCGTCAACATTTCGCACCGGCCGCTGGCGTCGGGCGGTTGGGTATCGATCTACGAGGATATCACCGAGCAACGGCGCGCCGAGCAGGAGTTGAAGGAGCAGCACCGCCGTTTCGACGCGGCACTTGCCAACATGTCGCAAGGACTTTTGATGTACGACGCGGACGGCAAGCTGATCGTGCGCAACGAACGTTTTCTGGAACTTTACCATGTCAGGCCGGCCGACCTCCCGCTTGGCATGAGCCACCGTGATGCCTTTAAGCGGCTGCTGGAACTGGGCATTTACACAAAGCTCGACCCCGACAGCGAAATTTCGCAAATCGAAGCCTGCCTGCGGGCGGGCAAAACACACGTAACGCATCGCCATCTTGCCGATGGCAGAACGCTGCTGGTTGCACGCCGGCCGATGAGCGGCGGCGGCTGGGTCGCGACATTCGACGACGTGACCGAGCGCAGGCGCGTGGAAGAGCGCATGACCCACCTTGCGCATCACGACACACTGACCAACCTGCCCAATCGCTCGATGCTTCGCGAACGGCTCGACCAAGCCCTTAGCGAGACGAAAGACGGATCGCTGGCGATATTCTCGCTCGACCTCGATCACTTCAAGGCGGTCAACGATACTTGGGGCCACCCTTCCGGCGACTGGCTGCTGAAATGCGTGGCCGAACGGCTGCAACGGTGCCTGCGCAATGAAACGGACGTTGTCGCTCGCTTCGGCGGCGATGAATTCGTCATAATCCAGTTCAATCTCAAAAGCCCGGGCGATGCGGAAAAACTGGCCAAACGCATCGTCGAGATCATCGGAAAGCCGTTTCGCGACAAGCGACATGACATGCGCGTCGGCATCAGTCTCGGCATCGCGCTGTTTCCGAATGACGGCAAGGACGCCGACACGCTGCTGAAAAATGCCGATATGGCGCTCTATCGGGCAAAGAGCGAAGGGCGCAACCTCTACCGCTTCTTCGAACCAGCCATGGATGCGATGGTGCGGGCACGCCGGGCACTCGAAATCGATCTCAGGGCAGCGCTGTCGCGCCGGGAATTCGAGCTGGATTTCCAGCCAATCATGAATATCGCCTCCGGCGAAATCGTCGGCGCCGAAGCTTTGATGCGCTGGCGTTCGCCGGTGCGCGGCCTGGTGCGGCCGGACGACTTCATTCCGGCCGCCGAGGAGACCGGGCTGATCGTGCCGCTTGGAGAATGGGCGCTGCGGAAAGCCTGCACGACCGCGGCAGGCTGGGCGCCTTTGCGCATCGCAGTCAATGTCTCCGCCGTGCAGATCAAAAGCGGCACCTTTGCCCGCAGCGTCATCTCGGCGCTGGCGTTCTCGGGGGTGCCGGCCAACCGGCTTGAACTGGAAATCACCGAAACGGTGCTGATGGACGAGAGCGATCTGGTGCTCAAGACACTGAGGCAGCTGCGCGATCTGGGTGTCCGCATAGCGCTGGACGATTTCGGCACCGGCTATTCCTCGCTGGGCTACCTCAGGCGCTTTCCCGTCGACAAGATCAAGATCGATCGCTCTTTCACCCGTGACATCGACAGTCGCGATACCGCGGCGATCGTGCGCACCATCATCGGGCTTGGCGCACAGCTGGGCATCACCGTCACCGCCGAGGGTGTCGAGACCGAAGCGCAGCTTGAATTCCTGCAAAAGGAGGGCTGCGTCGAGGCCCAGGGCTATTTGATCGGCGTGCCATCGAAAGCGTCGGACATCAACCGGCTGCTGAAGTCGAACGCGACGATCAGGCAATCCGGCTAAGTGCGACAGCCGGGCGAGCCAGTCATCGGCTCAGCCTGGACATCTGCCATCAATACAATGTCTGGATATACCTCGTCGAAGCGCGCGCAGGTCAGAGATGTCCGCTCAACGCCTCCACCATATCCTTGTTCGTCGCCACGGGAACGATCTCGAATTCGACCAGATCCGCCCATTCGATGACCCACCGCTGCAGGAGTGTGACGTCATCGGCCTCCACCAGCAGGAAGCAGCGGCTCATATCCGCTGCGATCCAGCTGTGGTGCACGAGCAGCGCGTCCGGCTTCAGGCGGCCCTGGTCGCGGAAACGGCGGTAGATCTTCTTACGGTCGCAGCCGCGAAAATCCTCGGTTACGAAGAACAGCATCTTTTTCCCCTCAATTCGGATGTCATCGGCCCGGCCGGTCCAATCGCTCCAGGAACCACTGCGTCAGCCGCACCCAGACCTCGTCTTTTTCGCCGGAGTCTTCCCAGCCGTGGTCGAGGTTGGGGTTATCGTTGACCTCGATGACGAAGACGCCGTCCCTGGTCTCCTTGAGGTCGACCCCGTAGAGGCCGTCGCCGATGCAGCGCGCCGCGCTCACCGCCGTCTCGACGACATGGGCCGGCGCTTCCTTCAGGGTGAAGGTCTTGATGCCGCCCTGGTCGGGCTTGCCGTTGGCCTTATGATTGACGATCTGCCAATGCTTCTTGGCCATCAGATAATGGACGGCAAACAAGGGTTGGCCGCCGAGGACACCGACGCGCCAATCATATTCCGTCGGAATGAATTTTTGCGCGATCAGGAGGTCGGAATCCTCCAGCCATTCGGTTGCGAGCGTCTTTAACTCTTCGAAGGTGCCGCATTTCTTGACGCCGCGCGAAAACGAGGAGTCCGGGATCTTCAGCACCAGGGGGAAGCCCAGCGTCTGCGCCGCAACTTCCAGATCCGAGATGCCGGCTATCATCACCGTCGGCGGCACCGGTACCTTGTTGTAGGTCATCAGCTCGTTGAGATAGACCTTATTGGTGCAGCGGATCATCGACAGCGGATCGTCGATGACCGGCATACCTTCCTGCTGGGCGCGGCGGGCAAAGCGGTAGGTGTGGTTGGAGATCGAGGTGGTCTCGCGGATGAACAGCGCGTCGTAGTTGGCGAGCTTGGCCAGATCCCGCTTGGTGATCGGCTCGATTTCGACGCCCATCTTTTCAGCGATCTTGGCCCAGTGGCGCAGCGACGAAATCTCCGACGGCGGCAGTTCCTCATGCGGATCGACCAGCGTGGCGAAAGTGTAGCGCGCCGGCGTGCGGCCCTTGGTGTCACGCCACTCGCGGTTGGTGTAGGTCTCCAGGCACTGGAGAAAGTGCGTTTCCTCGTCCTCGGTCATCCTGGCCAGGGGATGGAAGCCAATCTTGCGGATCGAGGCCCATTCGGCGCTGTCCCTGATGTGGACCTCAAGCGCCGGGGCACGGAACCAGTCGAACAGCAGTTTGGCGAAGCGGTCCCAGATCCTGGACGGTCCGATGCCGAAGAAGATGCAGACCTTCTGCGGGAAAGCGCCGCCCAGGTCCTTGCGGCACTTGTTGAGTGCGAGTTCGAGTTCCGGCAACGCGTGCTCATAGAGCTTGCGCTCCGACAGGTCGATCATCGTTTCGACCGTCGGGATGACCTTATGGCCGCGCGAACCGGCGAGCAGCGAGGCGTAATAGCCGCGGCTCTGGTAGCCGTAATTGTTCGACAGGTTGATGACCTTCGGCCGCTGCCCGCGAAACAGTGCCGGATGGGCAAGGTAGTCGCGATTGGTGATGATCTTGTGCGGCGTCGCCACTTGGTCGAGATCGTTCTGCCGGCCGGTAAGGATGACCCAGGTCATTGGCTGTCGCGCTTTCCGAGAGTGATGGCGGCGCGCAATCCGTCGCGGCCGAATTGCGCCATGTTCATGAAGATGCCGTAAGGCACGGGAATGTTGGCAGCATCGAGGATCGTCTCCTGCCGCTCGTCCTCGACCCAAGGGTCGTGGATCAGGATGTGATCGCCGTCGTCACCGATGGCCAATACCCAGTGCGGAACCTTTTTGCCGAACATCAGGAAGCCGCTGATCAGGACCAGTACCAGTTTTCCCTCTGCGATCGCGGTGCGAATGTCGTCAAGCCCGAATGAACGGTAATTCACCGGGATGCCGTAAAGTTCCGCGCGGCGGCGAAAGTCGACCTGCGCCAGCTCCATCACCCGGCGCTTGTCTTCGCTGCGCACCGATTGCAGGAAAAGCGCGCCATAGAAGGACACATAGATCTCAGCAGCAAGCCCGCTCTCATAGCCGGCGACGGCCAGCCCGAACGGCTCGCAGCCGCCGGGGCCGGACATCATGAAAACGGTCGTCGCCTCACGCCACAGCCGGATTTCCATCACCGGGTCCGGCACGAAGCCGGGGCCGAAGTAAGCCATCGCCATCATCAGGCAGCATGGTCCGCAAGTGAATTCGCAAGTCTGCTGATAAAACGGCACTTCGGTGGCGACCGGAATGTCGCCACGCAAGGTCTTTTCATAGCGCAGCGCCGTGGCGCCATCCTCGTAATAGTCCGGTTCGCGGCCGATCTTGCGGTAGCCGCTCCGCTCGTAGATCTGGATCGCGCGCGGGTTGTCCTCGCGGACTTCCAAACGAAGCATCATGCGGCCGTGCTCGAAAGCAGCGGTCTCGGCCTCTTCCAGCAGAAGGCGGCCAACGCCACGGCCGCCGAAAAATGGACCGACGGCGATCGAATAGAGCCGCGCGACGCCGCTGCCCTTGCGAAACAGCACGACTGCATAGCCGGCGACGCGGCCATCGCTTTCGCCAACCAGCAGTTCGGCGGTGTCGCGTTCGATCAGTTGGCGAAAGGAACGACGAGAAATGCGGTCGCTCGAGAAAACAGCTTTTTCGATGGCGGCGAGGTCATCGACGTCGGACGCGCGGGCCTTGCGAATCTCGGCAGGCATGCGGGCTCAGAAAACCTCGATTGGGTTGTGGAAACGACCCTAGTCTAAACATCGGTCACACCAGCCGAAGTGCCAGCATTAAGCAAGCGCTATCGCACCTCGATTAGGGCCGAATTGTGACAGTTTTGACAGCAGGCAGGTCGCGCAAAGGCTTTGAGCGACCTCCGTGTTTCGGCATCGGCGCGGCTCCGGAAAAATGAGATCCTGCTCAGCTTTGCAAGGCCGCCAGAAGCTGGCCATAGGCGCTCTTGGCCACCGCGGCCAGCCGCTCGCGCGGCAGCGAGCCGACGACGGCGCAGCCATAACCCTTGTCCAGCCAGTAGACAGCCGCAGGACCATCTTCTTCCGACCCATAGGTGCCCTTGGCCTTGGCAGCCGATTCGGCGGTGACGAAGAGCGAAATGCGCGCGCCCTTGTCGTCCTCGTAAAGCAGCATCGCGGCCTTGCCCTGGCCGGCAGGCAGCAGCCGGCCACCGACCAGTTGGAATCCCTGCGCTGCCAGATCCGGCGCGACGAGCTTCAAACCCACCTGGTTCGACAACCAGCTCTGCAAATGATCCTTGTCGCTTGCCGGCACTTCCACCGCATGCCGCTTTTCGGCGGCATAGATGACGTGGGCGGCGATCGCTTCTTCGGCAAGCTGGTCCTCGGCCGTATTTTCCAGGCCGAGGCCGCCGATGCCGGCAAGATAGCCGCCAGCACCGCCAATCACCAGCATGGCGGCAGCGGCGACCGCAAGCCACCAACGCGAGCGCGACGGCGCCGCTCTGACCACCGACGCCTCGCCAAGCACCACCTTGTTCAGCCGCACCGGTACGGGTTCGTCCAGCACGCCGTTAAAGGCTGCGCGCAATGCTGCCCGGTCGGCGGCGTAGCGTGCACTCTTGGCCTTCATCTCGGCATTGGCCTCGAGCCATGCCTCATAGGCCGTTCGCTCGTCGCCCGGCAACTCGCCATCGAGAGCCATGTGGATGTCGCGTTCGGAGAAATCGCGCCGGCTCATTTCTCGACGATCCTTATCGAGCGGCGGCGCGCGGTATCATCCAGCAGCGCTCGCAGTTCCTCACGCCCGCGCGCGATGCGCGACATCAAAGTGCCGGCGGGGACTCCAAGGATGTTGGCTGCTTCGGCATAGGAAAACCCTTCGATGGCGACCATCACAAGTGCCGCGCGCCGGTCCGGGCTGATCGCCTGCAGCGCGTCGATGATCTCGCGCGAGGCGATGCTCTCGACCTGCTCGGCGGGTGCTGCCTGCGCCTCGCTCGCCTCGAGCGGCAGCATCGCCGCCTCGCCGCGCCGGTTCACCTTGCGCATCTGGTCGATGAACAAATGATGCATGATCGTAAACAGCCACCTCCTGGGGCTTTCTCCTGTCTGCCAATTGTCGAGCCGCACAAGCGCCCGCTCGAGACAATCCTGGACGAGATCGTCGGCGGAATCGCGGTCGCGCAACAGCGAGCGTGCATAGCGGCGCAAACGCGGTATTTCACCAAGGATTGCTGCCTTCTTTTCGTCCATGACCGCTGGTTCTGGAGCCCCTGTCCGTGGTGATTGAACGCGCCTTTGCAGCGCGGCGCAAGCGGCCAGCGCGAAGCGGTCCGCCGCCCCGGTCACCCAAGCAACTGAATAACGCTGCCGATGCCAGCTTTATTCCCGGCCAAATTGAAATCGTCAGCTATTGCTCGTCTCGAGCTTTTCTTTCGCCGCCCTTGTCAGCAGCCGCTGATAAAACAAGCCGATGCCGATGAGCACCGCGCCGAGGCCGATGAAGGACAGCGCCCGCAACACGCCTTCCAGCTCCGACATATCGAAGACGAAGACCTTGAGCACGGCGACCGCGATCAGCGCCGCAGACGCTATGCGCAGCACCTGCGACTTCAGCCAGACACCGGCGGTGAGCAGCACCACGCCGATGGCCAACCAGAGCGCCGAATAGGTATAGGTCTCGACCTGGCCGAGGCCGCTCCACAGGCCGATGAACTCGCCCTTGAACAGCCTCCTGACCGACAGCGTGGCATAGACGAAGGCGAGCACCGCCGCCACAACCGCAAGCATGGCCGCATACCATTTCGGCCGCTTGTCGCGGGTATAGAGCGCCAGTGCGCCTGTCGCGACGGCCGGCAACAGATAGGCCAGGAACAGAAGGTTGAACACCGGAATGCCGCCGGTCGATTCATCCGTCAGCAGCGGGTTCAGCACCACAAAATGCCGGATGACGATGAAGGCGACCGAGAGCACCCCGGCAGCCATCGAGCCGTAACGCAGCACAGAGCTTGGCGAGCGCATGTCGATGGCGACCAGGATTGCACCGGCGCCGATGGCGATCAGCGTATAGATCGCCTGTTCGGCAAGTGTCATCGAGCCGCTGTCGATGACGCCACCATGCATGGCATGGCGCACCAGCATGGCAACGGCGAGCAGAGCAAACAGCGCGGCGCCGGCCTCCATGGCGAGGCGCGGCCGGCCATTGGTTGTGCGGGCGAGTTGCCAGGCGGCAAAGCCGAAGGCGAGCGCCGGCACGCCATATCCGAGCAGCAGCCAGTTGAACACGGGTGTTTTCGACAGGAACTCGGCACCGACGATGGTCGGGTCGAAGGCGGCACGGCCGAGCACTGCGATCACCGCACCGACCGAAATCCAGCCAAGCACCGGATAGCTACGCCAGCGCGTCGCCAGTGCCGGCACAACGGCGGCTGCTCCGAGCAGGACGGTTGTCCAGCCGGAGCCAAAGGCCATGTGCAGCATCAGCAGGCCGGCGATCGCCGCGCCGGCGAGCGCGAAGGAGACGGCAGCGCCGCCGGTCAGCGGCGGCGCTTCGCCGCGCGCTGTCCATTCGCCGCCGGCGACGAAGATCCCGACCAAAACGGCCGCTGCGGCCGCATAAGCAAGGTCACGGTCGAGATTGCCGAAGGTGAACCAGAGCGCCAGCAGGATGACCAGTGGCGCGACAGCGCTCCAGGCCGCCCATGTGGCGGCGCGCAGCCAGCCAGGAGCCGCAAAACGGCGCGCGGCCCAAAAGCCGGCGCCGATGAAGACCAGGCCCAGCGCGATGCCGATCCTGAGCATCAAGGCATCAGACGCCACAACCGGCACGCCATCGACACCGAGAGCGCCGCCCGAAAAATCGGCGGCGACCGTGGTCGGCGGAATGATGCCGAGATAGACCAGCACCGTCGCCAGCCCGGCGGCGTGCAGCAGTGCAAGCGCTCGCGGCCGGTAGAGCGCTATCGCCACCAGGGCTACGATAAGGGCTGCTCCCTGCAAGGCATCGCCGGCGGCGGCAAAGACCGGATCGACGAACAGGGCCAGCGCTGAAAGAGCGACGAAGAACCCCGGCGCGATCGACGGCCAGTCGAAGCCGGTGTCGGCGACCGCTTCGCTGCGACGGCCAAGCCAGACGAAGGCGAGCACGGCCAGTGTCACCGCGTCTATAAAGAGGATGACGGAAAGGTTCGTCCCCGGCGCTTCGGTCATGTAGAAGATGGTCCAGATGCCGGTGGCGACGAAGGCTGCGGCCATCAAGAGCCTCCAGTCGCGGATGCGGGCAATGACGCCGGTGGCGGCGAGCACGATCGCCAGATAGCCAAACAGCGCCCACGGATTGGGCGCCTGCGAGGCGACGAGTAGCGGCGTCACCATGGCGCCGAGCAGGCCGACGCCGGCCAGCGCCTGACCGTGGACCAGGCTTGCCGCGATCGTCGCCACCCCGATGGCGCCGAGCAGCGTGAAAGCGAGCGCCGGGCCGATGAAACCGTAAATGCTGTACGCGGCGTAGACGGTGCCGAAGAGGATGAAAGCGCCGGCCGCCGTCAGGATCGCCGGGATATAGGCACCGGCGGCACCTTGCACCGGCACCCTGAAGCCGGTGCGCCGGATGAACTCGCCGCCGGCGACCAGCACCAGCCCAAGTGCCGCCGCCATGGCAAGCCGCACGCGTGGCCCGAAAATGCCGGCCTCAATGGTGTAGCGGATGAGGAACAGGCCGCCCAGCGCCAACGCGATGCCACCAACCCATACCGCCCAGCGGGTACCGAGCGCCGTTTCGACGTCGGATTGGCGGGCGGCTTTCGCCGCTGCCGCCGGTTGCGCCGGCTCGGGTGCGGACGGCGCCGCGGTATCGGCTTCTGCCTCTGTGGCTGATGCGACCGCTGCGGTCTCGGCCCCTGGCGATGCGGCCATGTCGGCTGCCGCCGCCGGCGGGATTGCGCCATCCGCCGGTTTGCTGTCGTTTGCAGCCGGTTCCTTGGCTTGCGGCGGCAGGACAGGTACGCCCGAAAGCACGAGGCTGCGCAACGCGCCAAGCTCGCGCTCGATCAGGCCGATACGGCTCTGCTGGCGTGAAATGATGACGAACAGCGCGATGATGGCGACGAGGCCAATCAGGCTTTCAAACATGGCGGTTCCCCCAAACCAGGCCAGTCGTCACTGACATTCAATGTTCAGTGACATTCAAATGCGGCGGCCAGACGGCCGGTCCATTCAACGTGCCGCCAGATTGGCCGCCGGAAAGATCGAGCATGTTTCGGTGCCGAAAGCCAGCAGCTTGCCATTGGCATCCTTCAGCGCCGCTTCCGAAACCGCCAGCGTGCGGCCCTTGTGCACCACTTTGCCCTCGCACACCACCTCGCCGGTCCCTGGGGTGATCGGCCGCGTCAAATGATGTCGAGGCCGAGCAGCGAAACCCGACCGGGATAGGAGTTCCATTTCGCTCACCTGATGGCTTCGCCGATGGCGGTTTCCCCGGCAAATGCCTTGCCGCCCGCATAATGCTTGCGCAAGGCGGCGAGGAAGCCGGCGCGGGAGCCGGGTGGTTCGATACCGCGCGGCTCGTAGACATGGCGGGTCAAAAAGAAGCCGGTCAGCCGGAAGGCGTCGTCGATCGCCGCCGGATCGGCGCGCAGGCCCGAACCGCGCTGCAGGAAGGCAGGCAGCGCCAGCATCTTGTCGCGCCACGGCGCGCCCGCCGCCCGCGACACGGCGCGGCCGGATTTCGGCGAGACGTAGGCAAGGTCCTGCCTGGTGCCGGTCGCCGCACACTGGCTGAGATCGAGGCCGAAACCGAGTTCGTCGAGAACCAGCAGCTCGAAGCGGGCCACCAGCTCGCCGGCGGCATCGGCATCGTCGAGATGGGCGATCATGACCGCGAGCGTCTCATAGAGACCGCGATGGGCATCGCGCTCGGGCAGAAGACGCAAATGCGCGGCCATTGTCTGCAAGCCGTAAACGGCAACGGCGCTGTCCATCAGCCGGGCGGCGTTCATTTCGATGGCCTCGGCCTGGAAGGTGCCGAGATGTTCGTCGAGCCGCGCCCGCCACAACAGGTCGACGCGGTTGCCGGGCTGCAAGACCGGCTGCTGCTTGCGCGAACGGCCGCCGCGCACGAGACCGAGATGGCGGCCATGCGCACGTGTCATCACCTCGAGAATGGCGCTGGTTTCGCCATGCTTGCGGGTGCCGAGAATGATTCCCTCGTCGCGCCATTCCATGACCAGAGCTTGTCACCGGTTGCATGGCGAAATCAAGATGAGCGACGTATCCGCCGCAAGCCAAAACGGCCCGTAGCGTATCGCTACGGGCCGTTTTTGCGAGATCGTCGTTTGATCAGAACGAGCGCTGGAAGCGGAAGATGCCGCCGATTGCGTCGGCATCGTCGGCATCGAAATTGTCGTAATAATCGACTTCGGCGGTGATCGTGTAACCAGGAACGATGGTGTAGGCGACGTTGGCCGCAACGGCGAAGTCTTTGTCGTCGGTATAGGAGACCTGGGCGTTCAAAGAGGTCTTCTTGTTGACGGCATAGCTGCCGCCGCCCCAGACGGCAAAGTTGCCAGTCCACGGCTTGTAGAAGTTCTTTGCGACGTTGTCGTCGCTGCCGTAGCCCGCCATCACGAACAAGGTCAGGTCAGTAATCGGCTTGACGTCGAGGCGAGCTTTGCCGGCCCATTCTTCCGACGTGCTGTTATAGGCGCCGACGGCGGTGATCGCACCCCAGTCACCCTTGTATTTCACGCCGCCGACGACAAACGGAACGTAGCTGTCAATCGACTGGTCAGCGCCGGAGCCTGTTTCGACCGAGGCGACTGCCGTAAAGCCGTTACCGCCGTCGAAATAGTAACTGATCAGGTTGGTGTCCTTGGTGCCGTACGGGATGATGGTGTCCTGGACGACGTTGCCGGCGTAGCCGATGAACGAATCATAGACAGTTTCATCCTTGCCGACGCGGAAACCTCCAAGCTGGATCCAGGCGAAGTTCAGGGTAACCGCCTTGTTGTCCTGCACGCTGAAATCAACACCGCTCACGGTGTGTTTGGTATTGCCGAAGTTGAAACGGGTCTCGGTGTAGGTCTTCAACGTGCCGAGCTCGGTTTCCTGGCCGGTCCACGTCTTCAAATTGAAGCGGGCATTCTTGTTCCAGGTCTGCTGTTCGTCACCGTCCATAAGGTCGTGTGTCGTCGTGCCGTCGAAAACGCGGCCACCGTCGCCGAAGCTGGCGTCATAGCGGACATAGCCGCCGATGCGCAGGCAGGTTTCGGTGCCGGGGATATAGAAGTAGCCGGCGCCGTAGACGTCGCAGATCTTGACGTATTCGGCGGGTTCCGGCTCGGCGACCACAACAGCGTCGGCGGCGCGCGCGCCGGAGACCGCGACGAATGCCGCGGCTGAGCCGAGAAGAAGGCTCTTGATATTCATTTTCTGACCTCTCCAGTCAAAGTTAAAAATGGCTTTGGATTCATGGGTTGAACGGCTGAACGCCTCACCCACGTCGAAAAAGGCGCGCACCGCACCCCCTCTTCAGGCGGCGAACATACTCATCCGCATTCCAGTCTCAATGACGATTCCAAAAATAATCAATGTTTGCATAACAGAAGAAATCCATGTTGCACAAATATCACTTCATATTTTCTTCACGTTTGCTCCCGGCATAAACGAGACATTGTCACAATTGTACGAAACTATACTTATTCCATTAGCCGGCAAACCGGTCATAGTCCGGATGACATTCCTTTTACCTGTTATTTTTTGGAATAGACTTCTAACGTTGGCGGCGAAAATCAAGCCAACTTCGCCATCGCTGCGTTCTGTGCGGCAAGAACGACTTCCGCCACCAGATCCTGTTTGAGCATTTCAATGGGAATACGTCCGGCAAGGCCGGGCGCGGGGCCGACCAGCCACGACCAGGCACGCCGCGGATCGGGCATCGCGGATAACACTTCGTTGATACCCGGAGCCGGCCTGCCGTCGACGAACTGCGCCAGAGGAAATACATGTTTGCGGCCACCGGTGCGCAACGCAACGACCGTGCCGCTCCGCTGCCAGCGATGCAGGGTCGAGCGCGATATGCCGAGATTTTCCTGCAGGAAGGTCGACCCGGCGACCCGACCGGCCCAGTCCTCGACCCGCATCGCGTCGAGGTCGCCCGTTCCGGCCAGGGGTTGGATGTCTGCCCCTTGGCCTTCGTGCGCCGTCGACAGAGGCGTCCGGGTACGGCGTTCCGTCGCTTCGGCCGCCAATATCCGCACGAACCGCGACGCCATGCCGGGCAATCTTTCCTGCATGGTGTCGAGCGCCCTGATGTCGGTCGGCGCAAGCAGGGCGACGGCGGCGGCAACGGCCCCGGTGACCCTGCCCGCTGCGACGACCGCATCGCTGTTCGTCACCTTGCCTTGCCGCGCCAGCACGCGCTCGATCTCAACAGCGACGGCGTTTGCAAACTCGATCTGACGGATGGGGTCGATGCGATTCCAAGTCCCGGTCATGTCCTAATCTGGCTGTTTGCCCGCCTGTTCCGCTTTGCTCGGAAGCGGGTCTTTCGCACAGCCTATAGGCAGGGTGTATGACGGAGAGACGACAAACGGGAACCACGCACGGTCGCAGTGTCGGCAGGTGCTCCAGCCGATCTAACTGACCGATTTTGCATGAAATATCGGAAATTTCTCAGAACCCGCTCAGGATTTCGGGTCGCGCCGGTGCCAATAAGAAACGGGTCGACCGACGTGGTCCACGCATAGCCTTCCCGGAATGATTCGGCCGGCTGTTCAAGATGCAAGTCGACCGATTGGGCAGCCCGGCGACCTCTCATTGTCATCTGCCCGTGAGAGGACCGACATGACTTCTTTCCTGCACCTGGTGCGACAGCATCAGTTGGCTGCCTTCTTTTCGTTGGCGCTTGCCCTGAGCTGGTTTGCCTTCATCCCGTTCTACCTGTCGAATGGCGATACCATTCCCTGGTTTACCTTCGGCCCGATGGTCTCCGGATTCGTTGTCGCAGCCCTTTCCGGAGGCTGGGCTTCGGTCAAGGCCATTCTCGCTTCCGTGGTGAAGTGGCGGGTATCTCCGCTGTGGTATCTGGTGGCATTCGGCCTGCCATTCGGCACGCAGCTTGCCTCGATCCTGGTCAATCCGCTGTTCGGCTCGGCGACGCCGGTCTGGAGCAACATTCCTGCTGTCACTGAGATACTGCCGATCATCGCGCTGTATGCGGTCTTCAGCGGCCCGCTTGGCGAAGAGCCGGGATGGCGCGGCTTTGCGACACCGCGTCTGCTAGCCAGCCATTCGGCGCTGGCCGGAAGCCTGATCCTCGGCGCGATCTGGGCAATCTGGCATTTTCCGCTCGGCCTGGTCGGCGATCTCAGCGTCTACGGCACGATCAACGTCGTGCTGGCGGCAGTGGTGTTCACCTGGCTCTATCAGAACACCGGCAGTGTGCTTCTCGCCATTCTCATGCATGTCACTCATCAGAACAGCGTACGCTTCCTGGGCAAGGTGTTCATCGACGCCGACTATGTCCAGCAGCAATGGATCGGTGTTGCGATCTGGGCGGTGGCTGCGATCGCCATCGTTGCCCTCTACGGCACCGAGAGCTTCGTCCGCAGGTCGGCAACGCAGCCCGCCCTCGCTGGCACCGTCTAATTTGCGGCGCGCAAATCCAAAGCGCCGCTTTCGGAGGCGACAGACCTTGACCCAGCCCTCCAGCCGTAGGCCAATACAGGCACGGCTTCAGGGAGCGGGCCGTTTCGATGCCGGGTTCGGCCACTGACCAGGTTTTTCAGTTTGGCGGTTTCACGCTCGATCTGGGCAAAGGTACGCTCGGCCGGGCCGAACAGCCGGCCTTCCTGCGGCCGAAAGCCTACGCATTGCTGACGCATCTCGCCCGCCATATCGGCCGTGTGGTGCCGAAGTCGGAACTGATGGATGCGGTCTGGCCGGGTGTTTTCGTCACCGAGGATTCGCTGACGCAGTCGATTCGCGAGATCCGCAAGGTGCTCGGCGAGGAAACGATACGGACCGTATCGAAGCGCGGCTACATGCTGATGCCTGAAATCGAACCGGTGCCCGAACCCGGCGCACAGCCGATCGTGGCGGTGCTCAGGTTCCGCAATGACAGCGCCGATCCGGCCGACGAAGCAATCGTCGACCGTATTGCCGAAGACATTATCAACGGCCTCGCCCGCTTCGACACGCTGACGGGTCATGGCGCGCAATTCGAGCTTCTCGTTTGCCTCATATTCGCCCAGCGAATGGCCTGTCGTACGCTCGCGCATCGGCGCCGACTATCTCGTCGAGGGTTCGGTGCGGCGGCAGCAGACAGCATCGTGTGTGCGGTCAATCTGGTTGACGCAGCCAGCGCTTCCCAGCTCTGGGGCGATCGCTACCAGGCCAATTACGCCGGGCTGTCCGCAATCCAGCAGGAGATCGTCGAAAAGATCGTCGGCCGGCTGGTGGTTCGGGTGAACAATGCCGGCCTGCAACGTGCCTCGCGGCAGCCGGTAGCCAGCCTCGCCGCCCGTGAACTGGTGCTGCGCGGCGTCGCTTTGCTGCGCGATCCGGCGCAAAGCGAACTGAAAGAAGCGGCAGCGTTTTTCGAAGCGGCGATCGTCAGAGACCCGGCCTATGGCCTCGCTTACACCTATCTGGCGCTGTCGCATGTGCTTAACAGCGAATTCGGTCCCATCAGCGACGCCGTTCTGACGAAGGCCCGCGACCTGGCCGACCGGGGCATCGCATTGTCGCCGGACCAGGCAACGGCACACCGCATCCAGTCGCTGGTGCGGCTCAATATGCGTGAGCACGAGGCGGCCGAGCATCATTTGCGCATCGCGCTCGAGCTCAATCCGGGCGACGCGGACTGTATCGAGCAGATGGGGCATCTGTTGACGATGCGCGGCCGGCCGCTCGACGCGCTCGCCTGGCTGGTACGCGCCATCCGCATCAACCCGCTGCACCCTCATTGGTACCAGTACGATCGCGCGCTCGCGCTATACATGCTGGGCGAATACCGCACGGCTGCCGAGGCGCTGGAGCTGGCGACGCGACCGACGCCGTGGATCCGCACCCGGCTTGCCGCCTGTTACGCTCAGTTCGGTGATATGCAGGCGGCAAGGCGCCAGGCTGCGCTGATCAACGCCGACGGCTCCGATTTCTCGCCGCTCGACTATGCAAGAGCGGGCATCCCGTTCGAAAACGCCTCCGACGCCGAACATCTTGCCGACGGCGTGTCGCTGGCACTTGGGTATCGCTCAAAATCCTGAGGCGGCCAACAGGCCGCTCGGTGGATCGCCCAAACAGGCTCAGTGCGGAAATTCGAGCCCCATTTCGCGGTAGCGCTCAGGATCGTCGCCCCAGTTCTCGCGCACCTTGACGAACAGGAAGAGGTGCACCTTTTGCTCGAGTATGCCTGCGATTTCCATGCGCGCGGCCTGGCCGATGGCGCGGATCGTCTCGCCCTTATGGCCGAGCACGATCTTCTTCTGGCTGTCGCGCTCGACATAGATGGTCTGGTCGATGCGCACCGAGCCGTCCTTCTTCTCTTCCCATTTCTCGGTCTCGATGTGGGAGGAATAGGGCAGTTCCTGATGCAGCCTGAGATAGAGCTTTTCGCGGGTGATCTCGGCCGCGAGCTGGCGCATCGGCAGGTCGGAGATCTGGTCTTCCGGGTAGTACCAGGGTCCGGCCGGCAAGGCCTCGGCGAGATAGTCGAGCAGGTCCTTGCAGCCGGATCCGGTCAGCGCCGAAACCATGAAGGTGCGCTTGAACGGCACCCTTTCGTTGGCTGCCGCCGACAATGCCAGCAACGTCTCGTGCTTGACCCGATCGACCTTGTTGAGGATCAACACCATCGGCTGCCGGACATCCTTCAGCCGCTCGAGGATGGCGTCGGCATCGCCCCGGATACCGCGCTCTGCATCGATCAAGAGCAACACGATATCGGCGTCCTTGGCACCGCCCCAGGCTGTGGTCACCATCGCGGTGTCCAACCGGCGCTTCGGCTTGAATATGCCCGGCGTGTCGACGAAGACGATCTGCGCGTTGTTGTGGGTGGCAATGCCGCGCACGATGGCGCGCGTGGTCTGCACCTTGTGCGTCACGATCGATACCTTGGCGCCGACCAATTGGTTGACCAGCGTCGATTTCCCCGCATTGGGCGCGCCGATCAGCGCGACGAAGCCGGAGCGGGTAGCGGGAGCTTCTGTTGCCGGAGCTTCGGTGGCGGTCATGCGGCACTCCCTTGATTGAGCCAGACGCCTTCCCGCTGCAGAAGTGCCGCGGCTGCAGCTTGCTCCGCCTCGCGCTTGGAGCGCCCGCTGCCGGTCGCTGGCGGATAGGCGCCGACCTTGACGCTGACGGTGAACAGCGGATCGTGGTCCGGTCCCTCGCGGCTGTCGATTATGTAAACCGGCACCGCGCCTGCCGCCTGATGCGCCCATTCCTGAAGTTCGGTCTTCGCATCGCGGCGGGCGGCGTCGATGGCTTGTGAGCGCGGTTGCCAGTACCTGTGGATGAAGGCACGGGCCGCTTCCAACCCGCCGTCGAGATAGAGTACGGCGATGAGCGATTCCAGTGCGTCGGCGCGCAGATTGACGCGCTTGCGCCCATCGAGGCCGCGTACGTCCGAACCGGCGCGAATGAGTTCCGGCAGGCCGATCTCCTCGGCGATTTCCGCCAGGGCCTCGGCGTTGACCAGGGCGTTCAATCTGAGCGACAGCTCACCCTCGGCAGCGTCGGGAAATGCCGCCAGCAGCATATCGGCAACGACAAGGCCGAGAACGCGGTCGCCCAGGAATTCGAAGCGTTCGTAGTCGATGCCGGCATGACTGCCGCGAGCGCTGGCATGGGTCAGCGCCCGCTGCAGGCGTTGGTGGTCGCCAAAACTGTGGCCGGTGCGCTCCTTGAGCGCCTCGGCGAGCGCATCAGCGGTCAGCCGTTTTGTCGCCGCCATGGTCCTAATTGACGAAATGGAACAGGCGCGAGGCGCGCATCTGCGACGGCCATTTCCAGATTTCGAGCGGGCTGGCGCTGCCGCCGATCGAGAAGAAGATGAGGTTGGCGCGGCCGACCAAATTCTCTTCCGGCACGAAGCCGACGGTGAAGCGGCTGTCGGACGAGTTGTCGCGATTGTCGCCCATCATGAAATAGTGACCGGGCGGCACCTTGAACTCTTTGGTGTTGTCGCCGATCGAAGCCTGTGTCAGGTCGAGCGTGTCGTAGGTGACGCCGTTCGGCAGCGTCTCGCGATAGACATCGACCGGCCCGTTCTCCTCGGTGATGTCGTGGTTGTCGATCTGCCCGACCTTGACGCGTGGCACAGCGACGTCGTTGATGAAGAGCTGGCCATCCTTGACCTGGATCTTGTCGCCCGGCAGGCCGACGACGCGCTTGATGTAGTCGACGGAAGGGTCCGGCGGAAACTTGAACACCACCACGTCGCCGCGCTTCGGCTCGGAGCCCCAGATGCGGCCCGAAAAGATGTTCGGCCCGAACGGCAGCGAGTAGCGGGAGAAGCCGTAAGACCATTTGGTGACGAAGAGATAGTCGCCTTCGAGCAAAGTCGGCCGCATCGAACCGGACGGGATCGAGAACGGCTGGAACAGGAGCGTGCGGATGACCAGCGCAAGCAGCAGGGCCTGGACGATGACGCTGACGGTTTCGCCAAGTCCGCCGGATTTCTTCTGGGTTTTTTCAGCCACGCTCATGTCGTCCTCGATTGTGCGTTGGATGGTATAGAGTCTCGGCGCGCGCTGGGCAACGTCATGCCGGTCGTCAGATGCAATCAATGTGGCGCTTCTTCGACCGGCAACGCTTCAATGATCACAAAGGCTTGAGCGAGCGGAAAATCATCGGTGATGGTGAGGTGGATCACGGCGCGGTGCCCTTCAGGCAGGATTTCGTCCAGCCGCGCTGCCGCCCCGTTGGTCAGCGCCATGGTCGGCTTGCCGCTGGCCAGGTTGACGACGCCCATGTCGCGCCAGAACACACCCTGCGCCAGACCGGTGCCCAATGCCTTGGCGCAGGCCTCCTTGGCAGCGAAACGCTTGGCATAGGAGGCCGCACGCGCCGCGCGGTTTTCGGAGCGCGCCTGTTCGATCTCGGTGTAGATGCGTTGGATGAAGCGCTGGCCATGACGTTCCAGCGACTTCTCAATGCGTCTGATGTCGATGAGGTCGCTGCCGATACCGATAATCATTCGGCGGGAACTTCCGGCCCGGTTTTTCCGGTCTTTGCGGCTCTTTCGGCCAGGCGCTTGCGGCGCTGCTCGTGGAAAGTGACCATACCCCAGCGGGTAATGCCGTAAAACAGCAGGCCGAAAACCAAGCCAAGCGGTATTGCGCCAATGGTCATCGGCTTAAGCACCGGTCCCCACAACTGCGCAAAGGAAAGATTATGCAGCATGTCGCCGAGATGCGCGGGTGGGCCATGCGCCGGCAGGTGTTCATGCAGGATCAGCTTGCCGACCTCCCAGGAGGCGGCCCATAGCAGCGGAAAGGTCAGGGGATTGCCGAAGACCGTGCCGAGTGCTGCCGCCACCAGATTGCCGGCGATCAGCCAGCACAGCATGGCGGCAATGATGAAGTGGAAGCCAAGCGGGAAAAACGACGCGAATACGCCCGCCGCAACACCGGCGGCCACGGCATGCGGCGTGGCCCTAAGCCGCAGGATGCGCTTGGAAAAATACCGCAGCGAGCGCGAGAACGAGCGGCGCGGCCACAAATAAGTACGCACCCGCTCGAAAAAACCATCAGGCTTGCGCCGTCGAAAAAGCACTCTGTTCCTGTTCCTAGTTCCATCAATGGCTTCGCGCCGGCTTTTCCCAGCCGGGGCGCGACAGCCCTATGCTGCGCTTTGCGGTCACCGAAAGGCAACTACGACTTTGATATAGCGATGTGCTAGCCGAAGAACAACGAGGCCGACGGCATCCGCTCGGTCGCCACTGCGGCAGCCTTGGGTATCGCCATTCTGAACAGGGCATGATCGCGGCGAATTTGAGGAGCGCCACTCAGGAACGATACTCGCTGACCTCGACGAGGTTGCCGTCCGGGTCACGGAAATAGACCGACATCATCGGGCCACGGGCGCCGATACGCTCGACCGGGCCGACCTCTATGGCTACGCCGTTGGCCGCGAGGCTGGCGCATATCTCGGTGAGCGGCCGGGCGGCAACGAGACAGAAATCCCCAGAGCCGGGAGTCGGCGCCTTGGCCTTCGGCTCGAAGGTGCGCCCGACCTCATGCACATTGATCTTTTGCGTTCCAAACAGCAGCGCCGTTGGTCGGTCCGGCTCGTCGAGGCGCTTGAAGCCAAGCACGCGCTGATAGAAGGCGCAGCTATCGTCTACCGAACGAACTGTCAGCACGAAATGATCGATGCCGGTGATCACGGCGGCGGCTCCGTTATAAATTGCGGCTGCCCGGCTTGATCGCCGGTATGGCGGCAAGCTCGGGCGGCAGCCTGTCGGCCGGATAGGCCGGAACCTCGTATTCGGCGAGCGCGATCAGCGGCACGCCGACATCGGTCTTGCCGGCCGAGCGGTCGATAATGCATGCAGCGGCAACGACTTCGGCGCCAAGGCCGCGCAGGCAGTCGATGGTCTCGCGGATCGACAGGCCGGTGGTGACGATGTCCTCGACAATGACAACGCGCGACCCCTTGGCGATTTCGAAACGGCGGAGCCTGAATTCGCCCCCTTCCCGCTCGACCCAGATCGCCGGCGCACCAAGATGGCGCGAGGTCTCATAGGCCGGGATCAGCCCGCCGATCGCTGGGCCGACGACATAGTCGATCCTGCCGGGAACGCCAGCGCGGATCTTTTCGGCCAGCGCCTTGCACAAGCGCTCGGTCTTGTCGGCATGCATGAAAACGCGCGCCTTTTGCAAAAAGACCGGGCTGCGCAGGCCGGACGTCAGGATGAAATGCCCTTCGAGAACGGCGCCGGCCTCGCGGAAAATGCCCAGCACTTCATCGGTGTTCATCGTTCGCTCCATGCCCATGGTGAATGGTGAATGGTAGTGAGTAGTGAGTAGTGAGTAGTGAGTAGTGAGTAGTGAGAGCACCCTCTTTCACTATTCACTATTCACTATTCACTATTCACTATTCACCCATTCACGCGTCGCGCGTCGCTGACGCTCGAATTGTCCTTTAGCTGCGACAGCAGCCGGTTCAAGTGCTTCAGATCCCACACTTCGAGATCAATCAGCATTTCGGTGAAATCGGGCGCGGTGCGCACCATCGACAAGGTGTGGATGTTGGCGTCGTTGGATGCGACGACCTGCGCAATGTCGGCCAGCGAACCCGGTGCGTTGATGGCGGTGACCGAGACACGCGCCGGGAACCGCTCCTTGGTGCGCTCGTCAATATCCCAGCGCACGTCGATCCAGCGCTCAGGCTGGTCGTCAAAGGCCTGCAACGCCGGCGACTGGATCGGATAGATGGTGATGCCGGTTCCCGGCTGCACGATGCCGACGATGCGGTCGCCGGGCACTGCCCCCTCCGGCGCGAAGCGCACCGGCAGATCGCCGCGCACGCCGCGGATCGGCACCGCATCGTCACGCGGCTGGTTCTTGTCCTTGCGTGCGGCGCGGCCCGGAATCTGGAACAGCATGCCGGCGGCGTTGCGGATCTTCGACCAGCCCTCCTCGCGCTGCTTGGGCGCGACCAGCGTGACGCGCTCGTCCTTGTAGTCAGGAAATACCGCCTTCATGACGTCGCTGGAGGCGAGTTCGCCACGGCCGACCGAGGCCAGCACATCCTCGATGTCCTTGCGCGCCAGCCGGTGCAGCACCGGCTTCAGGTTTTCCTTGGTGAAGGTCTTGCCGGACCGTTCGAAGGCGCGCTCCAGAATGCGGATACCGAGACCCGAATATTGCTTGCGGATAGCGTTCTTGGTGGCACGGCGGATGGCCGAGCGCGCCTTGCCGGTAACGACCACCGATTCCCACGCCGCCGGCGGCACCTGCGCCTTCGAGCGGATGATCTCGACCTCGTCGCCGTTCTTCAGCTCCGTCATCAGCGGCATGATGCGGCCATTGACCTTGGCGCCGACGCAAGTGTCGCCGACATCGGTGTGGACGGCATAGGCAAAGTCAATCGGCGTGGCGCCGCGCGGCAGCGCGATCAGCATGCCTTTCGGGGTAAAGCAGAACACCTGGTCCTGAAACAGTTCCAGCTTGGTGTTTTCGAGGAAGTCCTCGGGATTGTCGCCTTCGGCAAGCTGCTCGATGGTGCGCCGCAGCCAGGCATAGGCATTGGTCTCCTTCGAGATCGCATGGACGGCACCATTCATCTTGCCGCCGGTATCTTTATAGATCGAATGAGCGGCGACACCGTATTCAGCGATCTTGTTCATCTGGTAGGTGCGGATCTGCAATTCGACGCGCTGGCGCGACGGGCCGACGATGGTGGTGTGGATCGAGCGGTAGTCGTTCTGCTTCGGTGTCGAGATATAGTCCTTGAAGCGTCCGGGCACCATCGACCAAGTGGTGTGGATGGCGCCGAGCGCGCGATAGCAGTCCTCGACCGTCTCGACAACGACGCGGAAGCCGAAAATGTCGGACAGTTGCTCGAACGACAGCGCCTTGGCTTCCATCTTGCGGAACACCGACCACGGCTTCTTCTGCCGGCTCTTGACCTCGGCCTTGATCGAATATTTGTCGAACAGTGTGGACAGTGCCTTCTCGATCTCGGACAGCACGCCCTTGTTGCGCTCGAAAATTTCGACGAGGCGCGCGGTGACGGCGCGGTAGGCTTCGGGATTGATGAAGCGGAAGGCGATCTCCTCCAACTCCTCGCGCATGCCTTGCATGCCCATGCGGCCGGCCAGCGGCGCGTAGATGTCCATCGTCTCTTCGGCAATGCGCAGGCGCTTGGCTTCCGGCACATGGTCGAGGGTGCGCATATTGTGCAGGCGGTCGGCGAGCTTGACCAGAAGCACGCGCACGTCTTCCGAGATCGCCAGCAACAGCTTGCGCAGGTTCTCCGCCTGCTCGGCCTTCTTCGAGACGAGGTCGAGCTTCTTCAGCTTGGTCAGTCCTTCGACCAGCTTGCCCATTTCCGGACCGAACAATTCGTCGATCTCGGCCCTGGTCGCCGTGGTGTCCTCGATCGTGTCGTGCAGCAAGGCAACGGCAATCGTCGCCTCGTCCATGTGCATTTCGGTGAGGATGGCGGCGACTTCGAGCGGATGCGAGAAATAGGGATCGCCGGAGGCGCGCTTCTGGTGGCCATGCTTCTGCATGGCGTAGACATAGGCCTTGTTGAGCAGCGCCTCGTTGACGTCAGGCTTGTAGCGCTGGACGCGCTCGACAAGCTCATACTGACGCATCATGGCGGGATCTCGCAATGCTGAAATGAATCATGCGCCGCACTGGCGTACGGCGCATGTCATAGATAGCCACGAAACTGCCGACGCGAAAGTGTCGGCAGTTGTTGCTAAGATCAATAATCGTCGCTTTTTTCCGGCGGTACCAGCCCTTCGATGCCGGCCAACAGGTCTTCTTCGGTCATGCGATCGAAGGTGACGTTGTCCTCGGCGTCGTCGGCATCGGTGGCCGCAACAGTGCTGCCGGTCTGGTCGGCAATCGCCTCACCATCGGCTTCCGGCTCGTCGACCTCGACATGCTTCTGCAGCGAATGGATGAGATCTTCCTTGAGGTCGTCCGGCGATAGCGTCTCGTCGGCGATTTCGCGGAGCGCAACGACCGGATTCTTGTCGTTGTCGCGAGGTACGGTAATCTGCGCGCCCTGGCTGATTTGACGGGCGCGGTGGCCGGCCAGGAGCACCAGCTCGAAGCGGTTGTCGACCTTGTCGATGCAATCTTCAACGGTTACGCGGGCCATGAGTTGCCCCTTTCATGCCTGGATTTGATGGAAAACAGGCGCGGTCCATAACCCGAACGCCGCCAAAATACAAGCTTTTATGGCGGTGCCCAGCTCTGACGCGGGCCGCCTGCGACGACGCAGCGCCGATCACAATTGCTTGCGGTGCCGCATGGTGCCTTGGATTGCCGTAAAACTGGCGTTATCTCGAACGATGAAGGCCAACAGGTCTATTATCAGACCGGCCGATAGTCGCCACGCATTTAGACGACCGCTTATTTCGAAAAAGGACATTTTTCCATGTTCGATCCTCGTGAAAAAATCGCTCTCTTTATCGACGGTGCCAATCTCTACGCCACCTCGCGCGCGCTGGGCTTTGACATCGACTACCGCAAACTTCTGTCGAGCTTCCAGAAACGCGGCTATCTGCTGCGCGCTTATTACTACACCGCGCTGGTCGAGGATCAGGAATACTCCTCGATTCGGCCGCTGATCGACTGGCTAGATTATAACGGCTTCAAGGTGGTGACCAAGCCAGCCAAGGAATTCACCGACTCGACCGGCCGCCGCAAGATCAAGGGCAATATGGATATCGAGCTGACCGTCGATGCGCTCGAGCTCGCCGATGTCGTCGACCATTATGTCATCTTCTCAGGTGACGGCGATTTCCGCACGCTGGTCGAGGCGCTGCAGCGGCGTGGGCGCAAGGTCTCGATCGTCTCGACCATGGCATCGCAGCCGCCGATGATCTCCGATGACCTGCGCCGCCAGGCCGACCATTTCATCGACTTGATGGCGCTCAAGAATGAAGTCGGCCGCGATCCGTCGGAGCGGCCGGTACGCCGGTCCGAGCCGGCCGAAGTCGACGAGGAAGACTATTGACGGTCGTTGCCTTGACCGCGCCCCTGGCCGCCTCTCCCGAACCCGATCGCGACTGCCCGCTTTGTCCGCGGCTGCACGACTTCATCGCCGAGTGGCGGCAGCGCGAGCCGTCCTGGTTCAACGCGCCAGTGCCGACCTTTTTGCCGCCGGAAGGCGAGGATGCGGTGCGCTTGCTGATCGTCGGGCTGGCGCCTGGCCTCCGCGGCGCGAACCGGACGGGGCGCCCCTTCACCGGCGATTTTGCCGGTGATCTGCTCTACAATACGCTGATCGCGCACGGCTTTGCGCGCGGCGAATTCAAAGCGCGACCAGATGACGGGCTGGAGCTTGTCGGTACGGCGATTACCAATGCGGTGCGCTGCGTGCCGCCGGAGAACAAGCCGGTTGGTGCCGAGATAGCCACCTGCCGGACGTTCCTGGTACCGACGATCGCCCGATTTCCAAACCTGCGCGCCGTGCTGGCGCTGGGCTCGATCGCGCACCAGTCGACCGTGCGGGCGCTCGGCCAGCGCGTCGCCGCCTATCCGTTCCAGCATGGTGGGCAGCAGCAGGCCAATGGCATCGCGCTGTTTTCCAGCTATCATTGCTCGCGCTACAACACCAATACGGGCGTACTGACGCAAGCCATGTTCGTCAACGTTTTCAGTCAGATAGAAGCTTTTCTGAAGACTGAGAGCCGGACGACGCCGCCGGCGCACAAGCCCTAGATTCGGGTGATCGCGAACAACCAGGCCAAGAGATCCAGCAACCATAGTAACAGTGCAAGCTGCAACGCGACGCGCAGGCGTTGGATGATCCGCCAATTGCTGGCCATGTCGGATTTGATGCGCAGCGCAAGCGCTCGGTGCATCCCATCCATGGTTGCGGGAGGATGCTGATCGACGAAATCCTGGAGCAGCTTCTCGGGATCGAAACGGAACGTATAGTTATAATATGGCCACACCATAATCGCGACCAGCAGTCCGATAAGAAAAAGCAATGTCAGCGCCAGCCAGTCCCAAGGTCCTATGCCATCCAGGAGCGCCCTGCCTCCAAGGAGAGAACTCGCGAACGCAGTTGCAAAAATCAGATTTCCAGCGCGCGTATTGAGACTTTCAACCACGCCCTGCTGGTGTTGGAGGCCACGCACCGCCTCCGCATAGACAAACGCCAGGCGGGGATCCCCACCGTCCGTCGCAGCAGGCGGGGCGTTGCTGTCATTGGCTGATGAAGGGCGCTCCGGCATCAAATGTACTTAGCACGGCGCCGCCTGCGATATGAATAGCCACCTTGGCGAAGGCTTCGTCGTTCCCGTCATCGCCCACTGAGGGTGCTCTCGCTGGACAGGAATAGCGTCAATCCGACGCCGTCGCTTCAGGCGCTGCGGCAAACAACGCGGCCAGCGTCGCCGGCCCGCCTTGGAGAACATTCAGGTCGACGTCGCCGCTGATGCCGTCGACGCGGCCCCGGTTGTGGTACTGCCAGTAAATCCAGTCGTCATGGCCTGGCCGCAGCGCCAGCGAACGCAGCCAGCGCGGGCGGCCGGCTACCTGCCCGGCATAGGCTTGCGCGGCCTCGTCGGTCACATAGAGGATCGCCGTCTTGCCGAACGCTGCTTCGACCGGGCCGAGGAAGGCTGAGAGTTCGGCGCTCAGCTGTTCGGGAGTTGGCCGCTGCGGGCAATTGCCGCCGAACTCGATGTCTACCACCGGCGGCAGCAAAGGCTGATCGCGCGGCACCACCGAGATGAAGTTGCGTGCCTGATCGGCACCCGGCCTGCAGAAGGTGAAGAAGTGATAGGCGCCGACGGCAAGGCCGGCGGCGCGGGCCGCACGCAAATTGGCGGCGAAGGCATCGTCGACATGGTCGCCGCCTTCCGTTGCCTTGATAACGGCGAAGGCGACATCGTCGGCTGCAACACGCCGCCAGTCGATCTGCCGCTGATGATGGGAAACGTCGATGCCCCTGACCGGATATTTGCCGCGATCCGGAGAAAATGTCTGGAAGTAGGTATAGCCGCCGGCCAGGACGAGGCCCACCAGGAGCAGACCGGCCGCGCCCCATGAGACGATCCGGTTTTTCAAACGAGACCTATCCCTATTGGTCCGCCCTGCCCTCCGCCATGGCTCCGGGCGTTCGTCGCTCGAAAAGCCAAATCACTGGCTTTTCGTCCGCTTCGCGGACCTCTGCTCACCCTCGCTCTTTCAGCAGCCGGCCCTTCTCGCGCGACCAGTCGCGCTGCTTTTCGGTCTCACGCTTGTCGTGCAGCTTCTTGCCACGGCCGACGGCGAGCAGCACCTTCGCCCGCCCTTGGTCGTTGAAATAGATCTTCAGCGGCACCAGCGTCATGCCTTCGCGGTCGACGCTCTGCGACAGCTTGGCCATCTCGCGCTTGTTGAGCAGGAGTTTGCGGCGTCGGCGCGGCTCGTGGTTGAAGCGGTTGGCCTGCAGATATTCCGGCAAATAGGAGTTGATCAGCCAAATCTCGCCGCCCTCGACCGAGGCATAGCTGTCCTGGATATTGGCCTGGCCCTGACGCAGCGACTTCACTTCCGTACCGGTCAGCACCAGGCCGGCCTCGATCGTGTCGAGCACCTCATAGGAAAACCGCGCCTTGCGGTTTTCCGCAACGGTCTTGTTGTTGGGATCGGCTTTTCTGACTTGATTCATGATGCGGAGAGGTGGCGCCTCATCCCTAATTTATCAAGCCGGCGTGCTTCATCGCCGCGTCGATCTTCTCGGCGGTCGACAGCTCGACCGTCATTAGCGGCGAGCGCAGCACGTTCTCGACCTTGCCCAGCTTCGACAGCGCATATTTCGCGCCGGAAACGCCGGGTTCCAGGAAAATTGCTTTGTGCAGCGGCAACAGACGGTCCTGCAGGTCGAGCGCCTTGGCGCTGTCGCCGGAAAGCGTTGCCTCCTGGAATTCGGCGCAGAGCCTGGGCGCGACATTTGCCGTCACCGAGATGCAGCCGACGCCGCCATGCGCGTTGAAGCCGAGGGCCGAGGCGTCCTCGCCGGAGAGCTGGATGAAATCCTTGCCGCAGGTGGCGCGCTGCTCCGAAACCCGCTCGACCTTGCCGGTGGCATCCTTGACGCCGACGATGTTCTTGAAGTCGTGCACCAATTGCCCCATCGTCTCCGGGCTCATGTCGACCACCGAGCGGGGCGGAATGTTGTAGATGATGATCGGCAGGCTGGTAGCCTTGGCGACGGCGGCGAAATGCGCGTAGAGGCCGCGCTGCGTCGGCCTGTTGTAATAGGGCGTGACGACAAGGGCCGCGTCGGCGCCCGCCTTCTCGGCATACTGGACCAGGCCAACCGCCTCTTCGGTGTTGTTGGAGCCGGCGCCGGCAACGATAGGAACCCGGCCCTTGGCGACCTCGATGCAGACCTTGACGACTTGGCGGTGCTCGTCATGCGACAGCGTCGGCGACTCGCCGGTGGTGCCGACCGGGACCACGCCCGTCGTGCCCTCGGCGATCTGCCAGGCGATGAAGGCGCGAAAGGCTTTCTCGTCGAAACGGCCGCTCTTTTCGAACGGTGTGACGAGCGCGGTCAGCGAGCCTCTCAGCATGTCGTCCAACTCCTTGGGGACTTTCGGGTTTGTCGTGCGCGCCTTCTAGCCGAAAGCGAAGCGGCGCACCATAGTCTCGACATTGTTGCGCGGCAAGCATTGCGCCAGCAATTGCAATTCGAATGACCTCGAGAAGGTTTTCTTTACGGGCCCTTCATCACAGACGAGTAAGCTTCAATTCATCTGTGTCTGTTGTAGCGTCGAAGAACGGGGATGACCAAATCCATGCCGATCAGGCGGCCTCATCTTTTCGCGCTTATCGGCGCGATCGTCGCCCTGATTCCCGGCGCGGCGATCGGCAGCAGCGTCGATGTGCAGGTTACGTCGGCGATTCCGATGACCGAGCCGCAGAACGATGCGGTGCAGCAGTCCCCGTCCGCGAGCGTCGCGGTGCTGAAGAGCGGTCTCGATGCGCTGGCGGCAAACGACATTGCGCGCGCGCGCCAGGTGCGCGAAGCGCTGCCGGCCAAATCGCTCGACCGGCACATCCTTGCCTGGGCGATCGCGCTCTATGGCGGCGACCAGGTGCCGAGCGGCGACATCGCCGATGCGGCAAAGATGCTGCCGAACTGGCCGGGTACAATCGCCTTGCGCAAGAACAGCGAGCGCGCGCTCTATCGCGAGAACCCCACGCCGCAGATCGTGGTGCGGGCGTTCGACGGCAGCCAGCCGCTGACCTTCGAGGGCGTGGTGATCCTAGCCCGCTCCTATGTAGCACTGGGCGATACCAAGGCGGCGCGCTCGGTGCTGTCGCCATTCTGGCGGACCGAAAAGCTCGAAGCCAGGGACGAGGCGGCGGTCATTCGCGAGTTCGGTGCGCTGATTCCGGCCGCCGACCATCGCTTCCGCATGGAGCGGATGTTTTATGCCGACCGGGTCGCTTCGGCGCTGCGCGTCGCCGGTCTCGCCCGCGCCCAGCAATTGGCCGATGCCTGGGCGGCAGTCACCAAAGGCGACAAGAACGCGGCCAAGCTGCTGAAGGCGGTGCCGGCAGCGCAGCGGGCGGCCGGCTATCTCTTTGCCGAAGCCGAATATCTGCGCAAGCAGCAGAAATTTTCCGACGCCGCCGCGCTGGTGATGAAGGCGCCGGGCGACCGCGACGCTCTGGTCGATCCGGACGCCTGGTGGGTCGAGCGCCGGGTGCTGTCGCGCGAGCTGGTCGACCAGGGCGACATGAAGACCGCCTACAGAATAGTCGCCGCGCATGCCGCCGAAAGTCCCGCCAATGCTGCCGAGGCGGAATTCCATGCAGGCTGGTACGCGCTGCGCGGCCTCAACGACCCGAGCATCGCCGCCAAGCATTTTGCGCGAATCGCGGAGCTCGCCCAAGGGCCGATGTCGCTGTCGCGCGCCTATTATTGGCTCGGCCGCGCCGCCGAAGTCGGCGGCCCCGGCAATGCCAAGGATTATTTCAGCCGCGCCGCAAGCTACGGCACGACCTTTTACGGCCAACTCGCCGGCGAGCGCGTCGGCCGGCAGACCCTCAACATCGTCTACCCACAGCCAAGTGCCGCCGACCGCCAGAATTTCGCCACCCGCGAGGCGGTCAGCGCCATCAAGCGGCTGCAGGAGGCCGGCTATGACCGCTATGCCGAGACGCTCTACCGCGACCTCGCCGGGCAGCTGAACAACCCCGGCGAACTGGCGCTGCTTGCGGTGTTGGCGGAAAGACAAGGCAACCATTTCATGGCGCTGAAGATCGGCAAGATCGCCGGCGCCCGCGGCATCGATGTCGGCGCGCTGTCGCATCCGCTCGGCGTCATTCCCGACACCGCCAACATCTCCGGCTCGGGCAAGGCGCTGGCCTATGCGATTGCCCGCCAGGAAAGCGAGTTCAACATCGGCGCAATCTCCAGCGCCGGCGCGCGCGGACTGCTGCAACTAATGCCAGGCACCGCCAAGCAATTGGCGAAGAAGGCCGGCATGACATTTTCTCAGGCCCGGCTAACCACCGATGCCGGCTACAATGCAACGCTGGGCGCTGCCTTTCTCGGCGAGCAACTCGGCCGTTTCGACGGCTCCTACGTGCTGACCTTCGCCGGCTACAATGCCGGCCCCGCCCGCGCCGCCCAGTGGGTGGCGAAATACGGCGATCCGCGCGGCAAGGACGTCGATGCCGTCGTCGACTGGATCGAGCGGATTCCCTATACGGAAACAAGAAGTTACGTCCAGCGCGTGATGGAGAATTATGAGGTCTACAAGATGCGTATCTCCGGCAAGTACGACATTGTCGGGGATCTGGTGAACGGCCGGGGGTGACGGCCGGGCTTCAAGCCAGGTTTGCCGGTCACAGCGTATTTTGTTCTTGCTTTGTGCCGGCAGCTATGCTACTAATTTAAATATGGTGTTGATTCGCACCGACGACCCGCCCAACGAGGCGGGTTTTTGTTTCAGGCTTTGAAAGTTCCGGACGTCGAGTTGGCGGACAGCGGCCCGCCCTGTCCTGCCGGACATCTCCCCAAGGGTCCCACCAGGGGGAGATCGGCAGCTTCGTGGACAGTGCCTTTCTGCATCCGACGAAACTTGGCGAAAGCGACGATGACAGCCAATCTCCCCCTTGAGGGACCCTGCAACTTCGGCGCCTCCCCTATTTGACCCTACCGGCCCCTCGCCTGTAGCAGTTGAAACAAGCCAGCAGCGAGAGGAACGGAGTCCACATGGCAACCGAGCAGGGTTTCTCCGATTTCTTCTACGCCGCGCCGGACGGGCTGTCCCTGTACGCCCGCATCTACGGCGAAGCGAATTCCGGCCGCTGGCCAGTCGTTTGCCTGCCCGGCCTGACCCGCAATTGCCGTGATTTTCACGAGCTGGCGCTTTATCTGTCGACGCAGGCGAAGCGCAAGGTCGTCGCTTTCGACTATCGCGGGCGCGGGCAGTCCGCCTACGATGCCGATATCGGCCATTACAATATCGGCATCGAAGCTGGCGATATTCTCGCCGGGCTGGCGGCGCTGAGCATCGAGGAGGCTGCCTTCATCGGCACGTCGCGCGGCGGACTGATCATCCATGTGCTCGGGGCGATGCGGCCGGCCGTGCTGAAGGCCGTCGTCCTCAACGACATCGGCCCGGTGATCGAGACGCAAGGGCTCGCCCATATCCGCTCCTATCTCGACCCCGCGCCCAGGCCGAAGGCGTACGCAGAGGTGGTCCGCGGCCTGCGCAGCACCCATGGCGCCGATTTTGCGGCGCTGACCGATGCGGATTGGGAGCGGATGGCGTCAGCCCTCTACCGCGAGACCGAGGAGGGATTTCTGCCCGATTTCGATCCGAAACTGGTCGATACGCTGGCGGGCCTCGATCCCAGCCGGCCGATGCCCGATCTTTGGCCACAGTTCGACGCGCTGGCGGCCATCCCAATGCTCGTCATACGCGGCGCCAACTCGAAGCTGCTGTCCGCCGAAACGCTCGAGCAGATGCGGACGCGCCATACCGATATCGAGACGATCACCGCTGACGGCCAGGGGCATGCACCGTTTTTGGAGTCCGGGATCCTGCCGGGCAGGATCGCTGGTTTTTTCGATCGGGTGGAGCGGCGGAGCGGTTGGAAGTAAAACCACGGTAAGTTTAAGTAACTCTCTGCCTTATCTTGTACCTGTGAAGCATTCTGGCAGCGATTAACAGCTCTGCTGGCGTCCCGGAGAATAATTGTTGGATGTCGGCGCCGCCCCTCATCCGCCTGCTGGCACCTTCTCCCCGTGTAGTGACGGGAGAAGGACAGACGGCCGCAACGCTGACGAACTCCCCTCTCCCCGTTTTTTCACGGGGAGAGGGTGAGGGGCAGCGCCGACTTGATGTATTGGCCTGCAATCCGTTGTCAGATCGACCGACTTACGCCAGATCCACCCAAACCGTCAGGATTTGGCGCTTCTCTTCGCGGGCTTTGGTGCCTTGCTTGCGGCCGGCTCACCTTTTGGTTCCCGCCTTGCCGAAGGTGGAGAGGACAACGGACTTGCCCCGCCGCCGTCCGAACCACTGTACCGCGGCGTCTCAAGCACGGTGACGCAACCGTCGAGATCGTTGGTGGCCAGATGGGCGTAGCGCATGGTCATGGACAGCGTCTGGTGGCCGAGCCACATCTGCACACGCCTGATATCGATGCCGCCCTGGACGAGACGCGAGGCGCATGTATGGCGCAATATGTGCGGCACGACCTGATTGTCGGCGCCAAGCCCGACTTCGGCCTTGGCATCGTTCCAGATGGCACGAAACTGCGCCTGGCTAAGCTTGGTGAACGGGCCTTTAGGCCGGCGGCCCTCGGTGGCCGGCAGCTTGATCACCTCTTTTACCCGCTCGGTCATCGGGATGGTGCGGCTGCGGCCGGACTTGGTGATCCAGAAACTGACGCGGTGCTCCTGGATATCGTTCCAGATCAAGCCCAGCGCTTCGCCGAGGCGGCAACCGGTGTCGACGAGAAAGACGGAAAGCCGATAAGCGTCCTCGCTGCGGCTTTTGATAGCGGCAAACAGCCGGGCCTCCTCTTCCCTTTCGAGGAAACGAATCCGTCCCGCCCGCTCTTTCTGGCGGCGGAACTCGGGCAGGCTATGGATATCCCCCATCTTGTGAGCCTTGCGCAGCAGTTTGCTGAGGGCAGCCATCTTCCGGTTGATGGTTGCGTTGCTGTTGCCGCGCTGGCGCAAGGTGCCGATAAGGTTGTCGAGGGTGCTTTGGTCAAAGGCGCTGAAACGCTCCCCAAGGAGAATCTCGTCTATTTCGCCGATGAACGAGCTGACATTGTACTTATGCCGCCCATCATCCCAAAGTATATCCCGGTATGCTGAAAAAAGTTCTCCGATCCTATGCGACTTTACTTCTCGTATCTTGTTATAGCTGTATTTTATCTTTGCAGTCTGAGAAGAAAACATCGAAAAATGATCAGAGGTTCCTCCCTCTTGAATCGCATCGTTCGTCATTATTCGCCACACCCCCGAGTGGATAGGCCTAGACCTACCTGCTTGGCGGTGCCCTTTCAAGAGTTTTAAGCGTTGCGGCCGATTTCATCCACCAGTGGTGGATCCCAACGACATCGTTCCACAACCCTGTTCAGCTACCGAACCCCCTTTTCCTTCTGTTTGCTACCAGTCGCGAAAATAAAACAGCCCGGGCGTTGAAGCGCCCGGGCTGGATTTCAGTTGCTTAAGTCCAGCCCTTAGAACGAGCGCTGGAAGCGGAGGACACCGCCGATGCTGTTTTCGTCGGTAGCACCGGTCCAATTGTCGAAATTGTTGTCACCGAAGTGCAGGTAGTCGACTTCGGCCGTGATCGTGAAGCCGGGAACGATGTCGTAGGCAATGTTCGCCGCGATGCCGACGTTCTCGCCTTCGTCATACGCCGCCTGAAGGTTGAACGAGGTCTTCTCGTTGATGGTGTAAGTGCCACCACCCCAAACTGCCCAGTTGCCGCTCCACTGCTTGTAGAAGTTGCGTGGGATATTGTCGTCCGAACCGTAGCCGGCCATCAGGAACAGCGTCAGGTTCTGCATCGGCGTCACGTCCAGGCGAGCCTTGCCTGTCCATTCTTCCACTGCGCTGTCATAGGCAATGACACCCGAGATCGAACCCCAGCCCTGCGTGTATTTCACGCCGCCGACGACATATGGAACATAGCTGTCGATCGAATCGTGACCCAGGTGGAGCGCGGTGTTGTCGTCGTTGAGGATAAAGCCTTCACCGGTTTCCAACGACGCCACGGCCGAGAAGCCGTTGCCGGCATCGAAGTAGTACTGGATGACGTTGGTGTCGAAGCCGCCGTAGGGAACCAGCGTATCGTTGATGACGTTGCCGGCGTAACCGGTGAACGTATTGAAGGCCGTTTCGTCCTTACCGACGCGGAGACCACCGAGCTGGATCCAGGCGAAGTTCAGCGAAACGCCTCTGCTGCCAAAGCTGGAGAATTGTGCATCAGGGGTGGCCGGGTTGCCGTCGAGATCGACCCCGTGATAACCGGTTCCCCAGTTGAAGCGGGTCTCGGTGTAGGTCTTCAAGGTGCCCATCTCGGTTTCCTGGCCGGTATAGGTCCTCAGCGTGAAGCGAGCCTGCTTGAAATAGCCGTCGTTGACATCGTCCCTGCCTTCCAAGGCCTCCGAAAGGTCTTGGTAACGGGCACCGGTGAACGCGCCCGCATCGCCGGCGGAGATGTCATAGCGGACATAGCCACCGATGCGCATGCAGATTTCGGTGCCGGGGATGTAGAAGTAGCCAGCGCCGTAGACGTCGCAAATCTTGACGTATTCAGCGGGTTCCGGCTCGGCGACGACGACGGCGTCGGCGGCGCGCGCACCGGAAACTGCGATCAGTGCCGCAGCGGAGCCGAGAAGAAGGCTCTTGATGTTCATTTTCTGACCTCCAGTCAAAAGTTAAAAAACGGGTCTGGGTATTCTTTGCTGAAGGACAGCGTTCCCTGCCCCATCCCCACTACCGAAAAAGATGCGCACCGCGCCGCTCCTTCAAACCCGACATTACCCATGAGGCGGCGGCGTTCAACCACGATCGTACCGGCAAAAGGTTTGTGTTGGCGCTATACCCCGGCGTTGTTGCACAAATGACACGATTTGGCCTCACTCCGAAAGCTCCCGTTAACCAACAGCCCTTCGCAAGCCGTTGCAAACGGCGGATTCCGGCGATGGTCGGCCCGAAATGTGACCATGGCGCGGGTCGCGAACCAGGGAATCGCCGCAGAATCGCCACATCGCTGGGCGGCGCTTTGGCGAAGGGTCGATTTTTCAAGGATAATAGCGCCAGCTTGTTGATTGTGCCGGCGCTTTTCTTTATCCACCGGCGCAACGGAGAGGTGGCCGAGTGGTCGAAGGCGCTCCCCTGCTAAGGGAGTAGAGGTCAAAAGCTTCTCGTGGGTTCGAATCCCATCCTCTCCGCCATCCTGCTTCGCGCTGCGCGCTTCGCAGGACAAGTCCAGCGAATCCCTCTCCGCGCGAAGCAGGATGCCCTCCGAAGCCGTAGCGAAGGAGGGCCGCTAGCCCCGAAAACCCTGCTGCGCGCTTCGCAGCGAATCCCTCTCCGCGTGAAGCAGGATGCCCTCCGAAGCCGTAGCGAAGGAGGGCCGCTAGGCCCGAAACCCTGCTGCGCGCTTCGCAGCGAATCCCTCTCCGCGTGAAGCAGGATGCCCTCCGAAGCCGTAGCGAAGGAGGGCGCAACCCCTTGGAACGGTTGCAAAATCAGGTTGGCATATCCTTCCTCGCGAAGGAGGATGTACTCCGATGCCTTGGCGAGGGAGGGCCGGTTCGTGTGGTATGTGTACCTGCTGGAAAGCAAGAGCGCGGAAGGCGAGCGCTATATCGGTGTGACCTCGGACCTGAAGCGACGGATCGCCGAGCACAACGCCGGAAAATCCAGCCATACGTCCAAATTCCTGCCGTGGCGGATCGTGACCTGTATCGCCTTCTCGAACCAAGCCAAGGCGACTTCATTCGAGCGTTATCTCAAATCCGGTTCCGGGCATGCTTTTGCCAGCAAACGCCTCTGGTGAACATCCGCGGCTGCTCACGTGATCGTGCAAAAATCAACGATTTTCCGAAATAATATCGCAATCTCAGCTACTTACTACAGAAACACACGGCGCCAACTCCGCTCTTTTGTTCGATTCTGACTGGAGGTCAGAAAATGAACATCAAGAGCCTTCTTCTCGGCTCCGCTGCGGCACTGATCGCAGTTTCCGGTGCGCGCGCCGCCGACGCCGTCGTCGTCGCCGAGCCGGAACCCGCTGAATACGTCAAGATTTGCGACGTCTACGGCGCTGGCTACTTCTACATCCCCGGCACCGAAACCTGCCTGCGCATCGGTGGCTATGTCCGCTATGACATCGGCATCGGCGACGTCGGCTCCTTCGACGGTGCGAAGACCACGGACCAGATGGACGGCGGCTCGCAGGATACCTACTACAAGCACGCCCGCTTCACGCTGAAGACCTGGACCGGCCAGGAAACCGAGCTCGGCACCTTGAAGACCTACACCGAGACCCGTTTCAACTGGGGTAACCACAACGATTACCTTGATGACAACTTTAATGGCGGTACGAGTGTTTCGCTGAACTTTGCCTGGGTCCAACTCGGTGGTTTGCGCGTCGGCAAAGACGAATCGGCCTTTGACACGTTCATCGGCTACGCCGGCAACGTCATCCAGGATACGCTGGTCCCCTATGGCGGCTTCGACACCAATGTCGTCCAGTACTACTTCGACGCCGGCAACGGCTTCTCGGCCGTTGCTTCGTTAGAAACGGGCTCAGGCAGTGCCGATGCGGATCCTGGCATTTTCCAAGACAGCAACAGCGGCAATGATTCGATCGACAGCTATGTTCCATATGTGGTCGGCGGTATTAAATACACGCAGGGTTGGGGCTCGATCACCGGTGTTGCTGCCTATGACAGCACTTGGGAAGAGTGGGCCGGCAAGGTTCGCGTCGACGTTACGCCGATACAGAACCTGACACTGTTCGTCATGGCCGGTTACGGTTCGGACGACAACATCGACCGCAACTTCTATAAGCAGTGGGGCGGCAACTGGGCAGTTTGGGGTGGTGGCACCTACACCATCAACGAGAAGACCTCGTTCAACCTCCAGGCATCGGTTGACGACGACAAGAACTACGGCGTCGCTGCGAACATCGCCTACGATATCGTTCCCGGCTTCACGATCACTGCCGAAGTCGATTGGGCCCGCGACGGTCAGTTTGATAAAGCCTACGATCGCAACTGGACCAACGCCGACGACAAGGACAGCGTCGGCGGGATGCTGCGCTTCCAGCGCTCATTCTAACAATCCGAACCTGATTGAGATCGAACCCGGCGGGCCAACCGCCGGGTTTTTCGTATCGGGCGACGCAGGTAACAACTCTCGGTGCATGAATGCAGGCTGCCACTGAATACCTATCGCAGGGCTGAGCTGGTCAATTGCAATGCTCGCCGCGCCCGCTTGTCCGAACATGCAAAAAATGAAGATCTTGGCACGATCTGAAGGGCTGGCCTACAGGATCAACGGATATCGACAGCAAGTCACCGTCGACCGCGGCCTGCCGACGCCACCCACTCGTTCAAAGTTCGGCTAGATCTCCCAAGGCGTGAATCAGCGGCTGGATTGTGCTCTCATATTTTTTCCAGCGCTTGACCGATGATGTATAGATCGGCTGCCGCACCTGCCAGCGGCTGGGGGTATTGACCGACCTGTCCTTCTCGAAAAAGCGCAGGCAGGAATCGTCCCAAGGCAAGCCGAGATGATCGATGAGACGGCGCGACTGCGCCTCCTGATCCGCAATCAGCGTCTCGTAGCGGCTTTCGAAAATACGTCCGGGAAAGACCTTATTCCAATGCCGCATCAAGCGATCATATTCGCGGTAGTATAGGCCGAGTGTCTCAAGGTCGGCGTTATAGCCGTGGTCCTTGGTGAAATGCAAGACGAAGCAGGACACGCAATTGTCGATGGCATCGCGCCGGCAATGAATGATGCGCGCGTGGGGAAAAAGAATTCCAATCACTCCGATAAACTCGAAGTTGTGCGGCATCTTGTCGACTATGCGGAGCGCGGCAGGCGCGTGCTGGCGCAGATAAGACAGGTATTCTTCGGCCAGCGCCCTCGACTGATCCCTCGTCATCGACATGATCGAACTGCGCAGGTCCTCATCCGATTGTGTTCTAAAGCCCATCGAGTTCGCGATTCGCCGCAGCTTCGTAAGCTCCCCGGCGCCATGGACATCCGGATGGCTCGCGCAGATCTGCTCGGTCAGCGTCGTCCCCGACCGGGGCATGCCCAGCACAAACACAGGCACTTCGGACGGACTGCCGTGGCCAGCCTTGGCTTCCAATAGTGACGGGCTGAATATCTCGATCATGGAATCGACACTTCGGCGGTAGTACTCCAGGTCGAAATCGTGACCAGCGGCCTTTTTTGCCTTCTGGAAGTGATCCATCGCCTCATCGTAGCGCTCGAGATCGTTCAGCACTTTGCCTGCGGCGTGATGGAGCTGGGATGCAGCAACCGGTTCGAGCCTGGGATTGGAGAGTTCGCGCAGGATAGAGTCGAGCTCGGCAGGTTTTTCGGTGAACTTTTGCGTGTCGACCAGGTAGTTGTAGGCTGCCCCAACATCGACGCGACGTTCTATTGCCTGATTGAGATAGGCTCTGGCTTCGTCCATGCGACCGAGGCTGGCGAGCGCACCAGCCAGACCAATTCGGACCATGGGATGGTCGCCGTTGATCTTCAGTGCCTTCTCGTAAAGGGGCAAAGCCATCTCGGCCTTGTCGAAGTTGACGTAGGCACGCGCCAGTCCGCAAAGCGCTTCCACCAGATCGGGCTTCAATTCGCAGGCGCGCTGCAGGTGCCTGATCGCAAGCAAGCTGTCGCCAAGCTTCAGACCGGCCTCTCCCAGGCTAAGGTGGAAATATGGATTTTGAGGCGTCTGGCTTACTGCTCGTGCAAAATATTTGAGAGCCAACTCATCGTCGATACCGAGCCCCAGCGTGCCGAGGATGTACAGCGAAAGCGGGTGGTTTGGCGTGCGGGCGAGAACGCGATGGCATAACTCCTCGGCCTCCGGGAGCCGCTTGGCTTGCTGGAGTTCGAGCGCCTGTCGCAACAGCATGTCGTCAGCTTGCGCGCGCGACTGCGGTTTCACTTTCGGCGGTTCCACTTTCGGCGCCGGGCGGGACTTTATGTGCTTGGACCAAGCGGGCGGCAGTCGGTTGCTCATCATGTCTCGCTAGCAAAATGATCCGCGAGAATCCAGCCTAACTGTTCCCGCCGGCCGCGGAACTTGCGCCAGCCAAGCCGGCAGGTTAGCAAGAGGCCCCTTTCGAACGAGCCTTTACCATGCGCCTGCGCCCTCCCCTTACGCCGCTTATCGCCGCGCTTCCCTCTACGGTGCCGTTTGTCGGCCCGGAGGCGCAGGAGCGTGATCGCGGCCGCGCCTTTCGCGCCCGCATCGGCGCCAATGAGAGCAGCTTTGGCCCTTCGCCGCGCGTCGTTGCCCGCATGGCCGAGATTGCCGGGGACATGTGGATGTATTGCGACCCCGACAACCACGATCTGAAGGTGGCCGCCGCCGGGCATCTCGGCGTCGGCGCCGAAAACGTTGTCGTCGGCGAAGGCATAGACGGGCTGCTCAGCCTGGTGGCGCGCATGTATGTGGCGCCCGGCGACGCGGTGGTGACCTCGCTCGGCGCCTACCCGACCTTCAACTTCCATATCGCCGGCGTCGGCGGCCGGCTGGTCGCGGTGCCTTACGAGAACGACCGGGAAAACCTCGACGGCCTGCTGGCGGCAGTCGCCAGGGAGAAGGCGCCGCTGGTCTACCTGTCCAACCCGGACAATCCGATGGGCAGCTGGTGGGAAGCGTCTGAGCTCAGCCGCTTCATTGAAGCCTTGCCGGAAACCACCATGCTGGTGCTTGACGAGGCCTATGGGGAATTAGGGCCAGCCTCAGCGCTGCCGCCGATCGATGTGGCGCGGCCGAACGTCATCCGCATGCGCACCTTTTCGAAAGCCTATGGACTGGCGGGCATACGCTGCGGCTATGCGGTGACTGAGGCCCAGGTGATTCGCGATTTCGAGAAGATTCGCAACCACTATGGCGTCAGCCGCATGGCGCAGATCGCCGGTGTCGAGGCGCTTGCCGATCAAGACTGGCTGGAGAGCGTGGTGGCGCGGGTCGCCGCCGGCCGCCTGCGCATCGCCGGAATAGCCGAGGCGAACGGGCTGAAGCCGCTGGCTTCGGCGTCCAATTTCGTCACCATCGATTGCGGCCGCGACGGCGCCTTCGCGCTGAAGGTGTTGCAGGCGCTGTTGTCGCGCGACGTGTTCATCCGCAAGCCGATAGTGCCGGTGCTCGACCGCTGCATCCGGGTCAGCGTCGGCCTCGACCACGAGCTCGACATTTTTGCCGAGGCACTGCCGGGCGCACTGGCGGCAGCACGGGGGAACTGAGGGGCGCAACGCCCCGATTCCAGTGCTGCCCGCTATTTCTCCCCGAGCAGGCGCATGACCCGCTTCAGCGTGTCCGATAGTTCGGCAGCCTGTTCATCGGCCAGGCCGGCCGTCAGCCGGGCGAGATCGCGATCCGCCGCAGCCTGAAGCCTGGCGAGCTCAGCACTTCCGCGAGCGGTCAGCGACAGGATGCGTCGACGCCGATCGGACGGGTCAGTGCGTATCTCGGTCAGGCCGGCGGCGGCGAATTTCCTCAGGACGCGTGTGACATAGGCCGGATCGAGCCGGAGTTCGGCAGCGATTTCGGAGGCCGCCGGCCCGAGATCGAGGTGGAACGCCCGCGCAAGAAACCCTGCCTCACCGTCGCTGTTGGCGGCAGCACGGGATCGGTGGCCCAATTCGAACAGCAGCCTCGCCTCGCCCAGCGTATAGGCGCTGTGCGTCAAGGTCTCGTCGAGCAGCCCAATCAGGCACGTATAGTAGCGGTTGAAGCCGCGGATCTCGGTAACAAGGGCATTCCGTTCGGCCGGCATGTCGACCTCCTTCGGGGGAAGACCGCTCCCGTCGAACTATGATCGCCTATTATTTGACTTACTCAATCATTTGATGGAGCACGCCGCCTGTCTCGCAATGCGAAGCTGGCGAACCGCGACCGGGAGAGACCTTCGATCCACGCTGCGCGGTTGAATTTGCATGGCGATGCGCCAGACTCGACTCAAAGGATGGAGAGCGCGATGAACGACCGGACGGTGCAGGTACGCATATATGGCAAGGTGCAAGGCGTCAGCTATCGGGTCTGGGCGCGGCGCGAGGCGTCTGGACTTGGCCTTGCCGGTTGGGTGCGCAACGAAATTGACGGCTCGGTGACAGCCTTGATTGCAGGGGCCGATGCGGCGGTCTCGACAATGATCGAACGGCTTCGGCAAGGGCCGCCAGGGGCAGCGGTTTCGAAAGTTGACGTCGAGGAGATCGAGGCACGCGACATGTCCGCGGGTTTCAGGATTGTTGCCTAGAAAGGCATGATCCTGCTCATTCGCTTCCATCGCACAAAATCTCCAGGGTGCAGATAGAGCAAACCTGAAGCCATTGCCTTACCCGAACACACTCCTTGAATTAATTGAACGTTTGTTTTATTGTTCTGAAAAGGCGGCTTGTCATGGCGCGTACGACCGGTTCCGACGGAGAGAAGACCGAAGCTGCGGTCCGCGAGGCGGCGGTCAGCCTGATTGCGCGTCTCGGCTACGAGGCGATGTCGATGCGCCAACTGGCGGCCGAGGTCGGCGTCCAGGCAGCGGCGCTTTACCGCTATTTCCCGACCAAGCAGGACCTTCTGTTCACGCTGATGCGCGAGCATATGGAAGGCCTGATCGAGGCGTGGCGCACAACACGCCCTGTCGGCGCCGATCCGGCAGCGCGGCTCGCCGCCTATGTCGAAAACCACATCGCTTTCCACGTCGAACGCCGCCATTCCACCCATGTCTCGAACATGGAGCTGCGCAGCCTGTCGCACGAAAGACTCACGCAGATCCTGCGCATGCGCACCGCTTACGAGAAGGAGCTGCGCGCCATTCTGCGCGACGGCGTCGAAGCGGGCTTGTTCAGCGTCGAGGACACCGGGCTCACCGCCATGGCGCTGATCCAGATGATGACCGGCGTCATCGTGTGGTTCCGGCCGGGCGAACGGCTGTCGATCGCCGAAGTCACCGCTACATATCTAGCAATGACAATGCGCCTTGCTGGAGCAAAGAGCGATGGCGCGAGGACGAGCCACGGCACCGTGCGTCCATTCGAGCGCGCAAAGGACGCTGTAGCACTTTGATTTCGCGCATGATCCCGATTTCGGGGTCGTGCGCCGGGAGGAACGGCATGTACACGCAGACGCTCAACTTCGGGCTTGACGAAGACATCGAGGCGCTGCGCGATCTGGTGCGGCGCTTCGCCCAGGAGAAAATCGCGCCAATAGCCGCCGAGATCGACCGCTCGAACGAATTCCCGGCACATCTGTGGGCGGAGCTCGGCGGGCTCGGCCTGCTCGGCATCACCGCCGATCCCGATTTCGGCGGCAGCGGCATGGGCTACCTCGCCCATGTCGTGGCGATGGAGGAGATTTCGCGCGCCTCGGCCTCGGTCGGCCTCTCTTACGGCGCCCATTCCAACCTCTGCGTCAATCAGATCAACCGCTGGGCGACGCAGGCGCAGAAAGAAAAATATCTGCCTTCGCTCTGCAGCGGCGAAAAGGTCGGGGCACTGGCGATGTCGGAATCGGGTGCCGGCTCAGATGTCGTGTCGCTGCGCCTGCGCGCCGAAAAGCGCAATGATCGCTACGTGCTCAACGGCACCAAAATGTGGATCACCAACGGGCCGGATGCCGAGACGCTGGTCGTCTACGCCAAGACCGATCCGGAACTCCATTCGCGCGGCATCACCGCTTTCATCGTCGAAAAGGCTTTTGCCGGTTTTTCCGTTGCGCAAAAGCTCGACAAGCTCGGCATGCGCGGCTCGAACACCGGCGAGCTGGTGTTCGAGGATGTCGAAGTGCCGTTCGACAATGTGCTGCACGAGGAAGGGCGCGGCGTCGAGGTGCTGATGTCGGGCCTCGACTACGAACGCGCCGTGCTGGCCGGCGGCCCGATCGGGCTGATGGCTGCGTGCCTCGACGTGGCGATACCTTACGTGCACGAACGCAAGCAGTTCGGCCAGCCGATCGGCGAATTCCAGCTGGTGCAAGGCAAGCTCGCCGACATGTATGCGACGATGAATGCGGCGCGTGCTTACGTCTATGCCGTAGCCGCCGCCTGCGATCGCGGTGAGACGACGCGCAAGGACGCCGCCGGGTGCGTGCTGTTCGCCGCCGAAAAGGCGACGCTGATGGCGCTCGACGCCATCCAGCTTTTGGGCGGCAACGGCTACATCAACGATTACCCTACCGGCCGGCTGCTGCGCGACGCCAAGCTCTACGAGATCGGCGCCGGCACCAGCGAAATCCGTCGCTGGCTGATCGGGCGGGAAATCATGGCGGAGGGCGCCTAATGGCATTCTTTTGAGATTTGCCAGAAGCCGCACGATATGGCATACTTCTGGACATATGCCATAAATACAAGCGAGACGGACCATGGCGGGCAGAACGGGAAAGTCCGGATTTGATGAAGATCCGCAAGCACAGTTCGATGCTGGCGCTCGCAAAACGCGGCTTCGGGTTCCGGCGAAACGCGAGCGCGTCAAGCTTGGCGAGGGCGGGCGCTTCGTCATCCCTGCTGCGATGCGCGAGGAGATGGGCGTGAAGCCTGGCGAGGACATGATCCTTCATGTCGAAAACGGCGAGTTGCGGGTAAGATCGTGGCTGCAGAATCTGCGACGCGTTCAGGCCGAATTGTCGGCGCTGAAACAGCCCGGTGAAAGCGTCGTCGACGAATTTCTGAAGGAGCGGCGGGAAGAGCAGCGTCGAAGCGACAAGCGTCTCGACCGGCTTCACGCCGAAGGGACGACAGGAAAGCGGGTGAAATGAAGCCCTACGTCATGGACAGTTCGGCGGCGCTCGCAATCCTGCTCAACGAGCAAGGCACCGAGAATGCTTTGGGGTTCGCGCCGGATGCACAATGCAGTTCAGTCAATGCGGCCGAGATCATTGCCAAGCTGATCGACAAGGGACGCAGCTTGGAACAGGCTGCCGACGACCTCGGAAGTCTCGGCATGCCGATCGCCGTTTTCGACCAAGCGATGGGCATCGCCGCCGGCCAGCTTCGCCAACTGACGCGGCATCGCGGCTTGTCGCTGGGCGATCGGGCCTGCCTGGCGCTGGCGATTCGCGAGAACGCCATTGCCGTCACCGCCGATCGCGACTGGGGCGACCTGGATGTCGGCTGCAAGATCGAGCTGATCCGGTAGCGCCATGGCCCCCCTCACCTCGCAGATCTCGCCCGTCTCCGATATTTTCCGCGCCAATGCCGAGCGCATGCGGGCGCTGGTCGCCGATATTGCGGAAAAGGCTGCTACGGTCGAACACGGCGGCTCGGAGGAAGCGCGTGAGCGGCATGTTTCGCGCGGCAAGCTCCTGCCGCGGCAACGTCTTGCCCAATTGCTCGATACCGGCTCGCCCTTCCTCGAGATCGGCCAGTTCGCGGCGTGGTCGATGTATGGCGAGGACATCTCCTCGGCCGGCCTCATCGCCGGCGTCGGCCGCGTCGAAGGCACCGAAGTCATGGTCGTCGTCAATGACGCCACGGTGAAGGGCGGCACCTATTATCCACTGACGGTGAAGAAGCATCTGCGTGCACAGGAGATCGCATTGCAGAACAATCTGCCTTGCGTCTATCTGGTCGACAGCGGCGGCGCCAATCTGCCCAATCAGGACGAGGTGTTTCCCGACCGCGATCATTTCGGCCGCATCTTCTACAACCAGGCCAACATGTCGGCCGCCGGCATTCCGCAGATCGCCTGCGTCATGGGTTCATGCACGGCCGGCGGCGCCTATGTGCCTGCGATGTCGGACGAGACAATCATGGTGCGCAACCAGGCGACCATCTTTCTCGGCGGGCCGCCGCTGGTGAAAGCGGCCACCGGCGAGGACGTCACCGCCGAGGACCTCGGTGGTGCCGACGTGCACACAAGGCTTTCCGGCGTTGCCGATCACTATGCGCTCGACGACGAGCATGCGCTGGCAATATGCCGGCGTATCGTCAAAAACCTGAATCGGAACAAGACTGTAAGCCTGGCCCTGAAGAAATCGATCCCACCGCTTCACGATCCACATGAACTCTACGGCATCGTACCGACGGATCTGCGCCAGCCTTACGACGTGCGCGAGGTGATCGCCCGCATCGTCGACGGCTCCGAGTTCGATGAGTTCAAGCAGAATTACGGCACCACGCTGGTCACCGGTTTTGCCCATCTCAACGGCATGCCGGTCGGCATCGTCGCCAACAATGGCGTGCTGTTTTCGGAAAGCGCGCTGAAGGGCGCGCACTTCATCGAACTGTGCTGCCAGCGCAAGATCCCGCTGGTCTTCCTGCAAAACATCACCGGTTTCATGGTCGGGCGAAAATACGAGGCCGGCGGCATCGCCAAGGATGGCGCCAAGCTGGTCATGGCGGTCGCAACGGCCAAGGTGCCGAAGGTGACCGTGATCATCGGCGGCTCGTTCGGCGCCGGCAATTACGGTATGTGCGGACGCGCCTATTCGCCACGCTTCCTGTGGATGTGGCCGAATGCCCGCATCTCGGTGATGGGCGGCGAACAGGCAGCAACGGTGCTGGCCGTGGTCAAGCGCGAAGGCATCGAGCGCAAGGGTGGCGAGTGGAGCGCCGAAGAGGAAGCAAAATTCAAGAAGCCGATCCTGATGAAGTACGAGCATGAAGGTCACCCGCTCTATTCGTCGGCAAGGCTCTGGGACGACGGCATCATCGATCCGGCGAAGACCCGCGAGGTGCTGGCGCTAAGCCTGTCGGCCGCGCTGAACGCCGGGATCGAGGAGACCCGGTTCGGCGTGTTCAGGATGTGAGATGAGCGAAATCGACCAGAGGATTCGCGTTCACACCGGCGACATCACGAAGCTGGCGGTCGATGCAATCGTCAACGCCGCCAACACCTCGCTTCTCGGCGGCGGCGGCGTGGACGGCGCCATCCACCGGGCGGCCGGCCCCGAGCTTGAGTTCGAATGCCGGATGCTGAATGGCTGCAAGGTTGGCGAGGCAAAACTCACCAAGGGCTACAGGCTGCCGGCACACTACATCATCCACACGGTCGGACCGGTCTGGCAAGGCGGCAGCAAAGGAGAGGCCGAGCTGCTCGCCTCCTGCTATCGCCGGTCACTCGAAATCGCCGCCGCAAAGGACTGCCGGACGGTGGCGTTTCCAGCGATCTCGACCGGTGTCTACCGCTATCCTAAGGATCAGGCGACGCAAATTGCTGTCGGTGCCGTGAGTGCCTTCATCGGCCAGAACATCGTTCCGGAAACCGTCATTTTCTGCTGCTTCGACGAGCCGACGGCCGAACTGTATCAGCGGGTCGTTGCTGCACTCGGCAGGGTGTGACCCTGCGCGGGCGACGAACCCGTCCACACCTCCAGACCATTTTTTTGCTTCTTCATCTGGCCAGCCGAAAGAATTACGGCTATTGGTCATCGCAAATACCAATGGGGATTGGGCGAAGATGAAACGGCGGCTTTTCAAGGAAACAACTGCGTCTATACTTGCGGGGTTGCCTATATTAGCGACGCCTGGCGTCAGTGCAGCGGCGTCGCTGGCTGGGAAAGTCGGCGACAAGCGTTCCTTCGTGTATCTCCCTCAGCAAGGCTCGGAAGGCAATTGCAGGCAGGCCTACAACGCCTATGTGGCTGCGGCCGGTCATTCCGCCTACGCATCGACCATCACCGGAGCAAGGGTCCTGTATTTCGTCTGCGGCGTGCACATTAACGCACCGTCCCAGAAGGCTGCCGAAGCGCTCGCGCTTAAGTCATGCGAATCCGGTCGCAAGAAGTTCAAAGTGGACATGGTCGGCGGCTGCGGCGTAGTCGCTTCCAAGTAGCTTTCGGCATCAAAGGGCCAGATAGCAATGGGGGATAGGGCGAAGATGAGACTTCAGCTTTTTCAGAAAACAACTGTATCCATATTTGCAGGGTTGCTCGTGTTGGGGGCGCCCGGTATCGGAGCAGCGGAGTCGCTGGCGGGAAGCAAGGGCGACAGCCGCTATCCCGTCTATTTCGCACCTGGCTCGACGGGAGGCTGTCAGAAGGCATACAGGGCCTATGTGGCGACCGGCAGCCATTCCGCTTATGCGTCGACTCCATTCAATTGGGCGACCGAGTTCATGATTTGCGCGCGTGCAAATGCAACGTCGCAAAAGGCTGCAGAGGCGCAGGCGCTGAAATCCTGCCAGTCAGCCAAGAGGAGCTACAAGGTCACAACCGCGGGAGCTTGCAGCATCGCTGCCTCCAAGTAGGAGATGCTGTTGGCGTTCGCTCTTCCAGGGGGAAAAATGACACCGAGACACGTCAAAAGTACAATCGCTTCGATACTTGCCGGCTTTCTTGTATTCACGGCACCTGGCATAGGAACGGCGGAATCGCTGGCGGGAAGCAAGGGCGAGACCCGTTTCTACCCCTATTTGCCGAAGAATCCGAAGGATCCATGCACCATGGCTTACAAGGCCTATGTAGCGGCCGGTGGCCATTCGGCCTATGCAAGCACTCCGTATTCCCGGGTGCGTTCGCTGTACATCATATGCGGCTCGCGCTTGAATGCACCATCACAGCAAGCTGCCGAAGAGTTGGCGTTAAAATCCTGTCAGGCCACCCGCAACAGTTATAAGGTTACGACAGGCGGAGGCTGCGAAATAGCCGCCTCCAAATAGCTGAATATCTACCAGTCTTGGGTTTTTCAAATGGGTTGGGCAATGAAATCTTTATCCATCAGGCGAGCAACCATATTGGTACTTGCACTGTTCGTGGCCTCTGCACCGAATATTGGCGCCGCCGAGTCGCTAGCTGGAAGCAAGGGCGACGTCCGTTTCTACCCGTATTTGCCGGCAACCGCGGATCGGCCGTGTACCAAGGCATATAAGGCGTATGTGGCGGCCAGCGGCCATTCAGCCTATGCGACCACTCCGTATTCCAGAGTGCGTTCGTTGTACATCATGTGCGGCTCGCGCTTGAATGCGCCCTCGCAAAAGGCTGCCGAGGATATGGCTATGAAATCCTGCCAGGCCACCCGCAGCCATTACAAGGTCACGACCGGTGGAGCTTGCGAAATCGCGGCCTCCAAGTAGGCAGGCCTCGCTTGCCTATCCTTTGACGGCCAGATTACAAAGCGGGGTATTGCCGCAGCTCGCGTGAAGAGAATTCGCGCCGTTGGCGGCGAGCTCTGCCTGTGGAGGCCCGATGTTCGCCAAGATCCTGATCGCCAACCGTGGCGAGATCGCCTGCCGGGTGATCCGCACGGCACGCAGGATGGGTGTGCGCAGCGTCGCCGTCTATTCTGACGCCGACGCTCGCGCCTTGCATGTCGAGACGGCGGACGAGGCGGTGCATATCGGTCCCTCGCCTGCCGGCGAAAGCTATCTGCGGGGTAACAAGATCATCGCGGCGGCCTTGGCCACGGGTGCCGAGGCCATTCATCCGGGCTACGGCTTTCTCTCGGAAAATCCCGACTTCGTCGACCAGGTGGTCGCGGCGGGGCTGATCTTCATCGGGCCGTCGGCGGCCTCGATCCGCGCCATGGGATTGAAGGACGCGGCCAAGCGTCTGATGGAAAAGGCCGGCGTGCCGGTGGTGCCGGGCTATCATGGCGAGGCGCAGGAGATCGTGTTGCTCGCCTCCAAGGCGCGCGAGATCGGCTACCCCGTATTGATCAAGGCGCGCGCCGGTGGCGGCGGCAAGGGCATGCGGCGCGTCGAGCATCCTGATGATTTTTCGGAAGCACTGTCTGGCGCGCGGCGCGAGGCGAAGGCCGCCTTCGGTGACGACCGCGTTTTGGTGGAAAAATATGTCGACAAGCCGCGCCACATCGAAGTGCAGATATTCGGCGACAGTTTCGGCAATGTCGTGCACCTCTACGAGCGCGACTGCTCGGCGCAACGCCGCCACCAGAAGGTGATCGAGGAGGCGCCTGCCCCCGGCATGACGCCGGCGTTGCGCAAGGCGATGACCGAGGCGGCGGTGAAGGCCGCCAAGGCAATCCACTATTCCGGCGCCGGCACCATCGAGTTCATCGTCGATGCCTCGCAAGGTCTGAAGGCCGACCGTTTCTGGTTCATGGAAATGAACACCCGCCTGCAGGTCGAGCACCCGGTCACCGAAATGGTCACCGGCATCGACTTGGTCGAGTGGCAGTTGCGGGTGGCCTCCGGCGAAAAACTGCCGAAGACGCAGAGCGAGATCGCGCTCTCCGGCCACGCCTTCGAGGCGCGCATCTATGCCGAGGACGCAGCAAGAGGGTTTTTGCCGGCGACCGGCACCTTGCACCATCTGAAATTTCCGCAACCGGCGCCCGAAGGTGCGAGCATGCGCATCGAAACCGGTGTGCGCGCCGGCGATGCGATCTCGCCGTTTTACGATCCGATGATCGCCAAGCTGGTCATCCATGGCAAGGACAGGCGGGCGGCGCTCACGGCACTCGGCGCGGCGCTGTCGCAGACCGAAATCGCCGGCTCGACGGTCAACACCGCCTTTCTTGCCGCGCTGGCCGCTGATGCGGATTTTGCGGCGGGCGATGTCGATACCGACCTGATCGCCAGGCATCAGCAGGCGTTGACGGCGGTTCCGCCGCCGAGCGGTGAGACGATTGCCGCCGCGGCACTTGCCGCGTCTGGTGCGGGCGACTTGCCGTCCTCCGACGATCCCTGGTCGTCACTGGCCGGCTACGCGCATTTCCACGCTGTAGCGCGGCGCACCCTGCTGAAATTTGGCGAGCAGGAGATCGGCGCGCGCGTGTCGGTGCGGCCGGACGGACGGTTCGAGGTGGCGCTGGATGCCCCCTATGACAGCGCCAATTCACATGATCTCCGCGCCGCGCCTCGCCTCGCCCGCTGGCCGGGCCACGTCACGATCTTCAAAGGCGCCATCGGCTACGGTTTTGCCGTGCCGGATCCGCTGGCGCGGGCCGACGAAGCCGCAGCCGCTTCCGGCAGCCTACGCGCGCCAATGCCGGGACTGGTCAAATTGGTTCGTGCTGGCAAAGGCGAGGCTGTGATCAAGGGGCAGCCGCTGCTGATCCTGGAGGCGATGAAGATGGAGCACACCATTGCCGCCCCCCATGACGGGGTAATCGCCGAGATCGCTGCCGAAGGCGCGCAGGTCACCGACGGAACCGTGCTGGTTCGCTTTGCCGAGGAACCACAGCTGACTGCTGTTTCCCTATCCACGAAGTGATCTCGAACGCGTCACAAAGGCATCGCCAAGAACAACATGGCCGGGTTTGACCCCGGCCATGTTCGATTACACCAGCGCAGCTTGCGGCGCCGCGGCCATTACGGCTGGATCGGGGCGTATTTGCCGTCGTGCCACTGGTTGATGTCGTAGCTGGCGTTCTTGAGGTCGCCTTTCTCGTCGAAGGTGACCGGACCGACAACCGTGCTGATCGGCTGGCCGTTCTTCAACGCTTCAGCGACCTTGGCCGGGTCGTCGCTGCCGGCGCGCTTGATGCCTTCGGCGAAGGCCTGGATCACCGCATAGGAAAACAGCGTGAAGCCCTCCGGCACGAAGCCGCCGGCCTTGATCTTGGCGATGGCTTCCTTGGCTTCGGGCTTCGCCTGCGGATCCGATGGGAAGACGAACATGGTGCCTTCACCGGCCGGACCGGCAACCTGCCAGAATTCCGGCGAAGCGATCGAGTCCGGCATGATCAGCTGGAACTTGAGGTTCTGCTCTGCCGACTGGCGCAGGATGAGGCCCGCTTCGGGATGATAGCCGCCGAAATAGACGACATCAGCTTTCAGTTCCTTGAGCTTGGTAACAAGCGCGGAGTAGTCCTTCTCGCCGGCGTTGATGCCCTCGTAGAGGATCTCCTTGAGACCGTTCTGGTTCATCGTTGCCTTGACGGCATCGGCCACACCCTGCCCATAGGCGCTCTTGTCGTGCATGATGACGACGTTCTTGCCGGCATATTTCTTGGCGATCCATGGACCGATGAAAGCGCCCTGCGCATCGTCGCGCGTATAGAGGCGCATGATCGTCGGCCAGCCGGCCTTCGCCGCTGCGTCGGTCAGCACCGGGTTCGAGGAAGCCGGACTCATCATCAGCGCACCGGCTTCGGCGTAGACAGCGGAGGCCGGGATGCTGGAGCCCGAGCAGGCATGGCCATCGATGAACTTGACACCATTGGCGATGATGCGGTTCGCGACCGAAACTGCCTGCTTCGGATCGCACTGGTCATCCTCGATGTCGAGCTTGATCTGGCGGCCGTCGACGCCGCCCGCCGCGTTGATCGCGTCGGTGGCGGCTTGCGCGCCCTGCTTGAACTGGTCGCCGATGGTGGCAAGCTGACCGGTCATCGGTCCGACCACCGAAAAGGTGATGTCGTCGGCGAAGGCGACCGGCGCGGTCATCATCAGGCCAAATATGGCGGCGCTCAAAATACTGAATTTCTTCATGGTGACACAACTCCTCCACTCTCGCGCGACCGTCCCGGCCGCGCCTCTTCCAGAGTGGCGGGAGAATTTCATCCTTCACCGGAGCTGTCTAGGCGCATCGTCGGCACTCGATTGGGCCTGCAACACGCGGTCCCAAAGACAAAGCCGCGCCAGCCTTGTTCCGGCCGGTCGCGGCTTTTGCCATCGAGCTTCCCAACGCATCGGCGCCAGGAACCGCTCGCCTTCCCTGTCTATTGCACAGCTCGCTGCCGTGTTCTTGATCTTGTTAGCCCAGCCGTCTTGCGCGGCCTTGATTTTTCGGGCCTAACCGTCTGCGCGGCTTTGACCCGAAGCGTCCCTGTCGTGAACTCCGTACCCCGTGAAGTCGACGTTGACGAATTCAGTGCATCGTCATCCATTCGCGGGCTTCGCGGAGCGCCTTGGCGATCTCGACCTTCGACATGGCGGCCGACAATTCAGAGCGCAGTTCCGCGGCGCGGGCCGAACCCTTGATCGCGGCGATATTGAACCATTTGTGGGCGGCGACGACATCGGTCTCGCAATCGCGGCCGGTCGCATACATCATGCCCAACTCGAAAAGAATATCGGCCTGGGCAGTTGCCCCCATGGCGCCGAAGCCGGCTTCAAGCATTTCAAAACGTGCCATTTCAAATCCCCTGTTCTGGCTCCCGAGAGGTGTCTCCGTCTGTCCCTCGGTGTCCTTGACTACCTTCGGGGCGGCTCTCTTTCGATGCTTTCGAGAATGCCGCGGAGGCTTGAATCCGTCGTTAAATGGCGTGCTTAATTTGAGGAAAACAAAGCTAAAACAAGAGGTAAACGCGAAAATTCGTTAAGGATACAAAGCCAGCAATCGCGCCGGTTTGCACAAAATTTGAAGAAAACTTGCGAGGCGCGGATCAAGACTCCGCTAACCACGGAACACAAGACGTGTGCGGCCCGTTTCATTTTTCGCCGGCGCGGCCGTTCGGGAGCGGGCAAAAACCCGCAACCCTTCCGTCGCGGCACCGCTTTTGTTTTTCCGAGAGCTGGACTAGCTTACGTTTGCGTAAGGGGCAGACGGCCGGGGCGGAGCCCGATTGACTTGCCTGAGGGAGGAGAGACATGTTTCGACAAGTGAGCCTGGCCCTCGCGGCCGCAATAACGATGACCGGCGCGGCATGGGCCGATCCGATCGAAGGCAATTGGAAAACGCAAGCCGGATCGACTGCCGCCATTTCGGGTGGCGGCGGGGCATTTTCGATTACGCTCAAATCCGGCAAATTTGCCGGCAAGAACATCGGTTCACTGAAGGTGGCCGGCGACAACAAATATGCCGGCACGATAACCGACCCGGAAACCGACAAGACCTATTCGGGCAAGGCGTCGCTTTCCGGCAGTTCGCTCAAGATGAGCGGCTGCGTGCTCGGCGGGCTGATCTGCAAGAGCCAGACCTGGCATAAGCTCTGATCGAGCCATTCCTGCCGGGATGAGCGGGGCCAGTTGGCCCCGTTTTCATGTTATCGGTCTCGCAGCCACGGCGTCGCCATCGGTCGCTGCTTTCAAGGCGGCCCGTCCAGAGATCATCAACCATTTTGAACCCCAGATGAACGCCGGCATCAGAGCTGGTTCAGCCGGGGCAAGGCATTGTCATGCGTGTTGAAGGAGACACCGCGCAATGCTTGCCCGCCGCTTCACCATCGTCTGCCTGCTGATGAGCCTGTTCGGCATGTTGTTTGCTGTCCTTGTCGCCGAAGCCGGCCGTCCGGCCCGCGCCTGGGACGTCGCCATTTCCTGCCGGCTCGGTTGCCCGAACCAGCTTCGCCACTGAACCCGACAGCGAGAATCTAGAAAACCACGCCATGACCCACCTCACCGCCAACGTCCTCAAGACCCTTCGGCTTCTGCCGCGGACGGCGCTCATCCTAATGCTTCTGGCGGCCCCGGTTCTGGCCGTACCGACGATGCGAGCCGACGCCGGTTCGACCATCGAGGCGCCTGCGCTGAGGAAGTCCGGTCTCGGCTTTGTGCTGCTGGTCAGCCTGCGGCGCGGTTGAATCGCAGGAAAGAAAACGCCCAACAGCGTTCTGAGACCGCCTTACCCCCTCCCAACCGCGCGCCCAACTCTCTATATTGGGTCATGGAAAAGCGAATCTATCCCCAAGCCATTGAATCGGTCGTCACGCCGGAGCCGTTTGGCCGACAGAGCTTCAACGACGCCAAGAAGGCGGTCGCCGCCCTGCAGGTGCTTTACGACCGCAATACCAAGTTCCTGCGCGATTCATTTGCCGCGCTCGCCGCGGGCGGCGACAACAACAAACGCTACCGGGCCTTCTATCCGGAGATCGGCGTCACCACGAGTTCGTTCACCCAGATCGACTCGCGGCAGGCCTATGGCCACATGCCGACGCCGGGGCATTTCTCGACCACCGTCACCCAGCCTGCCCTTTTCGAAAGCTATCTCACCGAACAGCTTCGGCTGATCATGCGCAACCACGGCGTTCCGGTCACGGTTTCGGAATCGACCACTCCCATCCCGCTGCATTTCGCCTTTCTCGAAGGCACGCATGTCGACGGCACTGCTGCCGAGCGCATTAAACGGCCGATCCGTGACCTGTTCGACGTGCCGGATCTCGACGGCACCGACGACCAGATCGCCAACGGCACGTTCGAAGTGGCATTGGGCGAGGCACGGCCGCTGGCACCGTTCACCGCGCAACGGATCGACTATTCGCTGCATCGGATGTCGCATTACACCGCGACCAGTCCCCAGCATTTCCAGAACTTCGTGCTGTTCACCAATTACCAGTTCTATATCGACGAATTCGTCGCCCGTGCACGCGATTTGATGGCCAATGGCGGTGACGGATACGTCGAGTTCGTCGAGCCGGGCAATATTGTGACCAAAGTCGGGGACAGCGCGCCCGGTGAGGGTGCCGCGCCGCCTCGCCTGCCGCAGATGCCGGCCTATCATCTGAAGAAGCCGAACCATGGCGGCATCACCATGGTCAATATTGGCGTTGGCCCTTCCAACGCCAAGACGATCACCGACCATATCGCGGTGCTCCGGCCGCATGCCTGGGTGATGCTCGGCCATTGCGCCGGTCTGCGCAACACGCAGGCGCTGGGGGATTATGTGCTGGCGCATGCGTATGTACGGGAAGACCATGTCCTCGACGACGACCTTCCGGTCTGGGTGCCGATTCCGCCGTTGGCTGAAATCCAGGTGGCGCTGCAGGAAGCGGTCGCCGAGGTCACCGGGCTTTCCGGCTACGACCTCAAGCGCATCATGCGCACCGGCACCGTCGCCACCATCGACAACCGCAATTGGGAGCTGCGCGACCAGCGCGGGCCGGTGCAGCGGCTGTCGCAGTCGCGGGCGATCGCGCTCGATATGGAATCGGCGACGATCGCCGCCAACGGCTTTCGCTTCCGGGTGCCCTATGGCACGCTGCTTTGCGTCTCCGACAAGCCCCTGCATGGCGAATTGAAGCTGCCTGGCATGGCGACCGAATTCTACAAGCGGCAAGTGGCGCAGCATTTGACCATCGGCATCAGGGCGATGGAGAAGCTGGCCGAAATGCCGATGGAGCGGCTGCATTCGCGCAAGCTCAGGAGCTTTTCGGAAACTGCCTTCCAGTAGCTGCCGATCGCACGTGTCGGTCCACGGCAGGACGTTTCGTCATCTTGATTGAGCCGCATTTCTGCCGATAGACAAAGCGATGGCACGTGTTCGAGACATGACGGTTGCACTGGCGTTCGTCGCAATGCTTGCACTCTCGGTCGCGCTGGTGGCCGGGTTCTTCGGATCGCTGCATCCGGCCTTCGATTCTTTTGCTCATTTCCGCGTTCATTTTGCCTTCTTGATGGCGCTTTGCGCGCTGCCGCTGCTCGCCACCTCGTTTCGCCTGCAGGCCGCCGCCGGATTGCTGTTTGCGGTGGCCGCCTTTGCCACCACGTCGAATGCCTTGCCGCTTTCGCGGCTATGGCAGGTGCAGGCCGCCTACGACGCCAGGCCCGGCGGCGAGGCGGTCTACCGCCTGCTGCAGATGAACCTCAGGTTCAACAATCCAACGCCTGAGAAGGTGCTGTCGCTGATCGGCCGGACCCAGCCTGATGTGATCACCCTCGATGAGGTGTCCGAACTGTGGAAGGCAAAGCTTGGGCTGCTGTCCGGCGCTTATCCCTACCGGATCCTCTGCCCGTATCCCAATGGCGTGTTCGGCGTTGCGCTGCTGTCCAGACGACCGTTTGCCGCGGGCACAGAGCCGCACTGCGACAGCCGCGGCGCGATGGCAATCGCTACGGTCGATTTCGGCGGAACCGACGTCGATGTCGCCGCCATCCACCTCACCTGGCCATGGCCGCACAACCAATCACGGCAGATTGACGGACTGTCGAACGAAATCGTCTCGCTTGGCGAGACGTCGATCCTGGCGGGCGACTGCAACGCAGCGCCATGGAGCGCCGCTGTCCGGCGCGTCGCATCGCTTGGCAAGCTGACTGTAATGCCATCGGTCGGGCCGACCTGGCTCTACAGAAAGCTGCCGGATTTCCTGCGCTTCGCCGGACTGCCGATCGACCAGGTTTTCAGCAAGGGCGCTATCGCCATCCGTTCGGCGTCGACCCTTGGGGACACCGGCTCAGACCATCTGCCGGTGCTGGTGGAATTTTCGCTGCGCTCGGGTGGACAAGAGCCGCTCGACGAGCACCAGACGGCGACCGCATTTGCGGCGCTGCCTGGCGGGGCCCGAAGCTGAAAAATCCGCAGTCCAATCTCTACCCTGGCTTATTATTGGCCCACAAAAGCGCGGACGAGGTGCTCGACGGGGCCGCCGTCGCGATGCTCGCGCGCATCGAAGGCCTTCTGCTTTGCTTCATATTCGGCATAGATGGCATTGATCCGGCGCTTTGCCTCGCGACGTGCCTCGAAACAGTGCGGGTCATCACCGACTGCCAGCCCTCGAACCGACTTTTCGGTGGCCCGCATCATCTGTCTGGCGATGCGGCCATGGGTCTCTTCATGGGCGCGGACGCCAGCGAAGAACCGCTTCCACCGCTTCTGCAGTGCCGGCGACGTGGCTGAGGCTAGTTTGGGATAGGTATAGAAGAGATTGAGCGTCCCGTTGGCCTGGTGCAGGCGGCAGACGCCGTTTTCCGTATGGGCGTCGAAGGTCCAATCATCGACGCTGTAGCCGGTCTGCGCGATGGCGTGGGTCATGAAGCCGTGCTTCGGCCCACTGCGATCCATGGCCTCGATCAGGGCCGCGCCGGTGGTTCCGGCAATGTTATAAGTTCGTGTCTTGACCAATACTTTAGTGTCGGCCAAGGCTAAAGAGGTGCACAACGCCCCGATCGCCACAGCGCTCGTCAGAACTGCCAGACGCATTTTCCTTCCTCCCTGTCGTCACAGAAAGGAAACACAGGCAGGCGGTCTATTCAACAATCCTATGGTTGCGCTGCTCCTCATCTTGTTTGGTCCGGAGCAAACCTTGTGACTTACATGTTCTGGTAGACCGGGCCCTCGCCGCCCTGTGGCGGCACCCAATTTATGTTCTGGTTCGGGTCCTTGATATCGCAAGTCTTGCAGTGCACACAGTTCTGCGCGTTGATGACGAAGCGCACATCCTTGGCCGCAGGATCGGCGGCGGCATTGCCGTCCTTGTCGACCCATTCGTAGACGCTAGCCGGGCAGTAACGCGTCGAGGGCCCGGCATAGACGTCATGTTCGGAGCGCTTCTGCAGGTCCATGTCGGCGACGAGCAGATGGACCGGCTCGTTTTCCTCGTGGTTGGTGTTGGACAGGAACACCGACGACAGCCGGTCGAAGGTCAGCACCCCGTCCGGCTTCGGGTAGGCGATCTTCTGGTGCGCGGCGGCCGGTTCCAGCGTGGCGTAGTCAGCCTTGCCGTGCTTCATCGTGCCGAAGGGCGAGAAGCCGAACAGCGTGTTCAGCCACATGTCGAGCCCGCCAAGGCCGACGCCGACAATGGTGCCGAAGCGCGACCATAGCGGCTTGACGTTGCGCACTTTCTTCAGGTCCTTGCCGATATCGGTGGCGCGCCAGGCGGCCTCATAGGAGGCCAGTTCGTCATTGGCGCGGCCGGCGGCTATCGCATCACAGACATGCTCGGCGGCCAGCATTCCGGAGAGCACGGCATTGTGCGAGCCCTTGATGCGCGGCACGTTGACGAAGCCGGCCGCGCAGCCGATCAGCGCACCGCCGGGGAAGGACAGTTTCGGCACCGACTGCCAGCCACCTTCGGTGATGGCGCGGGCACCATAGCCCAGCCGCTTGGCGCCCTCGAAGGTGCCGCGGATCGCCGGATGGGTCTTGAAGCGTTGGAACTCGTCAAAGGGCGACAGATAGGGGTTCTTGTAGTTCAGGTGAACGACGAAGCCGACTGCCACCTGATTGTCCTCGAGATGGTAGAGAAAGGAGCCGCCGCCGGTCTTCATATCGAGCGGCCAGCCGAAGGAATGCTGGACAAGGCCCGGCCGGTGGTTTTCCGGTTTGACCTGCCAGAGTTCCTTGAGGCCGATGCCGTATTTTCCGGGCTCACGACCGTCGGAAAGGTGATATTTGGCGATCAGTTGCTTGGCCAGCGAGCCGCGCGCGCCCTCGCCGATCAAGACATATTTGCCCATCAGCGCCATGCCCGGCGCAAAGCCCGGGCCGTGCGTGCCGTCCTTCTCGACGCCCATGTCGCCGGTGACGACGCCGGTGACCGCACCGGCCTCGTTGTAGAGCAGGCCGACCGCGGCAAAGCCCGGATAGATCTCGACGCCCAGCGCCTCGGCCTTTGTCGCCAGCCAGCGGCAGACATTGCCGAGCGAGACGACATAGTTGCCGTGATTGTTCATCAGCGGCGGCATCAGGATATTGGGCAGACGGAACGAACCGGCGGCGCCGAGAACCAAGAAATGGTCGTCGGTGACCGGTGTCCTGAAGGGATGACCCTCCTCTTCGCGCCAGCCGGGCAACAGCCGGTCGATGCCGATCGGATCGACGACGGCGCCGGACAGGATGTGCGCGCCGATTTCGCCGCCCTTTTCCAGCACGACGACGGAAAGCTCGGGATTGACCTGCTTGAGACGGATCGCGGCGGCGAGGCCGGCCGGGCCGGCGCCGACGATGACCACGTCGAATTCCATGCTTTCGCGTTCGATATCGCTCATCGACCCCTCACTGGCTCGCTATTCCCGGCATCTTGCTGGCTCACGCGCTGCATAGCGCATCAAATAGCGACGGGAAACCGGCGCGGACGTGACAATACCGATTTCGTCAAAAAGTCGCGTACTGCCGCACAGATTCGCGGTGGCGAGCACCAATCTTCAATCCTATTCCGTTTGTAAGGATATGTCGCACTGATGTTTTTAATTGTTCGACGGCTTGCTTATCGGCCATACTTCCCGCCATGCGCATATTCGGGCCGGCTGGCTTTTCATCGACGCGCTTTTTTTTCACGCCCGGCCGGATTTGCCGTGCGGCGTTCTTGGCGCTTCTGCCGCTGGCGGCCGTCGATGCCCGCGCCGACCCACGACTGGTCTGGGCGACCGGCGCCTACTCCTTTTCCGACGAGCGCGGCGGCTTCCGCATCACCGGGGCTTCGGGCGTCGGCACGAAGGAGGATCCGCTCGTCATCACCGAAGAGCTGAATTCAGCGACGCCGGTAACGCTAGCCATTCGCACGACCAAGCCGATCCAGCCGTTCGGCAAGGCTGGAGACTTCGCCAATGGGCTGATGTACATGCGCATCGACGTGCTCAACAATAGCGGCCAGGCCTGGGTCGAGTTCCAGTTCGAACTCCAGGAGATCCTCGACCAGCCGAGCGTGTTCGGCGACGGCCTGTCGTTCGACCAGCGCAACAAAACGCCCGAAAATATCTGGTCGAGCAGCTACGCCGATTTCGACCGCAATTTCGAACCGTATGACCGCCTGCTGTTCAAGAACGGCAAGATCGACCCGCTGAAGACCGCCAGCTTCTATTTCCTGATCACCGACTATACGCCGCGCTGGACGTTCTATCTGGTGCAGGATCCGCGCATACCGTCGAGCTGAACTTGCAAATTCAAGCTCCGCGGCCGAATGTGAAACCATGACTGCCGCCCCCCACAATAACCGAGCCGATCTCGCCGAGCTGCTGGCCTTCTACGCCAGCGCTGGCGTCGATGAGGCACTTGAAGAACAGCCGGTAAACAGGTTTGCAGAAGCCAGGCCGCCGGAGCGGGTACCCGCGGCGGCCGCTCTGCCGGCCGGTGAAAATGCGGCGCCGCAACGCTCGACGAGCGTGTCGCGCGCCGAAATGGGCGAGAGACCGAACACGGCACCGGTAGTGCGAACGCCTCCGGCCACCGCAACGGTGCCCGACGAGGCGCAGGCGGCGTTGGCGCGGCAACTGGCGAGGTCGGCGGCAAACCTCGACGAGCTTCGCCAGCACATGGCGGCATTCGACGGCTGCAATCTCAAATTCACGGCCAAGAACCTGGTGTTCGCCGACGGCAATCCGACTGCCGAGGTGATGCTGGTCGGCGAAGCGCCGGGCCGCGACGAGGACATAGAGGGCCTGCCGTTCGTCGGCCGCTCTGGCCGGCTGCTCGACCACATCCTGGCCGCGATCGGTCTTGATCGAAATTCAGTCTACATCGCCAATGTCATTCCCTGGCGGCCACCGGGCAATCGCACGCCGACGCCGCACGAGACCGAGATATGCCGGCCGTTCATCGAACGGCAGATCGAGTTGGTTGCTCCGAAAGTGCTGGTCAATCTCGGCGGCCCGTCGGCAAAGACCCTGCTCAACATCTCCGAAGGCATATTGCGGCTGCGCGGCAACTGGCGCGTCCACACGACCCCATCCGGCGTCGCAATTCCCGCCATGCCGACCCTGCATCCGGCCTATCTCCTGAGGACGCCGGCGCACAAGAAGCTGGCGTGGCGGGATTTCCTCGAAGTGAAGGCGAAGTTGCGGGCGCTGAGTTGAGGTTCGCGCGCCTCTTCCTTCTCTCTGTGGTGGAGAAGGGAAAGACAGTGCCGATGACTTCCCAGGTAATTGAAATCCCTCTCCCACCGGCCTAGTCATCTCGTCATGACAGCAGTCCAGATTTCCGCCGGCAGTCTCATTCGCGAATGGCGTACACGCCGGCGCATGAGCCAGCTCGACCTCGCCATGGAGGCCGAGATCTCGCAGCGGCATCTGAGCTTCGTCGAAAGCGGCCGCGCCGCACCCTCGCGCGATATGGTGCTGCATCTGGCCGAGCAGCTTTCGATCCCGCTCAGGCAGCGCAACCAGCTGCTGCTGGCCGCCGGCTTTGCCCCGAGCTTCAGTGAGCGGCCGCTTGACGATGCCTCGATGGCGCCGGCGATGGCGGCGGTCGAGACCGTGCTCAAGGCGCACGAGCCGTTCCCGGCGCTTGCCGTCGACCGGCACTGGAACCTGGTGTCGGCGAACGCCGCCATAGGCCCGTTCCTCGCCAATGTCGCCGATGCCTCATTGCTGACGCCGCCGGTCAACGTGCTGCGCCTCAGCCTGCATCCGGGCGGCATCGCGCCGCGCATCGTCAACCTTGCGGAATGGCGGACGCATCTTCTGGAGCGGCTGAAGCAGCAGAACGATGCTACCGCCGATCCGGTGCTGGTCGAGCTCGAGCGCGAGCTTCGGGCCTATCCGTCCGGCCTCAAAGGCAGCCGGCCGGCGCCGGTCGAACCGAATGCGATTGTCCATCCGCTCAAGCTTGCCCATGGCGACGCGATGCTGTCGTTCATCAGCACCATCACCGTATTCGGCACGCCGCTCGACGTGACGTTGTCGGAGCTGGCGATCGAATCCTTTTTCCCGGCCGACGAGCAGACGCGGGCGGTGCTGGTGCGGCTGGCGAAAGGGCGGGCCGACGCGGCGAAAGGCTGATCACCCCTGTGGCGCGATCGCCTTGCGCGTGCGGGTGCGTTCGAGGCCGAGCTGGCGCTCACGCCAGATGATGAAAATGCCCGCTGCGACGACGATAATGCCGCCGACCAGCATGTTGATCGTGGCGACGTCGCCAAAGACCAGATAGCCGACCACGACGCCGAGGATCATCGAGGTGTATTCGAACGGTGCGACGACCGAAGCTTCGGCATGGCGATAGGCCGAGGTCATCAGGATCTGGCCGAGCCCGCCGCAAAAACCCGCGGCAATCAGAAGCCCCGCCTGCACTGGCGTCAGCGCCTGCCAGCCGAATGGCAGCGAAAGCAGCGCCATGACGCTCGCCGTCACAGAGAACCACAGCACGATGGTCGCCGTCCGCTCGCTCTGGATGAGGTTGCGCACCAGGAGCATGGCGATGGCCGAGATCGCCGCGGCCATGAGGGCGGCGATGACGCCGAGCACCTCCTGGTCGCCAAGGGCAGCGCCCGAGCCCAGCAGCGTCAGTTCCGGCCACGAGATGATCAGCACCCCGACCAGGCCGACGGCAACCGCGCTCCAGCGATAGATGCGGATGGCTTCGCCGAGGAAGATCGAACTGAACACCACGACCAGCAGCGGCTGCGCGTAGTTCAGCGTAATCGCCTCGGGCAGCGGCAGCCGCGTCAGCGCGAAGAAGCCGAGCCCCATGGCGCAAACCCCGACAACACCGCGCGCAATGTGGTTGAGCGGGCGCTTTGTCGAAAAGGCGGTGCCGAGTTTCCCCTGGAAGGCGAGGAAGGCGATGATCGGAAAGATGGCAAAGAAGGAGCGGAAAAAGACGATCTGGCCCGCCGGCACCGTGCCTGCCGCCTTGATGCAGGACGACATGCCGACGAAGACCGCCACCGATACGATCTTGAGCACGATCCCGGTTAGCGTGCTGTGTTCGCCGGCGTGGTCGCCGGCAGCAAGCACTGGCAAGTCCCGTTCGGCTGTCACGCCCCTTTTGCTTCCTGGATCGCCGCCAAGATGCGCGCCGGCGTTGCGGGCATGTCGATATGTCTGATGCCGTAGGCGCTATAGAGAGCGTCGGTCACCTCATTGAGCGCGGCACGCGTCGACCCGATCGTACTCGCCTCCCCGGCGCCCTTGAAGGCCTCGCGACGCAGCACCGAGGCGCCCATCCCGAATTTCGGCGTGACGACGGTCATGGAAGCCTCGCGATGATGCTTGGGAAATGATCGCCTGAAATAGACGTCGCTGCAGTTTTGTCGAGGGAGTGTTTCGTGTAAAGAGCGCAGACTTCAATTTATTTGGACCAGCGGACCCGCCCGCCACTCCCGGATCGACAGGAAAAATCAAGGAATGCGCACCGATACCGGCCAGGTCTTCAAGCTCGAAGACTATCGCCCCAGCGATTATCTCATTCCGGAAACCAGCCTGACTTTCCGCCTTTCACCTGAAGCAACGCATGTCACCGCCGTGCTGGCGGTCGAACGCCGCGACGGGATTGCGGCATCAGTGCCGCTGGTGCTCGATGGCGACGGGCTGACGCTCAGCAGCATCGCCATCGACGGCCAGGAAACGAGCCCTGCGGATTTTCTCGCCACGCCCGATCAACTGACAATCGTCAGCCCCCCTGCGGCAAGGCGCTTCCAACTGAGAATCGAAACCGTGCTGGCGCCGGCGCGGAACGAAGCGCTTATGGGCCTCTATCGCTCCAGCGACGTCTATTGCACGCAGTGCGAGGCCGAAGGCTTTCGCCGCATCACTTATTTCCTCGACCGCCCCGACATCCTGTCGGTCTATACGGTGCGCATCGAAGCTCAGCGCCGTGAGGCGCCGCTGCTTTTGTCCAACGGCAACCCGGCCGGCAGCGGCGAACTTGCCGGCGGCAGGCACTATGCGGTCTGGCACGACCCGTTCCCCAAGCCGTCCTATTTGTTTGCGCTGGTGGCGGGCGACCTCGGCAAGATCTCGGACAGTTTCGTTACCCTGTCTGGCCGCAACGTCGAGCTCGGAATCTATGTCGAACCGGGCAAGGAGAGGCTCGCCGGCTACGCCATGGATGCCTTGAAACGCTCGATGAAATGGGACGAGGAGGCGTTCGGCCGCGAATACGACCTCGATGTCTTCAACATCGTCGCCGTGTCCGACTTCAATATGGGCGCGATGGAGAACAAGGGTCTCAACATCTTCAACGACAAGTATGTGCTGGCCGACCAGGAAACCGCGACGGACGCCGATTTCGCCAATATCGAAGCCATCATTGCCCATGAGTATTTCCACAATTGGACAGGTAACAGAATCACTTGCCGCGACTGGTTCCAGCTTTGCCTGAAGGAAGGCCTGACCGTTTTCCGCGACCACGAATTCTCCGCCGATCAGCGCTCGCGCGCCGTCAAGCGCATCGCCGAGGTGCGTACGCTGCGCGCCCATCAGTTTCCCGAGGACCAGGGGCCGCTGGCGCATCCCGTGCGGCCGCGCCGCTACCGCGAGATCAACAATTTCTACACGGCGACGGTCTACGAAAAGGGCTCGGAAGTCGTGCGCATGATCCATACCATCCTCGGCGCCGAGACGTTCCGCGCCGGCATGGACCTGTACTTCGAACGTCACGACGGCCAGGCGGCGACGATCGAAGACTTCATCAAGGTGTTCGAAGACGTCTCCGGTCGCGACCTGTCGCAGTTTTCGCTGTGGTACCATCAGGCCGGTACGCCGAACCTGACCGTCAGTTCGGCATATAATCCGGCGGCGCGAGAATTCACGCTCGAAATCGAGCAGTCGGTGCCGCCAACACCGGCGGAAAGCCGCAAGCGGCTGATGCACATTCCGCTTGCCTTCGGCCTGGTTGGCGCCGGTGGCGAGGCGATAGCGCATAGCGGCGTCGAAGGGGCGAACGTCGAGGACAGTGTCATCCATATCCGCAAACGTCGCCATGTCGTCAGGTTTTCCGGGATTGCCGAGCGTCCGGCCATGTCGCTCAACCGTGGCTTTTCGGCGCCGGTGACGCTTTCGGTCGAGCAACGGCCCGACGACCAGTTTTTTCTGGCTGGCCATGACAGCGACGCCTTCTCGCGCTGGCAGGCGTTCAACACGCTTTTGACCGATGCCCTGATTGCAGCCTTCCGTCAGATCCTGGACCACAGGCAACCCGAGTTCAGCGCCCGGCTGACCGAGCTTGCGGGCAAGATAGCCGGCGACGAAGCACTCGAACCCGCCTATCGGGCATTGGCGCTGGCGCTGCCCGGCGAGGCCGATATCGCCCGCGACATTGGCAAGAACATCGACCCCGACGCCATTTTCGCGGCGCGCGAGGCGCTAGTGGTTGCGATCGCCGAGACCAACAGCGAGATATTCTCCAAACTTTACGATCGGCTCGCCGACAATGGTCCGTTCAGCCCGGATGCGACCAGTGCCGGGCGGCGTGCACTGCGCAATGTCCTGCTGGATTATCTCTGCTTGCTGCCGGGAGGCGCGGAACTCGCTGCCCGGCACTTCCAGTCGGCGACCAACATGACCGACCGGGCCGCGGCGTTGACCGTGCTTGCGCACCGTCACCACGGCTCACCGGAGGCGACCAAGGCGCTGGCCGATTTCGAGGCGAGATATGCAACCGATGCGCTGGTCATGGACAAATGGTTGCAGATCCAGGCCAGTGTGCCCGGCCCGCAAACCGTCGATGCGGTGCGCGCTTTGACCGGCCACCCGACGTTCTCGATGGCCAACCCGAACCGGGTGCGCTCACTCATCGGTACGTTTTCCAGCGCCAACCAGACCGGCTTCCATAGCGCCGACGGCGAGGGCTACCGGCTTTTCGTCGAAACGGTGCTGCAGGTGGAAAAGCGCAACCCGCAGGTGGCCGCCAGGCTGGCGACGGCGCTCAGGTCTTGGCGGTCGCTCGAACCGGTGCGGCAGGCCAAGGCAAGGGAGGCGCTGCTTTCGATCGCCAATGCAGAGAAGCTGTCGGCCGATTTGCGAGACATCGTCGAGCGCACGCTGGCCTGACAACGCGCCGGCTCACCACCACAATGGCGTCTCGCCCGAAAACCGCATTATTTTAGTCGATTTTTAATCTTTTTTCGCCGCGCCTCTGGACAAGGCGAATCACCTTTGATTCTTTACAGACGATTCGGAAGTGCGGCGTTGCCGGATCGTCAAGCAGATTGAAAATCGGGGAGTGCCATTTATGGCGAAGGCGGACGCGTGGGGCGCGCCCGGTGGGACGGCTTTTGAGCGACGCGAGGCGCGAAGCGACGGTCTCGCCGGCAATACGCGGCTCATCGCCGAACCTGCCTACCGACGGCTGCTGGCAGCCGAGCCGCTGTTGCGGCGATCGATACCGGCCCTCATCATCATCTTTCTGTTGATCATTGCAGTATTGCGCTTTCTGTCGCTGATGAACGAGCGCGACGAGATCGAGCGCGACGCCAAGGCGATCCTTGCGCTGGCCGCGGGCCAACTGGCCAGTTCGATCGCTGCCGACGCGACCATGGTTTCGACGCCCGGCGCGATCCAGGACCTGCTGGAGGGAACCGGCCGTCAGGGCGCGATGGGCCGAAGCCACGTACTGGCGATCACCGACAGCGCCTTCAAGATCATTGCCGTATCGCCGCAGTCGACGCACTGGGAGGGGCGATCGCTCGATGGCGTCGTGCAGGGCGGGCAGCCGCTGTTCATGTTCGGCGACCGCGCCGGGGTGATGGAGGTCAGCATCGGCGGACAGGACTGGTACGCGGCGGTGAGCCTGGCGAATGGCCGAAGGGGTGCCGCGGCAGCCTTTGTGCCGCAGGAGGCAGTTTTTGACACCTGGCGCAAGACGGTCTCGCTCAACGTCACGCTGTTTGTGCTGACGGCCGGCGTGCTGATCATTATCCTCTACGCCTATTTCGGCCAGGCGGCGCGCGCCCAGGCCGCCGACCGCATCTATCTCGAAGCCCACCAGCGCATCGACATGGCCCTGGTGCGCGGCCGCTGCGGCCTGTGGGACTGGGACATGGTGCGCGGCAAGATGTACTGGTCGCGCTCGATGTACGACATGCTAGGCTACGAGCCTTGCGACACGATGCTGTCGTTCGGCGAAGTCGACGAAATCATCCATCCCGAGGACGGCGATTTGTTTGAACTCGCCAACAGGATCGTCGGGCGCGAGATCGACCACATCGACCAGGTGTTCCGGATGCGTCATGCCGACGGGCAATGGGTCTGGATGCGGGCAAGAGCACAGGTTATCGACCCGGAAGCCCCGGAGATCCAGCTGATCGGCATCGCCGTCGACGTCACCGAGCAGCGGCACCTGGCGCTGCGCTCCGAAGCCGCGGACCTGCGCCTGAGGACAGCCATCGAAAACATCAACGAATCCTTCGTGCTGTGGGATTCGTCCGAGCGCCTGATCATGTGCAATTCCAAATACCAGCAGGATAACGGCCTGTCGGATCGCGACGTGATGCCGGGCGCCCCGCGCGCCGTGCTGGATGAACGCATGTTGGCGTTCGCCTCGGAGCGGCGGCTTGCCAATACCAACGGACCGCAGGGGGGCGTGACCTTCGAGCGCCAGCTTGCCGACGGCCGCTGGCTTCAGGTGAACGAATTGCGGACAAGGGACGGCGGCACCGTCTCGGTCGGCTCCGACATCACCCAGATCAAGCTGCACCAGGAGAAGCTGGTCGACAGCGAGCGCCGTTTGATGGCAACGATCCACGACCTCAGCCTTGCCCGTCGGGCGGAAGAAGAACGGGCCCGCGAACTCGTCGAGCTCAATCGCAAATACATGAAGGAAACCGAGCGGGCGGAAGCGGCGAACCGGGCCAAATCTGAATTCCTGGCCAATATGTCGCACGAGTTGCGCACGCCGCTCAACGCGATCATCGGCTTTTCGGAACTGATGGAACGGGGCCTGTTCGGGCCGCTGGGTTCGCCGCGCTACGAAGAGTATGCCACCGACATCAACGGCAGCGGCAAATATCTTCTCGGCGTCATCAACGATATCCTCGACATGTCGAAGATCGAGGCCGGCCAGTTCGCGCTGGATCAGGAACAAATCGATCTCTGCCCGCTGATCAGGGAAACGGTTCGCGTCGTTTCGCTGCAGGCGGCGGAAAAATCGATCACCGTCGAAACCCGCATCGCCGATTCGCTGACGCTGTTCGCCGACCGCAGGGCGATCAAGCAGATCCTCATCAATTTGTTATCGAATGCCGTGAAGTTCACCGGGCAAGGCGGCCACATCTCGGTCAGGGCCCGCAGCATTTCCAGCGCGCTGATCCTGACGATCGAGGACAATGGCTGCGGCATCCCGAAGGCGGCGCTGAGCAAGCTCGGGCGGCCGTTCGAACAGGTGCAAAACCAGTTCTCCAAGAGCCATGCCGGCTCCGGCCTCGGCCTCGCCATCTCGCGCTCGCTGGCCGAGCTTCAGGGTGGCGCGTTGAAGATCCGCTCGACCGAAAGCGTCGGCACGATCGTCTCGGTACGCATCCCGATCAAGAAAGCCACGCAGGCGGTCAAGGCCGCTGCCTGAAACGACAAAATAAGTCTCCGGCGGCTCGCGCCGCCGGAGAGGTTATTAATTCTCACTGCATGCCGTCATTGCCGTCGCCGCCCCATTGGTGGTGACGGCCGGGACCCTTCGGCAGTTCGTTCTTCTCGATCTTGCCGTCATTGTCGCGGTCGAGCATGGCGAACACCTTCTTCTGGCGGCTGGTGATGTCGTCGGCGGTCAGCGTGCCGTCGCCCTTGGTGTCGTAGCGGGCGATGATGCGCCTGGCCATCTGCTCGAAGCGTGCCTTCTCCAGCGCGTCGGCGAGCTGTGCCACGGTCAGCTTGCCGCCATTGTCGGCGACCATCTTCTTCAGCCGCGCGTTCATGGCGTCGGAGAACTGGTCGAAGGTGATGGTGCCGTCATTGTCCTTCATGACCTTACCGAGGCGCATCATCATGCCCTCGCGCGGCCCGGCGCCGGAGTGCTCGTCTGCATAGGCAGCGGTGCCGACGGCGCCGGCCAGGGCTGCGAAAACGAGTGCAAGTCTGGTCGTCTTTCTCATGGTCTTCTCCTGTTGCATCGTCACCCCCGATGCTAGAGCGGCAGATCTTCAATCCCCGCTCTATCTCCTTGTTTGAGCATCGGAAGCTCCCAAAGCAGGTCGCCACTTTTGGCTCCGATGCTCTCGCCCGTTCGGCCGATTGCCGTCACGGTTATTTCGCACGAAGCAAAAGGTCAAAATCCTTTCTGACCTTCTGCGACGTCTCCTTGAGGTGCGCTTCAAGCACACCGAAATCCGGCAGGTCGGTGACCGCCAGAAGCAGATCCGAAAGCCCTGGCGGAACGTCGTCGCGTTCGAACGCGCCGGTAAGGCAAAGCCGTATTATCTGGGTCAGCGCCAGATAGAGCGAATAGGCATCCACCAGTTCCTGCCTGACCTGGGCGCTGGCGAAATCCGGCGCCAGGCGCGACAGGATGTCAGCCGTGCCGGTGGCCCTGCGGCCTGCCTCGATCTTTCCGGTAATCACCGCAACCTGGGCGATGAATTCGAGATCGATGAGGCCGCCCGGGATCAGCTTGATGTCCCAGGTATCGCGCGGCGGCTTCTCCTTGTCGACCATGGCGCGCATCTCGGATGCCTCGGCCATCACCTTGACTGGATCACGCGGCAGAGCGAGCACTGCGGCAACTTCCCCTTCGACCTCGCGGCAGAGCTCGGCATCGCCGCCGATCGCGCGGGCTCGCGCCAGCGCCATGTGCTCCCATGTCCAGGCGTCCTGGCGCTGATACTTCTTGAAGGCGTCGACATGGGTGGCCACCGGCCCCTTGTTGCCGGACGGCCGCAGGCGAAGGTCGAGCTCATAGAGCACGCCCTCGGCCGTCGGCGCGGAAACGGCGGCGATCAGCCGCTGCGTCAGTCGGCTGTAGTAATGCGACGGGGCAAGCGGCTTGTCGCCGTCGGACTCCTCGGCATCGGCGTCGTGATCGTAGAGCAGGATGAGGTCGACGTCGGAACCTGCCGTCAGTTCGCGGCTGCCGAGCTTCCCCATGCCGAGCAGTGCGACCCTGCCGCCGGCAATACGGCCATGACGCAGCACAAATTCCGCCGTCACCGTCTGCAATGCCGCCTTGATGGTCAGATCGGCGAGGTCGGAAAAAGCGCGGCCGGCGCGCGGTGGATCGATCGACCCGGCAAGCAGTCTGACGCCGATCAGGAACTTTTGCTCCGAAGCAAAGATGCGCAGTCGGTCGAGCACGTCCTCATAGGCCCTGTCGCCTTCGAGGAAGGCGGCAAGACGCGCCGACAGATAGGCGCGGTTGGGCAGTTCACTCAGCAGCGCCGGATCGAGCAGGCCGTCGAAGACATGTGGCCGGCGCGTGATGATGGCGGCCAGCCGCGGTGCCGCGCCCATGATTGTCGCCATCAGCTTCAGCAAAGCCGGGTTCGAATGCAGCAGCGAAAACAGCTGGATGCCGGCAGGCAGGCCGGCAAGGAATTCGTCGAAGCGGATCACTGCCTCGTCCGCCCGCCGCGTCTGGCCGAAGGCTTGCAGCAGCGCCGGCGTCAGTTCGGTCAGCCGCTCGCGCGCTTCCGCCGACCGGGTGACGCGATACCGGCCGAAGTGCCAGCCGCGGATAACCCGGCAGATGTCGCTCGGCCGCTGGAAGCCGAGCCGCTTCAGGGTCTGCAAGGTGTCGGGATCGTCGACGTCGCCGGTAAAGACCAGATTGCCGATGCCTGCCGAAAGCTCCGGCGCGGTTTCAAACAGCGCTGCATAGTGGCGCTCGACCTGGTGCAGCGCCGCGCGAAACGCTTCGGCAAAGCCTGCCGCATCGGCAAAGCCCAGCATGCGGGCGACGCGCTCCAGCCCCTCTTCGTCCTCCGGCAGGATGTGCGTCTGCTGGTCGGCAACCATCTGGATGGCGTGCTCGACGCCGCGCAGGAACCAGTATTGCCTGGTGAGGGCATCGCGCGCATCGGCAGTGATCCAGCCACGCGCGGAGAGTTCGCCAAGCATCGGCACGGTCTCGCGGCCGCGCAGTTCGGGAAAGCGACCGCCGGCGATGAGTTGCTGGGTCTGGACGAAGAACTCGATCTCGCGGATGCCGCCGCGGCCGAGCTTGACGTTGTGACCTTTGACCGCGACCTCGCCATGGCCCTTGTGGGCGTGGATCTGGCGCTTTATCGAATGGACGTCGGCGATCGCCGCATAGTCCATGTATTTGCGCCAGATATAGGGCTGCAGTTCCTTCAGGAACGCGGCGCCGGCGGCAAGATCGCCAGCCACCGGGCGCGCCTTGATCATGGCGGCGCGCTCCCAGTTCTGGCCGCGCGCCTCATAGTAGCGCAGCGCCGCCTCGACCGGGATCGCCAGCGGCGTCGAGCCGGGGTCGGGACGAAGCCTGAGATCGGTGCGGAAGACGTAACCGTGCTCGGTGCGGTCCTGGAGAATGCGGACCAGCCGGCGGGTCAGGCGCGAAAACAGCTCGGTGGCATCGAGCGAATCGACGACGGCAGGCGCATCGGGGTCGAAGAAGACGACGAGGTCGATGTCGGAGGAGAAGTTCAGCTCATGCGCACCGAGCTTGCCCATGCCAAGCAAGATCCAGCCCGAGCGTTGCGCCGGATTTTTCGGATCCGGCAAACTGAGCTTGCCTTGCTCATGCGCGTCGCGGAGCAGGAAATCGACGGCTGCACGCGTGCAGGCGTCGGCAAGATCGCTCAGTCGCCGCACCGTCAGCGAGGTCTCGGCCTCGCCGGCGAGATCGGCCAAGGCGATCAGGAAATGCGCCTCCGCCTTGCATCGGCGCAGCTCCATCATCAGGCTGCCTTCGGAGACGGCCTCTGCGCGCGCTGCCTTGTCGACCGCGGCGCAGATCGATGACAGCCGCGCCTCGATGGTCTCGTCGAAAAGCGCATCGACTATCCGCGGCCGGCGGCGCGCGGTATCGCGCAGGAACGGCGACAGGTCGAAAACGGCGGCGAGGAAATCCTGGACGACCCCCTTGCCGGCGAGAAATTTCGCCAGTCGCGGCAGTTCTTCCTGCCGCGCGGCGTCGGCGATCTCCGCCAATTCCTGCCTGGCGCGGCTTGCATCCAGCGGAACGAGCTTTACCGCCGGCTTCAAAAGCCAGTCCGTCTCGCGGCGTCGCGCTGCCATCCTCGCCACCATCAGCGATCCTCCCGCCCGGGAAAACTCATGACGACGGACAATCCGGGATTGCCGGGCAGAAGCTCAAGCCGTCCATTGTGGAACGTCATGATCGCCTTGGCGAGGCTCAAGCCAAGGCCGGAACCCGGCTGCGAGCGGCTCTTTTCCAGCCGCACGAAACGCTCGGTCACCCTGGCGCGGTCGACATCGTCGGGAATGCCCTGGCCGTTGTCGGAAACAGCAAGCCTGATCTCGCCATCGATACGCTCCAGCGTCACGCGAACCGTAGGCCTGGAGGTCGAGTCGGTCGAATATTTGATCGCGTTGTCGACGATATTGGACAGCGCCTGGCCGATCAGCTCGCGATTGCCGTTGACGGCGAAGGCACCCTGTACCGAGGTTTCGAGCGTCACACCCGCCTCTTCCGCCACAGGCTCGTAGAGTTCGACGACGTCGTGCACGGCAGCGGCCAGGTCGACCCTGGTGGTGCTTTCGGAGGAATAGCCGGCCTCCAGCCGTGAGATCATCAGGATGGCGTTGAAGGTCTTTATCAGCTGATCGGATTCGGCGATCGTTCCTTCCAGCGCCTGTCGGTAGTCGCTGGTGTTGTGCTTGCCGGAAAGCGTCGCTTCGGCGCGATTGCGCAGCCTGGTCAGCGGCGTTTTCAGGTCGTGGGCGATGTTGTCGGAGACCTGCTTCAGCCCCTCGTTCAACGTGGCGATCCTGGCCAGCATGGAATTGAGGTTTTCCGACAGCCGGTCGAACTCGTCGCCGGCGCCGGTGACCGGCAGCCGGCCGGAAAGATCGCCGCCCATGATGCGGCGGCTCGCCTCCGACACGCTGTCGATGCGCTTCAGCGCCGCGCGCCCGACGAAGAACCAGATCAGCAGCCCGCCGACGCCCATCATGCCGAGCGCCAGCATCAAGGCGCGGCGAATGACGGCGCGGAAGCGCTCCGGCTCGCCGAGGTCGCGGCCAACCAGCATGATCATCTGGTTGGGCAGGCGCAGCACCAGGGCGATGGCATTATGGCCCTTCTCGCCTTCGGCCTGTACTTCGCTCTGGGCGGGCTCGTTCGGGTCGGAGACCGGGTTGCGCTGCCGCTCGAGCTCGCCCTCGCCGAAGCGGCGGTAGGAGAACGGTTCGGTGGTCCAGCCCTCGGCCTCAATCACGCCCGGCTCCAGGCTCTGCACGTTGCCGGTCAGGATCTGGCCGTTGGCATCGGCGATCAGATAGAGATTGGCGCCGGGCTGGCGGGAGCGCTGCTCGACGACGCGGACCAGCACCGGCAGGCCGCCGCGCTGATAGGCGCGGGCAAGGCCGAGTACCTCGTCGTTGATCGTCTCCTGCGTCTGGGCAGTCAGCATGCGCGCCGAGAGCGAGGTCATGTACAAGACCAGCAGCACAGCGCACAGCGCAAAAAGCAGAAGATAAAGCGCTGAAAGCCGCGCTGCCGTCGTCCTCATGATGGCCGGCACGGAAAGGGCCATGGGGTTCTAGCCGCTTTTCAGCATATAGCCGGCGCCGCGAACCGTGTGCAGGATCGGCTTGTCGAAGCCCTTCTCAATCTTGCCGCGCAGCCGCGAGATATGAACGTCGATGACGTTGGTCTGCGGATCGAAATGGTAGTCCCAGACGTTCTCGAGCAGCATGGTGCGCGTCACTACCTGGCCGGCATGGCGCATCAAATATTCGAGCAGGCGGAACTCGCGCGGCTGCAGCGTTATCTCGCGCCCGGCGCGCCGCACCGAATGCGACAGCCGGTCGAGTTCGAGATCACCGACCCGGTAGACGGTTTCTGCCTCCCTGGCGCTGGCGCGGCGGTTCAGCACCTCGACGCGGGCGAGCAGTTCGGAAAAGGCGTAGGGCTTGGTCAGATAGTCGTCGCCGCCGGCACGCAGACCGGTGACCCGGTCGTCGACTTCGCCGAGCGCCGACAGGATCAGCACGGGCGTCGTATTGCCTCTGGACCTGAGCCCGGCAATGACGGACAGGCCGTCGCGGCGCGGCATCATGCGGTCGACGACCATGACGTCATAGTCGCCGGAATCAGCGAGTGCGAAGCCGGTTTCGCCGTCTCCGGCGACATGGGCGGTATGGCCGGCCTCGGCGAACGCCTTCTGCAGGTAGTCGGCCGCCTCGCGATCGTCTTCTATGACGAGAATCTTCATAGAACCGTTATACGCGATTTCGCTGGAAGATTGAGTGGCCGGCATATGCATCGTGGCCGTCTCCATGGCGTATCGCGAACAAGGTGATTCAGGGATACGCGGTAAGTCTTTGTTTTAGCATGCCGTAGCCTAAACCGCTTCACGCTTTGAGCGGCATGTTCGAGCGGCAGCGGGCGATCGGAAGCCCGCTGCCGCTGGGGCGGAACACGATGACTGACTAACGTATTCAGGCCCCGTGCTTTCCCGTGCGGCGGCTCGGGGGTGTGAAAACCGCCGCACCGGAAAAGTCGAGCCGGTCGTCAGCCCTTGGCGACAGGCAGCGCGACGAAGCGGTTGCTGTCGTCGCGGGTGATCTGCATCAGCACCGCCTTGCGTCCGGACTTCACCGCGTCGGCCATCGCCTTGTCGATGTCGCCGGTGCCGGTCACTTCCGTCGAATTGACGGAGGTGATGACGTCACCGGGCTGGATGCCGCGATCGGCGGCATCGCTGTCGGGGTCGACATCGGTCACCACAAGACCCTTGCCATTGTCGGACTTGGTGACGGTCAGGCCGAGATCGGCCAGCGTGTCGGTCTTCGGCGCGGGTGCAGGCTGCTGGTCGGCCGAGGCCTGCTTGTCGCTCGACGGCAGCTTGCCGAGATCGACCTTGACCGCCTCGCTCTTACCGTTGCGCCACACCGTGACATCGACCGATTTGCCGGGCGGGTAAGCGCCGATCAGACGGGCGAGTTCCTTCGGCGAAGCAACGTCCTTGCCGTCCACCTGAGTGATCACGTCACCGGCAGTGATGCCGGCCTTCTTGCCGGGACTGTTGTCCTGCGCGCTGGCAACGAGCGCGCCCTTGCCGGACCCAAGGCCAAGCGACTCGGCGATTTCGGGCGTGACCGGCTGGATTTCGACGCCGAGCCAGCCGCGCTGGACTGTGCCGTTCTTCATCAGATCCTGCACGACCTGCTTGGCGGTCGAAGCGGGAATATCGAAGGCAATGCCGACGCTGCCGCCTGACGGCGAGAAAATCGCGGTGTTGATGCCGACGACCTGGCCGTTGAGATTGAAGGTCGGGCCGCCCGAATTGCCGCGGTTCACCGAGGCGTCGATCTGGATGAAGTCGTCATAGGGACCGGCGCCGATATCGCGGCCGCGGGCCGAAACTATGCCTGCGGTAACCGTGCCGCCGAGGCCGAACGGATTGCCTACCGCCACCACCCAGTCGCCGACGCGAACCTTGGAATCATCGGCGAAGTCGACATAGGTGAACTTGCTGCCATCATTGACCTTGAGCACGGCAAGGTCGGTGCGCGGATCGGTGCCGATCAGCTTGGCGTCGAGTTCCTTGCCGTCATTGGTCACCACGGTGAAGGCGGTGCCTTCCTCGACGACATGGTTGTTGGTGACGAGATAGCCGTCATCGGAGATGAAGAAGCCCGACCCTTGCGCCACCGGCCGCGGCTGGTCGTTGTTGCGGTCACGGTGCCCAAAACGGCGCATTCCGTTCGGACCCTGGTCGCCGCCTTGGTCGCCAAAGCCGCGGAATTCGCGGAAGAACCGGCGCAGCTGCGGATTGTCGGGAAGATTGCCTAGGCCGTCCTCGTCGTCCATCTGGCCGGAACCGTCATCGGCCGTCGACTGGATCTTGGCCTTGACGCGCACGCTGACGACCGCCGGCGAAACGCGCTCGACCACATCGGCGAAGCTCGGGACCTGCGGTGCCTCGACACGCACGGCGTCGGCCAGAACCGGGGCTGTCCCGGTAGCAACAGCACCAAAGCCGATCGCGCCGGCAATGGCCAGGGATGCGGCTGCGGCCAGCAGGCGTTTGCGGGTGCGAAGATATGAATTGGGGGCAACATTCATGGTTCTCGTATCCTCTTTTCAAGGGACGCCCCTTGATTGGCATCCTCGACAAAGGAAATAGAGAACCGCACATTACGGCGCCATTTCCGGTACATGAAACTTTCGTAATGTTAGGATCAATCGCGGCGGAGTATCGCGTCCAGCGCCGCCTTCTCGTCCGCGGTCAGGGCATTGGTCGCCGTCGAGCGGCGCGAGCGGGCGGCCAGCAGGATGAACGTCCCGCCAACGAGCAGCAGAAGAACTGGCGTCCCCCAGAGCAAGGCGTTGCGCAGATTGAAGCGTGGCTTCAGCAGCACGAATTCGCCGTAGCGCGAAACGACATAGTCCATCACCTGCCGGTCGGTATCGCCGGCGACCAGGCGCTGGCGCACAAGGATGCGCAGGTCACGGGCAAGGTCGGCATCGGACTCGTCGATCGACTGATTCTGGCAGACCATGCAGCGCAAGCCTTCCGACAAAGCGCGCGCCCTCGCCTCGAGCGCCGGGTCGGCGAGCACCTCGTCGGGCTTGACCGCCTGCGCGGCGCCGGCGAACAACAGCGCCAGCAAGAGGACCAGCGAGGCCAGCGTGACCCTTTGGCTCATGGCGGGCTCGCCGATGGCACGGCGCCCGCCGGCTTGCGGGACGACGGCGCGCCGACACGCAGGCGGCGGTCGAGCAGCGACATCGCCGCACCCGCCATCATCACCAGGCCGCCACCCCAGATCAGCGTCACCAGCGGCTTCCACCACAGACGAACGACTACAGAGCCGTCGCTGGCCTCGTCGCCAAGCGAGAGATAGAGCTGGCTGAAGCCGATCGTGCTGATGCCGGATTCGGTCGTTGTCATCTGGCGCACCGGGTATGAGCGCTTGGCTGAGGTGATCTCGCCAGCGATGCTGCCGTCAGCGCCAAGCAGGGCGAAGCGGCCGCGATCCTCGCTGTAGTTAGGCCCCTGGGCCGGGTAGAGCCCCTCGAAGCGCAGGGTGTGGCCGGACAGTTCGACTGTATCGCCGGCATGCATCGACAGGATTTTTTCGGTGCCGAAGCAAAGCGTGCCGACAATGCCGAGCGTCGTCAGGCCGAGGCCGAGATGCGCAAGCGCTGTGCCGAAGACCGAGCGCGGCAGGCCGGCGAAGCGCCTGAGCACGGTGGCGGGCGCGACGGTGCCGAAGCCGGATTTGACGGCGAGATCGGTGAACGCGCCGCAGATCAGCCAGAAGGCAAGGCCGACACCGAGTGCCGCCAACACCGAAGCGCCATCGATGAACAGGGCGGTCACCAGCACGGCGAGCAGCGCCGCCGCGAAAGCCGCCATCAGGCGTTGGGCGACCGCGAAAATGTCGCCGCGCTTCCAGGCGAGCAGTGGCCCGAACGGCACGACGACCAGCAGCGGCACCATCAGCGGGCCGAATGTCAGGTTGAAGAACGGCGCGCCGACAGAAATCTTGTCGGCCGAAAGCGCTTCGACTACGAGCGGGTAGAGCGTGCCGACCAGCACGGTGGCGGTGGCGGTGGTCAGGAACAGATTGTTGAGGACCAGCGCGCCTTCGCGCGAGATCGGGTGAAACAGGCCGCCGGCCGTCAGCCGGGAGGCGCGCAAGGCAAACAGCGCCAGCGAGCCGCCAATGAACAGCGTCAGGATGCAGAGGATGAAAACGCCGCGCGTCGGATCGGTGGCGAAGGCGTGGACTGAGGTCAGCACGCCGGAGCGCACCAGGAAGGTGCCGAGCAGCGACAGCGAGAAGGTCAGGATCGCCAGCAGCAGCGTCCAGATCTTCAGCGCCGAGCGCTTTTCCATGACAATCGCCGAATGCAGCAGCGCCGTGCCCGCCAGCCACGGCATGAAGGACGCGTTCTCGACCGGATCCCAGAACCAGAAGCCGCCCCAGCCGAGCTCGTAGTAGGCCCAGTAGGAGCCCATGGCGATGCCGCCGGTGAGGAACATCCAGGCGACCAGCGTCCACGGCCGCACCCAGCGCGCCCACGATGCGTCGATGCGGCCCTCGATGAGGGCGGCGACCGAGAAGGAAAAGCATATCGAAAAGCCGACATAGCCGAGATAGAGCAGCGGCGGATGGATGGCGAGGCCGAGATCCTGCAGGATCGGATTGAGATCGCGGCCCTCGATGGGCGCCGGATTGAGCCTGACGAACGGGTTCGACGTCGTCAGGATGAACAGCAAGAAAGTAGCGCCGATCGCTCCCTGCACCGCAAGCACATTGGCCCGGAGCGTCGCCGGAAGATTGCCGCCGAAGACGGCGACAAGCGCGCCGAAGAAGGTCAGGATCAGCACCCAGAGCAGCATCGAACCTTCGTGATTGCCCCAAGTGCCGGTGATCTTGTAGATCAGCGGCTGCAGCGAATGCGAGTTCTCCCAGACGCTCTCCACCGAAAAGTCGGAGCCTGCATACGCGGTCGCCAGCGCCACGAAGGACAGCGCTGTCAAGGCAAAGCCGGTCAGCGCGGCGGGTGCGCCGACGGCCATCATCTTGTGGTTGCCGGTGCGCGCACCGAACAGCGGCACCACCGTCTGCACCAGGGCCAGCGCAAACGCCAGGACCAGGGCGAAATGTCCGGTTTCAACCATTGTCGCCGCGCTCGCCAGGTTTTGCCGCAGGTTCTTGCCGCAAAACCGTGGAACACTTTTGCGGAACCTCTCTAGTCACTCTTGCTCTCCTGCCAGACGCCCTTGGCCTTGAGGCCGTCGGCCACTTCCTTGGGCATATAGGTCTCATCATGCTTGGCGAGCACGCTGTCGGCGACAAAGATTCCGTCAGGGCCGAACGAGCCTTCGGTGATCACGCCCTGCCCTTCCCGGAAAAGGTCGGGAAGAATGCCGGTATAGGTAACCTTGACGTCCTTCTGGTTGTCGGTCACCGAAAAGGCGACGGTGGCGCCCTGGCTACGCTCTACTGTGCCTTTTTCGACGAGGCCGCCGAGCCTGATACGCTGGCCCGGCTGAAGGCTGGCGGTGGCCAGATCGGCCGGCATGTAGAAGTAGGAGGCCTTCTGGCCGAGCGCATAGAAGGTCAGCCCGGTGGCAACCCCGAGGAAGGCCAGCCCCGCAGCGATCACCGACAGTCGTTTCTGCTTGCGCGTCATCGTCTACTCCGTCGCCGTCACGCCGAGCGAGGCGGCAAAGGCGGTGAATTTCCTGGCCTGGTCGCTGTCCGCGCCAAAGACGGCGATACCGCGATTGAGTGCGTCACGCGCCTGATCTGTCTTGCCCAGCACGGCATAGGAACGAACGAGCTGCATCCACCCTTCCTCGTCGCGCGGATTTTGCCGAAGCTTTTCGTCGAGGCCGGCAACCATGGTGCTGATCATGGCTTGCCGGTCCTGCGGCGACATCGAGGAGGCAGCATCGATATCGTCGGCGCTCGGCCCTTTCGCGGGCGCCTCCGAAGCGACGTTGCGGGCGGCGGATTCAGCGAGCGCCTGCTCGACGGCACCGCGCCACGGCGAGCCCTGCGGCAAGGCGGCAAGCATCTTTTGCCAAGCCGCCGTCGCTTCAGCTGTGCGGCCTTCCTGCGCTAAGCCCATGGCGAGATAGAACGAGGCCTTCGGGTTTGCCGGATCGAGCTTCAGCGCCGCCTCGAAAGCAGCCTGGGCGTCGGCTGAAACGATGCCGCCGGCCGCATTGGCGATCGCCTCGCCGAGGCCGGCTTGACGGGCGGCACTGTCGCCGTCAAGGCGAATGGCATTGCGGTAGGCGGTTACCGCATCGGCGTATCGCTGCATGCGCAGATAGACCGGCGCCAGCACGTCCCAGCCGCGGCCATCGGACGGGTTGGCCGCAAGGTGCGCTTCGGCGCGTGCCACCAGCTCGTCCACCGAGCTGTCGGCGGGGTTCTTGGCCAGGCGTTCGCTGAGCGGCTGCGACGGCAGGTCGGGTGAGCCGAGCTGGCCGTAAAGGCCCCAGCTAACCAGCGGAACCACCAGCACGGCAGCGGTCGCCACCAGCCTTGTCGACCGCTGTGTCGCCGTCGTGCCGGCCGGGCCGGCATTGCTCAGGCGAAGGATGCGGCGGGCGATCTCGGCGCGCGCCTCTTCGGCCTCCATTGGCCGGATCAGGCCACGCGCCACGTCGCGGTCAAGCTCGGCCAATTGGTCGCGATAGACTTCAAGGTCGTGATCGCCGGCAGCGGACGTGTTCTTTGTTTCGCCCGCCAACGGCAGCAGCACCGCCAGGCTTGCGCCCAGCGTCAGGATTGCGGCTATGACCCAGAACAGCATGGCTCTTCCAATAGAACGAGACCCTTGCCCTGCCAACACAAGCGTGCTGCGACGCTTTGACGGGACCGCTCCGATCGATAGTGCCGGACCGGGATCGGTGTATCAACGGCCGGCGAGCTACGTCAGCGGGGTCCAGCTGCCGTCGGCATTGCGACAGGCGGTTCCGCGCGCGGTGGCGCCGGCAGCGCCGGTAAACACCGTATGGGTGTATTGCCGGCAGTCCTGCGAGCCGACGCGATAGGGCTGGGCGGCGACAACTTCGCCGCGATGGGCCGAACTGTCGCTCTTCCACGCCACCTTCTGGCCGCTCGCCGTATATTCAAGCGCCTTGTATTCCGCCTCGAGCGCGCTGCGCTTCTCGGTCTCGCTCAAGCCGGTGCCGATCGAACCACCGACGAGGCCGCCGCCCATGGCGGCGATGATCGTCGTCGCGACCTTGGCGCCACTGGGAGGCGTGGCGGCCGGTGTCACCGTAACGGCTGGGCCCTTGCCGAGCGTCGTACAGCCGGAGACGGCGAGCAGGGCGGAAACGAGCGCGACGCGAATCTTCATGCCAATACCGGCTTTCTTGAGCTGGACCGCCGCGCTGTCAGCAGGCTGGCGCGGCCATAATGTCGATGTTTATCGGAAATTTGGCCGCAGCCAGCCGCCCGGAAAAGCATTACTGAAGGCTCCGCAATCGAACCACCGCCTTCAATCCACCCATGACGGATCGTTCCAGCGCCAGAACGCCTCCATACTCGTTGATAAGGTCGGCGACAATGGCAAGTCCGAGCCCGCTGCCGGGTTTTGTCTCGTCGAGACGCCGTCCGCGCTGCAATGCCTCGCGCGCCTTGTCTTCGGGAATGCCGGGGCCGTCATCCTCGATGGCTATCTCGAACAGATTGGCCGCCCCTTCCCTGCCGGCGATGGGCTTGACGGAAACGGCGACCGCGCTCCTTGCCCATTTCATCGCATTGTCGAGCAGATTGCCGAGCAGCTCCTCAAGGTCCTCACGTTCGCCGGCAAAGACGATGTCGGTGGCCGGCAGCGAGAGCGAGAGCGCGGTCCGCGGGTTGAGCTTCTGCAGCACGCGCACCATGCGCTGGACCAGCGGGGCCACCGGCGTGCGGTAAACGACGCTGTCGCGCTGCGCGGCAACGCGGGCACGTTGCAGATAGTGGTCGACCTGCTTCTGCATGGAAGCGGCCTGCTCGGCGATGAGCTGGCCCTTGGCGCCACCCAGCGCCCGCCCCTCGTTGAGCAGCACGGCCAGCGGCGTCTTCAGCGAGTGCGCGAGGTTGCCGACCTGCGTGCGCGACCGCTCGACGATACGCCTGTTGTTCTCGATCAGCGCATTCGTCTCGTTGGCGAGCGGCTCGATCTCGGCCGGGAAGCGGCCGTCGAGCCGTTGCGCAGTTCCTTCGCGCACCATGGCAAGGGCATTCCTGACCCGGCGCAGCGGCTGCAGGCCGAGCAGGATGGCGATTGCATTGATGGCGATCATGCCGACGCCGAACAGCGACAGATAGGTCAAAAGGCGCCGCTGGAAGGTGGCGATTTCCTGCTCGAGCTCGGTCTGGTTGCCCATGACACGGAAGCGCGCGGCGCGGTTTTTCGCATCGAGGACGAACTCGCTCTCGAACACCTCCAGTTGCTCGCCTTCGATGCCGTCCGCCGAATAACTGCGCTGGAAGCTGGCATTGAATGGCACCTCGGCAACGCTTGGCGACGGGATCGCCTTGGTCATCGACGACGAATGGAGATCGCCGTGCACGCCTTCCGAGGCGGGCTCGACCGACCAGTACCAGCCGGAATTCGGCTCCGAGAACCTCAAATCGCCAAGGTCGGGAGCGCCGGTCAATTGGCCGCTTTCGGAAACGCCGACCGAGCCGATCAGGTTGAACAGATGCGCCGAGAGCAGGCTGTCGAAACCGCGCTCGCTGGCCTGGCGATAGAGCGTGGTGATCAAGGTGAAGATGACGACCAGAGTGAGGATCGCCCAGACCGTGGAAAAGGCGATGACGCGAAACGCCAGCGAACGCGGCCATGACCGCAGCGACGGCGTGTTCGAGACGGCGGGTTTTGTAGGCAGCGGTTCCGCGTTACGCCTCCGGCTTACGCATGCGGTAGCCCATGCCGCGAACGGTTTCGATCATGTCGATGCCCATCTTCTTGCGAAGCCGTCCGACGAAGACCTCGATCGTATTGGAATCGCGGTCGAAATCCTGATCGTAGAGATGCTCGACCAGTTCGGTCCGGGACACGACCTCGCCCATATGGTGCATCAAATAGGCAAGCAGGCGGAATTCATGCGATGTCAGCTTCAGCGGTACACCATCGACGTCGGCCTTGGAGGCCTTGGTGTCGAGGCGCAGCGGTCCGCAGGTCAGCTCCGACGAGGCATGCCCGGCGGCACGCCGGATCAAGGCCCGCACCCTGGCCAGGATTTCCTCGATGTGGAAAGGTTTGGTGACGTAGTCGTCGGCGCCTGCGTCGATACCGGCAACCTTGTCGCTCCAGCGGTCGCGTGCCGTCAGGATCAGCACCGGCATCTTGCGGCCGCCACGCCGCCAGCGCTCGACCACGCTGATGCCGTCCATCTGCGGCAGGCCGATGTCGAGCACGACGGCATCGTAGGGCTCGGTGTCGCCGAGAAAGTGCCCTTCCTCGCCGTCGAAAGCGCGGTCGACGACATAGCCGGCATCGACCAGCGCGTCGCCGATCTGACGGTTGAGATCCTTGTCATCTTCGACGACGAGTACGCGCATGCCGGAGGCCTGTTGAAGCTGTTCAGATATAGGCCGATTCCGGCAGACTGGGAAACGGCACGGTTCAGTTCAGCGGAACGACGATCTCCGAGCGACGCGGACGCTGCCCTTCTTTGCCCGGAACGAGCACGACGATGACGCAGACCGGCTGGCCGCCGCGTGTCGACTGCGAGGCCTTGGCCAAGGTCCCGCCATTCTGCTCGGCCACCTGCTGGCCGATCGCATAGCAGTCGGAGGCGGCGAGGACGACCGGTTGGGGCTGCTCGGGCACGACAACGGGGATCGCCATCGCCTGCGACGCAAGCAGACCGGCGGCTGAGAGCGCCAGTGCCGCGGTCCGGAAGTGGGAGCAAAGGATGTTCATGGTCAGCGTTCTAACGCGCTGGTGCTGAACGTGATATGAACGGTGAACGCTCGAATGCATGCCCGCCACACCCCTGAAGCGCGAGATTACCGGATTGCCATCTCGCCGCCCGTCTCGCGAAATCGCCAAAGTTTAACCTAGCCCTCCGATCCTTCGCCGACAACCGGCATCATTTGGCGGAGAAGGCAATCGCTTCAGGTGTGCGCCGACTTCGACAATCGATCCGGGACAATCGATCCGGCAACCGAAGGCAGGTTCAGGCGAACCGACCTGAAACAAAAAAACCCGCTCGGCGGCGGGTCGTTGGCGCCAATCAGCACCATAGTGAAATTAGTAGCATAGCTGCCGGCACAAAGCAAGAACAAAATTGCCCGATTCTTACGGAAAGTGCCCGGCGGTCAGCCCTCATCCTCGATCATGGCGCGGAAACGCAGCAGCCCGTGATGGGCCGAAAGGTCCTCGTCGTAGCGGGCTTCGGCGAATTCGAGCTTGAGATAGGCGCGGCGATGTTCGCCAAGCGAGAGTGCCGCATCTCGCAAGCGGGCGCTGACCAGGTCCATGATGTCGAGCGTTTCCTTGCTGGCCTCGGACTTCGACCAGACATGCAGCGTCAGCAACTGCTCGGCGTTGTTCTCCGTGCCCGTAGCCCAGTCGTAAACGCTGGTGCGGCCGAAGGTCATGTGGGGAAACGCAACATTTTCCGGTGCACGGTCGAACAATCTTGCGTCGCCCAGTGCCGCCGATAAATCGGGATCGCCATTCACTGCCTCGAATATGGCCTTCTGCAATTCGACGGGTGGCGCGGTCATTGTCTTTCCCCTCGCCCGTCGCGTCGACCTCCCTGCTGCGTAGCTGCGTTGCATGGCGGCATCCCGGCAAAGCGCGAATCAGCGCGTCTCATACGGATTATGAACCTTCATGATCTCGGGAATAAGCCCTGCTACTGGAACCCGCGACGCCGCGGCCTTTCGCGTCACGGACGCCCTTGAGGGTGACGCGAATTCATTTGGCGTGCAGAGCGTTCGAAGAACGATGCTATGAAGATGTCTGGTTTCCAAACATTCGAGGTCGTTTTCGTGCGCGAGCCATCGCTGCTGCCTGTTTTCGGAAAGCTTGGGGTCAGGGCGCGGCCGGTCGCGATTGCGGCGCCGACCATGTCGATGACCATCAAGAATTTGGTCAACCGCACTCGGGAGCTGCTCTCGGCGCACGGTAGCCTGGCCCTGAAGCTGTTCGTCGTTTTGTGGACGGTGCTTGTCCTGGCGGCAATATTCTTCGTCGCCCAAGCCTGACCGAGCGACATTCATCGATCGGGCGGAAACTAAAGGATGCCAAGATGGCAAACCGCTACGCGCTGCGTATGGAACGTCCTCACAGCTCGACCGTCTTCTACGTCTTCACCGGCCAGCCTGTCGAGCTCAAGCAGCAATCCATGGTCGGCATGAACACGTGCGATGCGCACGCGATGGTCGATCGGCTGAACAGTCGTGACATCGCGGCGGGCGAAGGCGGACCGGAAGCCCCGAGAAAGCGTCTTGTGGACGGATCGCGACGGATCTAGCGAAAATCTGCCGCAGTCAGCACATATATGCTCCTGCGGGTGCGGGCATAGGCATTCCTGGCGACATCGTGGATCGAGCTGGAAGCCGTGTCGAAGGCCGCCAGATAGGTAGCTTCCGAGGCCGCCGTTCCCGGCTGCACTTTGGAGATGGCATCGGTTGCGACAGAGAAGGAAATCTGGAACATGCCGTCATGGCCGACGAAGCGGATGCGTTTGCTTGCCTCGTCGTAGCTGCGGCTGGGATTGGGAAATGTCAGGCTCATGATTTGGCCTCCGTCGATGCGGATACGGCCTGCTTGACTGTCCGCGCCGCCCGCTTCTTCTTTGGGGCGACCGGATTCAGAGCTGCCGCCGCGCGATCCGCCTCTTCCTTGGCCAGTCGCAATTCCCTCAGTCTTGCCGTTTTGATAGCCCTGGCCTTGGCCTCCGAGAGATATTCGGCAGTTGCTTTGTTCCGCTCCGCCGTTTTCTTTTGATTTTCCATGAAGCGAGCCTGAGCTTTTTCCATGATGTTCTGATTGCCTTCGGCCATCGGTAAAATCTCCCTTGCAGCGAAAGTCGTGAGTGTGAACTTCACCGTAAAATAGGTGTTCAAAGACAGAAATTCAATTTCATTAATATTCGGCAATGCCCGAACACCAAGGGATAGCCAGGCAAAATAATTAATTCAATATTTGACATACCCCATGAATATTTTTTGGCACTCCTATCAATCGAGTGCCAAGGCGCCTATAGAGAGGGGCGGCCGCCTAAGCCGGCCCCAGAAAGAGTCCCCATGAAATTCCGGCCACTCCACGATCGCGTCGTCATTCGGCGCGCCGAAAGCGACACCAAATCCAAGGGCGGCATCATCATCCCCGACAATGCCAAGGAAAAACCGCAGGAAGGCGAAGTGATCGCCGTCGGGCCGGGCGCGCGGGACGAAAGCGGCGTGCTGATGGCGCTCGACGTCAAGGCCGGCGACCTCATCCTGTTCGGCAAATGGTCCGGCACCGAGGTCAAGATAGACGGCGAGGACCTTGTGATCATGAAGGAGGCCGACATCATGGGCATCATCGACAAGAGCGAGATGGGTATCATCGACAAGAGCGTGGCTACCAAGAAGGCCGCCTGATTGGAATGCCGCGCGCCCTGCCGGGCGCGCAAAGGATGCTCCAAGCTTTGATTCAGGCGCGCTGCAAGCGTCTTGCCACACCAACCGAACTGGAAAAAATCATGTCTGCCAAAGAAATCAAATTTTCCACCGACGCGCGTGACCGCATGCTGCGCGGTGTCGAAATCCTCAACAACGCCGTCAAGGTGACGCTCGGCCCTAAGGGCCGCAACGTCATCATCGACAAGGCCTATGGCGCGCCGCGCATCACCAAGGACGGGGTGACGGTGGCCAAGGAAATCGAACTTTCCGACAAGTTCGAGAACATGGGCGCACAGATGGTGCGCGAAGTGGCCTCGAAGACCAACGACCTCGCCGGCGACGGCACCACCACCGCCACGGTGCTTGCCGCTTCCATCCTGCGCGAGGGCGCCAAATTCGTTGCCGCCGGCATGAACCCGATGGACCTCAAGCGCGGCATCGACCTTGCCGTCACCGCCGTCGTCAAGGAAATCCAGGCTCGAGCCAAGAAGGTCAAGTCCTCAGGCGAGATCGCGCAGGTCGGCACCATTGCCGCCAATGGCGACACCAGCGTCGGTGCCATGATCGCCGAGGCGATGGACAAGGTCGGCAATGACGGCGTCATCACCGTCGAGGAGGCCAAGACCGCCGAAACCGAACTCGACGTCGTCGAAGGCATGCAGTTCGACCGCGGCTATCTCTCGCCCTATTTCGTCACCAATGCCGAGAAGATGCGCGCCGAGCTGGAAGACCCTTACGTGCTCATCCACGAAAAGAAGCTCGGCAATCTGCAGGCGCTGCTGCCCATCCTCGAAGCCGTGGTGCAAAGCGGCAGGCCGCTGTTGATCATCTCCGAGGACGTCGAGGGCGAAGCGCTGGCGACGCTGGTCGTCAACAAGCTGCGCGGCGGCCTCAAGGTCGCGGCCGTCAAGGCGCCTGGCTTCGGTGACCGCCGCAAGGCGATGCTGGAAGACATCGCCGTGCTCACCGCCGGACAGATGATTTCCGAGGATCTCGGCATCAAGCTGGAGAACATCACCATAGACATGCTCGGCCGCGCCAAGCGCGTGCTGATCGAGAAGGACACCACCACGATCATCGACGGCGCCGGCGAGAAGGCCACCATCCAGGCGCGCGTCCAGCAGATCAAGGGGCAGATCGAGGAAACCACTTCCGACTACGACAAGGAGAAGCTGCAGGAACGTCTCGCCAAGCTGGCGGGCGGCGTTGCCGTCATCCGCGTCGGCGGCGCCACCGAATCCGAGGTCAAGGAAAAGAAGGACCGCATCGACGATGCGCTGAACGCCACCCGCGCGGCCGTCGAGGAAGGCATCGTTCCCGGCGGCGGCGTCGCGTTGCTGCGCGCCAAGGCTGTGCTGAACGGGCTGACCGGAGCCAATGCCGATGTAACGGCGGGCATTTCGATCGTGTCGAGAGCGCTCGAAGCGCCGATCCGGCAGATCGCCGAGAATTCCGGCGTCGAAGGTTCGATTGTCGTCGGCAAACTCGCCGACAGCAAGGACCACAATCAGGGCTTCGATGCCCAGAACGAGGTCTATGTCGACATGATCAAGGCCGGCATCGTCGACCCCGCGAAGGTGGTGCGGACGGCGCTGCAGGACGCGGGCTCGATTGCGGCGCTACTGATCACTGCTGAGGCCATGATCACAGACGTTTCAGCCAAGGAAGCCGCTGCTTCGCCCGGCGGCATGGGCTATTGACCAGCCGCTGCCGGAAACAAGCCTGAAAGACAGCCGCCGGGGGATATTCCCCGGCGCGCGCCATCGGCAAGGAGATCGATCCATGATCGCATTCGTCCCGAAGCCAAATGCAGCCACGAAGACCAAAGTGGCAGAGGAAAGCCGCTTCGATCGCATTCGCAGGCTTGCCGACAAGCACAGGAAAGCCGACGCCGGCACGATAGGCCGCGACCCGAAAAAGATCGCGGACAAGCGTCCCATGTGACGATTGCCAATCCTCGGCACCCCGCGCAAGCGCGGCACCAGACCCTTATCGCGTCTCGTCGCTGATCAGCGCCAGCTGAATGCGATTCTTGCCCGAACGCACAAGCGCCGTCAGTGCCTGCATGGTGCGGTCAAGCTTATCTCCGAGCGGCGGCAACTGGGGCCGCTACTTGGCGGCGTCATCGTACCGTTGGTTCTGCGCCATGAGGTGGCGGACCACGAGGTGAAGGAAAGCCTGATCGTTCAATCCAGGCTCGACTGGACCATCGTGGAGCCGCCCAGGTTGAGCCGCCCAAGTTGAGCAATGGAGCGGCAACGGGTGAATTCCGCACGGCAAACGGCATCCGGTCGGCGTCGCTGCTGCCGACGCTGGCGCGTGCCGACCTTCATGCTAGCCCAACTCGACGGCACCACCTACTCGCGCAGGGCAGCCAACATCCTGCGCTGACGCCTCGCGGGAGCCGTCTTCCCCTCGACGAACCGCCCGCTATATCTTCATCGCCCTTACCTTCATCGCCCTTGTCGGCAGCACCAAAATGGACGAATAGTCTTGCAAGGCGCGCCGCCCTGAAATTGCCGGCATGCGGTTTCTCAGTTGGCGGCATCGCCACAGCCGGATCCTGGAATGGCCAGTCCTTTGGAACCACGCAAGAGAAGAGGTCCGATCGCGGCAAGGCTGCTGGCGGTGGATGCGTGGATCGATTCCTCGGTCTACGAAATCGGCTTCAGGGCGCGTCAGTTCTGGGAAGCGGCGACCATCTTCTCGCGGCGTTTCCGCGTCGGCGGCTGGCGCCGCGGCATGATCGAACTGTTGAGTGAAGGGTTTACGCTCGGTGCCGGCGGCATCGTCGTGCTTTTGGCGCTGGCCTTGCCGGCCTTTCAGATAACCGCCGGCGACTGGCGCACGCAGGGCGATTTCGCCGTCACCTTCCTTGACCGCTACGGCAACGAGATCGGCCAGCGCGGCATCATCCAGCGCGATTCGGTGCCGGTCGACGAGATGCCCGACCATGTCATCAAGGCGGTGCTGGCCACCGAGGACCGGCGCTTCTTCGACCATTACGGCATCGACGTGCTTGGCCTGTCGCGGGCCATATTCGAGAACGTGCGGGCGAATTCCGTCGTCCAGGGCGGCTCGAGCATCACCCAGCAGCTGGCCAAGAACCTGTTCTTGACCAATGAGCGGACATTCGAGCGCAAGATCAAGGAAGCCTTCCTGTCGCTATGGCTCGAAGCCAATCTGTCGAAGAAGGAAATCCTGCAGCTTTACCTCGACCGCGCCTATATGGGCGGCGGCACCTTCGGCATCGAGGCGGCGGCAGATTTCTATTTCGGCAAGAGCGTCAAGGACCTGAACCTTGCCGAGGCGGCGATGCTGGCCGGCCTGTTCAAGGCACCGACCAAATATGCGCCGCACATAAACCTGCCCGCCGCCCGGGCGCGCGCCAATGTCGTGCTGTCCAACCTGGTCGATTCCGGCTTCATGACCGAAGGCCAGGTGCTGCAGGCAAGATTACACCCGGCCGAAATCGTTGATCGCGGCGAGCAGAAAAGCCCCGACTACTATCTCGATTGGGCCTTCGAAGAGGTCAAGAAGATCGCCGCCAAAGGCGGCCCGCACTCGCTTGTCGCCCACACCACCTTCGACGCCAACATCCAGAAGGCGGCCGAAGAATCGATGGAGTTCCACCTCCGCCAGTTCGGCAAGGAATACAACGTCACCGAGGGCGCCATCGTCGTCATCGAGACCAACGGCGCGGTCCGGGCGATCGTCGGCGGCCGCGACTACGGCGCCAGCCAGTTCAACCGCGCCACCAAGGCACTTCGCCAGACCGGCTCCTCGTTCAAGCCCTATGTCTATGCGACGGCGATGGAGCATGGCTTCACGCCGGATTCGGTGGTTTCCGGCGGACCCATCTCCTGGGGCAGTTGGTCGCCCCACAATTACAATGGCGGGTCGGCCGGCAAGGTGACGCTGATCACGGCGATGGCCAAATCGATCAACACCGTGCCGGTGCGGCTGGCCAAGGATTATCTCGGCATCAAGCCGATCAAGGCGATGGCCGAGGCGATGGGCGTCGAGTCGCCGCTGGAATCACACAAGACCATGGTGCTCGGCACGTCGGGCATGACCGTGATGGACCAGGCGACGGGCTACAGCGTGTTCGCCCAGAACGGCTTTGCCGGAACCCGGCACGGCGTCAGCCAACTCTTCACCCGCACCGGCGAGGTGGTCTACGACTTCGCCAAGGATGCGCCGCCGCCGCACCGGGTGCTGTCGGAGCAGGCGCTCAAATACATGAACACCATGCTGGCCGCCGTTCCGGTGATCGGTACGGCCCGGCGCGCGGCCCTTCCAAACATCGTCGTCGCCGGCAAGACCGGCACGACCCAGTCCTACCGCGATGCCTGGTTTGTCGGCTTTACCGGCAACTACACGGCCGCCGTCTGGCTTGGCAATGACGACTTCACCGCGACCAACAAGATGACCGGCGGCACCCTGCCGGCCATGGTGTGGCAGCGCCTGATGCTCTATGCGCACCAGAATATCGACCTCAGACCGATCCCTGGCCTCGATCACCCCTTCGTCGATGCCGAAATCGCTGCCAAGGCCGAGGAAGCGGAAAAGAAGAGCGCCGAACAGGCAGCAGCCGATGCCGCCGCCGAGCGTCCGCCGGTGCTGTCCAGCCGGACCACCCAGACCCTGAAGGAACTCACCAAGCTGTTCCAGGCGGCACCCGTGCTCGACGCGCCCGCTGCACCGGAGACCCTCTCGGCGCTCTGAGCGGTCAATTCCACAGGGCCGCTTGCCACAAGCCCCCGCACCGCGATATCCCGAGCGACAGTCTTTCAGTCCCCGGCCTTCGGTTCCCCGGCTCCTCATGCTCAAGAATGCCTTCCTGACACTGCTTTCGCTTGCCATCGCCGTCGTCGGCGGTGGCGGCAGCGTCTGGTATGCACTGAAGCTGCAGGACGGCGTCGGCGCCATCAGGATCGGCCAATGGACCGCCTTCCCCGATATCGGCACGCCGACGGCGGATCCTTATTCGAAGGCCCGCGTGGCGCGCGAAGGCGTGCTGGCGCTCGGACAGGCGGAAGGACTGTCCTTCATCGCCGAGCGCGATTCCGGCGGCGAGCAACTCAAGCGGCAATGTGCCTACAAGATTGCGGGCGGCTTTCCCACCGCCCGGTTCTGGACCCTCTATGCCGCAGATCGGTCGCTTGGCGTGATCGAGACCGGCAAGCCGAGGCTGGCTGCGCTGCAGTCCTATCAAGTGCTGCGCGAGGCCGACAATTCGGTGATCATTTCCGTCGGCAGCCGCCCGGCGCCCGACAACTGGCTGCTGACCAGCGGCGCCGGCGGGATGTACTTCGTGCTCACGTTCTATGACACGCCGATCGCCAGCAGCACCGGCCTCTCGGACGTCACGCTGCCGCAGATCCAGAAGGTCGGCTGCAATGCGTAGCCTGCTGCATGCCGTGCTGCTCGGCCTGCTTGGCGGCGGCATCGTGCACATCATCGTGCTGCTGCTCGTCCCCGAGTTTTCCGAACGCGACGCCTGGTCGCGATTGGCCATGGCTTCGGATCTCTACAAGATGACCAGGCTCGACGCCGAAGCCGGCGGCGCGCCGGTGGTGAAATCGGTCGATCCGCTGTTTTATGCGGCGGCTTGCCGCTTCGACCTTGCCGAGGGGATGGTGCGGGTCAAGGCGCCGGGAAAGGTGCCGTTCTGGTCGATATCGGTCTATGACCGCGGCGGCCACAACATCTACTCGTTCAACGACCGCAGCGCGACCGCAGGCGTGCTCGACACCGTGGTGCTGACGCCGGCGCAGATGATCGAGGTCCGCAAGAATCTTCCCGCGGAACTGCAAGGGGCGATCTTCGTCGAAGCGCCGATAGCGGAAGGCATGTTCGTCATCCGCTCGTTCGTGCCCGACGACAGCTGGAAGCCGATCGTCTCGCGGTTTCTCGAACAGAGTTCCTGCGAACTGCAGGATTTTTAACCCACTTCCGATGCTCAGTGATGCGGTACCGGCAATGTCCCCGAAGGTCCCGGCTTATCGGGGCCGACCGGCCGCGTCTCGCCGGTCAGCGGCCGCTGCTCGTAGCGGACCCCGGGAAAGATGATCACCGCCGCCGGCGTTCCCGCGGTTTGTTGTGCTCGATTGGTTGCCGCCGTTCGCGGCACGAAAGACAGTACCATGCCCATGGTTCGCGTATTCCTCTCGGTTGCCCCGGAGCACAACGCAACGCCTCCATAGTCGATTAAGGAGGCAGTAGGTTAACGGAGCGCTAACGGATCGCCGCTAAATTGATCTTTGTTCTTGGGAAACGCGAAACCGGTACAGCCCGGCAGAGCGCAGTCCAGATCGTGTCGAGTGTCGGGCGTATCCTTCGTGTCAGCTTCGGATTTCAGGCAAATCGCAGCAGGAGCTGAATCGGGAAAGGCCGAGAGGCTGTTCCGCGCCGCGGTGTCGGCGTTCTGTTCGCTCACCCGACCTTCACGCCGCGAGATCGCGCAGCTCGAAGACCTGACGCTGCCGCTTTTCGACAATGTCTCGGTCGAATCGCGCCGCTACGTCGCGGCAGCCCTTTCCGAATGCGAATATGCACCCGCCGCGCTGGTGCGGCGGCTTTGCCAGGAGCGGGTCGATATCGCCGCTCCGCTGCTCATCCGCTCGCGTGCCCTCAGCGACGTCGACCTCATCGCGCTGATCGGGCGCCACGGGCTGCCGCATGCCCGTGCCATTGCCCGCCGCAAGGATCTCAATCAAACGATCGCGGATCTCATCAAAGTGCTCGAAAGGCCGACGCTGGTGCGGTCGCAACAGCAGCCGGAAACAACCGCCAAAGCCGCGTCCGAAAACGCCGAAGTGGTTGCGAGCGATGCCAACAGGCAAGAGGCTTCCGATGCCGCCGAAACAGTACGCCGCCGGTTGCGATCCATGATGCGCGCCGAGAGCGGCACCGCTATCGGTCCGTTCGTCGAGCCGCAAACCTATGTCAAGCTGCGCGAGACCGCGCTGACCGGCAATGCGGCATTCTTCCAGACAGCGCTCGCCGATGCGCTCGAAGTCGATTTTTCAACGGCGCGGACGCTCACCACGAGCCAAAATTACACACCGCTGCTGGCCGCCTTGCGCGCGCTCGACCTCAGCGAAGACAAGGCGTTCCTGATCACGGCCACCATCTATCCGACCGAGTTTCCGCACCCGCAGGCGATCCGCATCTTCCTCGACCGCTACCGCCTGCTGCACCGCGACGCGGCGTTGGACAGGCTCCGCGGCTGGAAGGCCGACACCGTGTCGAAAATCGTTCGCAAGCCCGGGCGCGTCGCCGCAAACGCCGACCTGCGCAAGCCGAACAGCGCCGATGTTGCCGCTGTCCCAAAGGCGCGTCGCGTCTGAAAAGTTACGGCAACTTGACCGAGATAAGCTCCTCAACGGGAATGGCGCCCGCCTCGACCTCGACCACCCAGATATCGGGATCGAATTTCTTCTCGCGCTCCAGCCGCGCGTCGAAGATGGCGGCATCGTCGCCCTCGCCGAGAAGGCTGAAGAAACGGTCGTCCGGCCTGGCCGAATCGTAGCTCGTCTGCGGCGCCGGCCCGAACAGCGCCATCTCCCCCAGCCTGCCCCGCGCCAGCACGAAAACCGCGCCGGCTTCCGTCGCGCCGCGCTTGACCACGGCGGCAAAGCCGCCGGCGCTGAAAACCCGACGCAACAGCGCCGATACCCACAGGTCGGTGGTTACCCGCATGGAGAATTCCTGGCCATGCGGCGGTCCTTACAGCATTGGCCGGAAGACTGTAACCGGTCTTTGCCGAGCGACCGGCGTGCGGCCGTCACGACCCTCAGTTGGTCAGGCCGATCTCGCGCATCTTGACGTAGACGATCTCGTCGGGCTCGCCGGTCTCGGGCAGGCCGAAAAGCGCCTGGAATTCCTTGATCGCGGCCTTGGTGCGTGCGCCGACGACGCCGTCCAATTGCATGTCGTCATTGCCGAAAGCTTTCAGTCCGGCCTGGATCTTGACGATGCGGGGATCAGGTGCCGCCGCATTTGCCGGTGCGGACGCTGGAATGGCGGCTGGAACAGCGGCCGTTTCGACCGGCCGCGGCACGGGATGCGGCACCACGGCCGCGGTCGTCGGCGTGGCACCCAGTTGATCCAGCAGAATGCTGTCGATCTCGCCGGAGGCATTCAATCCGACCTTCTGCTGATAGGCCTGGATGGCCTTGCGCGTATTCGGTCCGGGAATGCCGTCGACGGGGCCGGAATAGAAATCGAGATCCTTCAATATGCCCTGGACCTGCTCGACGACCGGGTCGCTCTTGATCGGCGCAGCCGCCGGACGCACGATGTTGATGGTGGTTTCGGGCTCGTCGCTGTCCGCCCGGGGAAAGCGCTCGATGCTCCTGGTGACGAAAAACGCGCCGGCGTGCGGAAAGGGCTGGTACCAAAGAGCGTTCGCCGAGACGTAGAACAGCGTCACCAGGAATGCGGTGGAGCCGCCGACCACAACTGGGTTGCGCGAGATCAGGCTGCCCAGAGCCATCGCTCCGTGCTCGAAGGCATTGCCGCGGCGTTTGACCGCCTTAGGCTGTTTTGCGGAGCGACCCATTGCTCTCCCCTTTGCCACCGTCCGCTCTGGCTTTGGCCGCGGACATCGGCACCACGCCGGTCTTCTCCGCCGAGTGGCCCGTCGGGCCGTTCACGGGAAGGCTGATCGTTACCGTGGTGCCCTCGCCCGGCATGCTTTCGATCGACATGGTGCCGTCGTGCAGCGCCACCAGCCCCTTCACCAGCGAAAGCCCAAGCCCGGTGCCTTCGAACCGACGGGTATAGTCGTTCTGTATCTGCATGAACGGCTTGCCGAGATTGGCAAAATCTTCCTCGGCGATGCCAATTCCGGTGTCCCGGACCCAGAAATGCAGCCGCGAGCCGATCCGCTTGGCGCCGATGACGACGTTGCCGCCTTCGGGCGTGAACTTGATCGCGTTGGAGACGAGATTGATCAGGATCTGCTGCACGGCGCGACGGTCGGCATTTATTTCACCTGCGTCCGGCGCGATCTGGGCCTGCAGATCAATGGCTTTTGCCTCGGCTTGCAGGCGCATCATCGACTGGCACATCTCGACCGCTTCGCGGAAGCGGAACGGTTCCGGTTCGGTCGCATAGGCGCCCGATTCGATCCGCGATACGTCGAGTATCGAGGTGACGACGGCAAGCAGGTGCTGGCCCGAATCCCGTACCAAGCCGACATATTCCTTCTGGCGCGGATCCTTGAAGGTGCCGAACATCTCGTGCAGCAGCATGTCCGAAAAACCGATGATGGCATTGAGCGGGGTGCGCAGCTCGTGGCTGACGACGGCAAGGAAGCGTCCTTTCGCCACCTCGGCCGAGGCAGCCGCTTCATTGGCGGCGGCAAGCTCCTGGCGCAGTCCGGCCAGTTCATCATTCTCGCGCAGAACGAGCGTGAAGACAGTCTCCTGCCCCGGCGCGCGCATCATCTCGAGCGAGAACGGCCGGTAATTGTCGGCCGTCACGCCGCTGTTCTGCGGCAGCCGGACGCGAAGGTCGAGCCGGCGCGACAGAGCGCCATCGCGCATATCGGCCAGCGCGCTGAGATACGGGACGCGGTCGGACAGATGGATGCGATCGAAAAGCCCGGCGCCGAAAAGCAACTCCGGCGGCAGCCTCAGCATCGTGCGCGCCTTGGTCGAGGCGTCCAGAACCTCGCCATGCGCCGCTATTCGCAGCACGACAGCGTCGATCAGGTCTTCGAGCCGGTCGCTGCCGGCAGGATCGAGCTGTGCGTTGGCGGCGCCACGAAGTGGAGCGACACGCGGAAAGAGCGTGAGCGCCCAGGCCAGTGGTACCAGCCAGTGCCATGCGGCGATTTCGGTCTGGCCGAGCGGCAAGACGGAACCGGCGAAAGGCTGCAGCAAGACTGCGACAAGGGCCGATATGGCGCCCCAGATCACGGCACGGCGCGACTGGCCGATCCACCAGGCTTCAAACGGCAGCGCCACCGCAAGCACGGCAACCGGCGAGGCCACACCGCCGGCGGCAGCGACAAGGGCACCCAGGGCAACACTGCTCACGACCAAGGCTAGTTGGCCGGCCAGGGTGATCTTACCCGATGCAGCCACCAGCAGGGCGGCGAACCAGCAAAGGCCGAACGCGGCAAAGATCGCAGCCACAGTCACGGCCGCGCCCATGCCCGACGTGACCAGCGTCACCGCTGCACCTGCGCTGAAGAACGGAGCCGCCAGCATGACGCCAATGAACCGGCTGTGGCGGCGGCGGTCGTCCTGGCCGAGGACGGACGGATGAACCATCCGTTCGCAACCGGCGGCTATCGCGCCCGGCAACTCGGCGTATCTGGCCTTGATCGCACTCAACTCAACGCACCCGGTCGTGAACGGCCCTGCTTTGCAGGTGGCTTTTGTCGATCCGAAACTCGCATCCAGCGTTTAAGGAATGGATAAGGCTGGGCCGATCGTCCCCCGGCCGGCTGCAAATATCGGGATACCGGCGGCGAAAAACCGGGGCAATTGCCGCCATAGTAAACGGAGCGTTATCCGGACCGCCCGCGCCTGGACCTGCGGCCGAGGCCGCCAAACTGTCGCCGGTTCAAAAAATGAGCAGGAAAAACAACAGGTTGGATGGTTACCCTTTGCTGAATAAAATCTAAGTCGTTCGAGGCAAATGAATTTCAAAACGCTTCGTTTCGAATCTGCCTAAAATTTGAGGAAAACTGTTGCTTTCGGGACAAGCCGTCCTTTGCGCGTCCGTGCCAATATCGCCGTACAGGGGTCGTGCGGTTCGGATGCATGACCGTCATAAAGGACAGACAGATGGGCTTTCTGATAAGAGCTGCTTTCTGGTTTTCGCTGGTGCTTCTGGCGCTGCCGCTGGGTGTCGGCTCCGATGATGCGGGCCGTGAAAGCGTCGGACCGCTCCAGGCGCTGTTTGCCGCGCGCGAAGCCGTCGGCGACATCGCCGGCATCTGCGAGCGCAAGCCGGACGTGTGCGAGACCGGCAAATCGGCAATGCACACCATCACCGCCCGCGCAAAGGAGACCGCCAAGATCGCGGCCGCCATGCTGGACGACAAGGCCGCTGAACCCGATACGGTGACGACCACCGGCAGCGTGCCCGAGGAAATCGTCTTGCCGGCGAAAGTCGATTTGCCGGCGAAAGTGCACTTGCCGGCAAAGAACTGAGACTGTTTCGGCCGAATCCATCGCTAAACCGCAGGGCGCCCCGCTCTCGGCGCCTGCGGCGTTTCTCCTCTTTTTCCGTGACGCGGCCGCGCCGGATGACTATATCCGGGGAAATGACCACGACGATCCAGACCATCCGCGACGACTTTTCCCTGCTCGACGAGTGGGAAGACCGCTATCGCTATGTGATTGAACTGGGTGAAGCGCTGCCGCCATTTCCCGACGAGCAACGCATACAAGCCAACAAGGTGCCCGGCTGCGTCAGCCAGGTCTGGCTGACCACCGAGCAAGGCGAGGGTGCCAATCCCGTTATCACCTTCAAGGGCGATTCCGACGCCCATATCGTGCGCGGCCTGGTTGCCATCATGCTGGCGCTGTTTTCGGGACGGCCCGCCAGCGAAATCCAGAGGACCGACGCAGAGGCAACGCTAAAGGCACTCGGACTTGACGAGCACCTGTCGCCGCAGCGCGCCAATGGTCTTCGCTCGATGGTCAAGCGTATCAAGCGTGACGCCGAGGCAGCGCTGAAGCAGACCGCCTGACCGGACGGCAATTACCAGCAGTATGAAGAACTGGCGGCCCGAGCTTGGTCTCCCCACAATACAAAACGGCGCCCGAAGGCGCCGCTTGAGTGTCAAACCGGAAGAGCCGCTTGTCAGCGTCCCTTGCGCTTGCGACCGAGACCCATCTTCTTGGCGAGTTGCGAACGGGCGGCCGCATAATTGGGCGCAACCATCGGATAGCTCGGGTCCAGGTTCCACTTTTCGCGATACTGGTCGGGCGTCAGATCATAGTGGGTCATCAAGTGACGCTTGAGCGACTTGAACTTCTTGCCGTCTTCGAGACAGATGATGTAGTCGTCATGCACCGAACGCTTCGGATTTACCGCCGGCTTCTGCTTGTCGGCAGGCGGCTGCTCGGCGGCCCCGCCGACGCGCCCGAGAGCGGCATGGACATCGGCGATGAGGTTCGGCAATTCGCCGACCGGCACGGGATTGTTGCTGACATAGGCGGCCACCACATCGGCGGTGAGCTCGATCAGCGCGTCACTGTTTCTGGAAGGTGTTTCGGTAATATCCATGGCGTTCAGGCCCCAACGAGAATTGTTTCTGTTTGCGCCCGTTTCGATAGTTGGGCATCGCGCGAACTTGTGCAGGAAAAAGCCTCCGCGATTCGCGTCGCGGCATCTTAATGGGCCTGAGCGTCAAGTAAGTCAATTCGCTTCTTGCGCTCTATTCAGCGATACAAGTCAAATCTTTCATATTCAGCTTCACTCTTTCGTGCAGAGTGTAACTTTGCCGTTTTTTCTGGTCAGACCAGCATCGACTGACGCCGCGGCAACCAGCCATTACACAGACGGTGCCAGGTAAATAGAGCTCAATGCTTGATCCTGCCGGCAGCATTACAGCCTGGCCGATCGGCGGATTCAGTAAAATCATAGGTTGCGAAGCGTTACTGTTGCTCGTGAGCCGTCGGCCGGAACGGCGTGCTGCGTCACTGAAACGGGGTGATGTATTTTCCGTAGACCCAGCCCGTGACGAACTGGCCGTTCTGTGCCGGATCGTGCCAGACTTCGCACCAGCGATGGCGGATCTTCTGTTTCTGCTGCCAGTAGGTCTGCATGGTCATGTCGAGCAGGTTTATCCGGCCGGTGCATTTGCCGGTCATCTGCAGAACCGTCCCGTTGGGATAGGCGGCCTGCTTCTGCGAAGTTCCTGAAGGATATTTGCGCACATTGAGCGTGTCGCCGAACGGCACATTGGCCACTTGCCAAGCCGCAAAGGCAGTTGCATGAGATTGACCGGCATTGGCCAGGGTCATCGCAGCGACGGCGAGGGCTGCGGCAGTCCGAGAAAAAATATTCATTGTCCTCTCCTCCAGCCCGTCCCCTCAGGCCACCACGACAATAGATCATAGCCCTTGAACCCGCGCTGATCGGCGTGTTCATTCGCCATTCAAGTAACTTCCACAGCGAGACGCAATGACCAGAACTCCAGTGTTTCCGACCGCCACCCCGCCACAGCCGGAGAAGCGGCCGATCTTCGACACGCATCACGGCATGACGCGGACGGACGACTATGCCTGGCTGAGGGCCGTGAATTGGCAAGAGATGTTCAGGGATCCGTCGCTGCTCGACGGCCAGATCCGCGCCCACCTCGAAGCCGAGAATGCTTACCAGGCGGCGCTGATGGCCGATACGGTCCAACTGCAGAAACAGCTTTTCGCGGAAATGAAGGGACGCATCAAGGAAGACGATTCTTCCGTGCCGATGAAGGACGGGCCTTACGCCTACGGCTCCTCCTTCAAGCTTGGCGGCCAGCAGCCGCGTTATTTCCGCACGGCGCGCGACGGCGGCGACAAGCAGATCTTGCTCGACGGCGATGCCGAGGCCGAGGGCAAGCCCTATTTCCGCCTGGGCGGCGTCGATCATTCGGACGACCACCGCAAGCTGCTCTGGGCCTTCGACGACAAGGGTTCCGAATTCTACACGCTGCGCGTCCGCGATCTCGCCGGCGGCAACGATCTGGCGGACAGGGTCCCCGACACCGGCGGCGGCGGTGTGTGGGATGCCGGCAATGACGGTTTTTTCTACACCCGCCTCGACCCCAACCACCGTCCTTCCAAAGTGCTGTTCCATGCGCTTGGCGATAGTCCTGAAAACGACCGGCTGATCTACGAGGAAACCGATCCGGGCTTCTTCATGGATGTCGGCGGCACACGCTCCAACGAGTGGATCATGATCGGCATCAACGACCATGAGACCTCGGAATATCGCATCATGAACGCCAACGAACCGTCCGCAGAGCCGAAGCTGGTTGCGGCACGCCAGACCGGCTTGCAGTACGACCTTGAGGAAGGCGGCGACATCTTCTTCATCCTCACAAATGCCGACGGCGCCAAGGACTTCAAGATCATGACGGCGCCGGCCCATGATCCGGTGCGCGCCAACTGGCAGGAACTGGTGCCGCACGAAGCGGGCCGGCTGATCCTTTCGGTAATCGGCTTCAAGGACCACATGGTCCGGCTGGAGCGCAAGGAAGGCCTGCCACGCATCGTCGTGCGCGATCGCAAGAGCGGCGAAGAGCACCTGATCTCCTTCGACGAGGAAGCCTTCTCGCTCGGCCTGTCCGGCTCCTACGAATACGACACCGAAATCATGCGCTTTTCCTATTCGTCGATGACGACGCCGGCGCAGGTCTTCGATTACAACATGCGCACCCGCGAGCGCGTGCTGCTCAAGACCCAGGAAGTGCCGTCCGGCCACGACCCGGAGCACTATGTCACGCGCCGGCTGATGGCGCCTGCCGCCGACGGCGAACTGGTGCCGATCTCGCTCCTCCACCACCGCGACACGCCGCTCGACGGATCGGCGCCTTGCCTGCTTTACGGCTATGGCTCTTACGGCATAGCGGTGCCGGCCGCGTTCAACACCAATTTGTTTTCGCTGGTCGACCGCGGCTTTGTCTACGCGATTGCCCATGTCCGCGGCGGCAAGGACAAGGGCTATGGCTGGTACGACGACGGCAAGCGGGCGAACAAGATGAATACGTTCACCGATTTTGTCGCTGCCGCCCACCACCTCGTCGCCGAACGCTACACGCAGCATGACCGCATCGTTGCGCAAGGCGGTTCGGCCGGCGGCATGCTGATGGGCGCGGTCGCCAACATGGCGCCGCAATGCTTCGGCGGCATCGTCGCCGAGGTTCCCTTCGTCGACGTGCTCACCACCATGCTCGACGCTAGCTTGCCGCTGACGCCGCCGGAATGGCCGGAATGGGGCAACCCGATCGCCTCGGCGGAGGATTACCGGACCATCGCCGCCTACTCGCCCTACGACAATGTCGCCGCACTCGACTATCCGCCGATCCTGGCGCTGGCCGGCCTGACCGACCCGCGCGTCACCTATTGGGAGCCGGCCAAATGGGTGGCGCGGTTGCGCGACCGCAAGACAGGTGGGAATCCGGTTCTGTTCAAGATCAACATGGATTCAGGCCACGCCGGCGCCTCCGGCCGGTTTTCTAGGCTGGAGGAAATCGCCTTCACCTACGCCTTCGCGCTCAAGGTAACAGGCAAGGCCGAGCTTGCCGCGTGAAGTCGGGGGAGAGCGGTCATTGCCCTCCGTTCCGAGACGTGGCTTTCATTCGCGGTAAGAGTTGCGGAGACGCCCACCAATGATCGATCTCGCCACATTGATTGCGTATGTCGCGGTTGTGCTTGGCTTTGTCTTCATCCCCGGTCCGGCCACCCTTCTGACCGTGGCGCGGGCTACCAGTTCCGGAACCAGGGTTGGCATCGCGACCGGCGCGGGGATCGCGGCCGGCGACGTGGTTCACACCTTCATGGCGATCGTCGGCATTTCGGCGATCATTGCCACGTCGGCGGCGCTTTTCAACATCGTGAAGTACATCGGCGCAGCCTACCTCATTTATCTCGGCATTCGCGCGATCATCGAGAAAACGCCTGCCTATCCGGCCGCCGGCGCACTTGCGATCCCCGCTGCCAAAGCATTTCGGCAGGCTGTTTTGACCGAGGTTCTCAACCCCAAGACCGCGCTTTTCTTCCTTGCATTTCTTCCGCAGTTCGTGCGGCCTGAAAACGGATCGGTGATGCTTCAACTGGCGACATTGGGCGTGATCTTTGTTCTGTTGGGCCTCATCAGCACGCTGGTTTTCGCCGTGGGTGCGGGCGGCCTCGGTGCATTCCTGCGCCGAAATCCGACGGTGCTGAGATGGCAAGGCAAGGCTGTCGGCGGCATCTATTGCGCCTTGGGCATCCGGCTGGCACTGCAACAGCGCTAGGCCTCGACAGGCGACGCCGTATGAGGCTTCGGATAATGGCCAGGCACAGCTGATTTTCCGCTCGCAATTGCAAGGGCCGCGCGCTACCCAGTGCGCGGCTTTTCGCAGCCGCGCCAACACACAATCACCCAGGGATCTGCCATGTTGCTCGTCGATGTCTATCTCGACAAATCGCCCATCCAGGGCATCGGCGTCTTTGCCAAGAACCACATTGCCCGCGGCACGCTGGTCTGGAAGCTCGACCCGAAATACGACCGGCGCATCGAGGTGGAGACCTACGAGCGGGAAACCGGGCCGGTCAAAACCTATCTCGACCGCTACGCCTATCCGGACCGGCGCGACCCGAATTACATCGTCTTCGAAGCCGACGATGCGCGCTACATGAACCATGCCGACAGCCCGAATTGCGACGTCTCGCAGCCGGAGGAGACCTATGCCTTGCGCGACATTGCGCCCGGCGAGGAAATGACCTGCGACTACAATCACTTCTTCGAAACCGGCTTCGACTTCCTCGGCGACCGCTGACCCAACAGCCCGTCAGCTCGCCGGCTTCTTGCGCGCCGGATAGCCGTTGGGATGCGGCGGCACGGCTTTCAGGTACGCGGCAATCGCCGCGCGGTCCTCTGGCGTCAGCGCGGTCATGTTCCGTTGCACGTCGACCATGGCACCGCCGACCGTATCAAAATCCGGCGTGAAGCCGGTTTCGAGATAGTTGGCGATGTCGGCTTCGGACCAGTCGGCGATGCCGCCCTCGCCCGACGTGATGTTGGGCACGATGCCGCTGCCTTCCGCGGCCGCGGCGCCTGCCAGCCACTGGCTCTTCCTGGTACCGCCGGTAAGGTCCCGCGGAGTGTGGCATTCGCCGCAATGGCCGGGGCCTTCGACCAGATAGCGGCCGGCCTGCACCGGCTGCGGCGTGCCATCGGGAAAGGAAACGACCGGCTTGTCGCTCAGATAGAGCAATTTCCACAGACCAAGGCCGCGTCGGACGTTGAAGGGAAACCCCAGCGAATTGGCGGGTGCCTTGCCGGCGACCGCGGGCAAGGTCTTCAGGAACGCATAGAGATCGGCAATGTCGGCCGGCTTCATGCGCGCGTATGAAATATAGGGAAATGCTGGATAAAGATGCTCGCCCGACGGCGACACGCCCTTCAGCATGGCGTTGGCAAAGTCTTCGACCGACCAGGCGCCGATGCCGTCCTTGGTATCCTGCGAGATATTCGGCGGCACGAAGGTGCCGAATGGCGTCTTGAGCTCGAGGCCGCCGACCAGCTGAAGGCGAGCGTCGCCTTGCGAGCCAGGCTTGGCATGACAGGATGTGCAGCCGCCAGCGTAGAAGATGCGCTTGCCCCTGTCAGCGTCACCGGGGCCAAGCTGCGCCAGCGTGGCGGCACCGAGCCTGACCGGAGCCGACAGGAACCAGCCGGCAATCGCGGCGACGCCGCCCAGAACGAGGGCGGCGCCGACGAGTTTCTTCAGCAAGGGCATTGCCCGCTATCAGCCTTTTTTCACCCTGTAGCTTTGATGACAGTTGCCGCAGCCGCCGCCGATGGTGTTGAACTGTGCCTTCAACGCGTCGGCATCCGCAGGTGCCGCGGCGACCGCCGCCTTGACGTCGGCGAGGTACTTGCCTTCAGCCGTCTTGAAGCCGGCCATGTCCTGCCAGATCTTGGGAGACGCCGTGGTGTCGCCGATGTCGCTGCCCGCCGGGAACAGCGCGTCGACGCCGGCATGGAATTTCTCGGCATTGGCCTGCAGTGCCTGCAACGCCGTCAGCACCGAAGCTGCGTCGTAGGGCGTCTCGCCCTTGACCACTTTCGACAAGCCGGCGGCGATCTTGCCACGTTCCTTCATCAGGGCCTGCCGGTCAGCGACCGGGTCGGCAAATGCCGCCGAACCGGCGAAGGCGAGCATCGAGATGGCGAGGATAAGCTTTCTCATTCACTTGGCTCCATGTTGAAGGCAATTCAGGGTGCGGTCCCACCCCGATGACAAACGGCAAGGATGGCTTAAAAATTCCGACGCTTCGCCTCACGCTTGCGTGAAATTTTTGCAACTGTCGTTCTGATGCTGAAAAAGAAAAGCCCCGGTTCTGCCGGGGCTTTCTGGAACGGATCAGGCCTTTTCGTAGAGTTCGAGCACATAGTCCCAGTTGATGAGACTGTCGACGAAGGCTTCGAGATATTTCGGCCGGGCGTTGCGATAATCGATGTAGTAGGAATGTTCCCAGACATCGACGCCAAGGATCGGCGTCGCGCCATGGACGAGCGGGTTCTCGCCATTCGGCGTCTTCGAGATCGCCAGCTTGCCGTCCTTGACCGAGACCCAGGCCCAGCCCGAACCGAACTGGGTGGTGCCGGCGGCGATGAAGTCGGCCTTGAACTTGTCGTAGCCGCCAAGATCGCTGTCGACCGCTTTTTGCAAGGCGCCCGGCAGCTTGTTGCCGCCGCCGCCCTTCTTCATCCATTTCCAGAAATGGATATGATTGTAGTGCTGGGCGGCATTGTTGAAGAGCCCCGCATTCTTGCCGAAGGACTGTTTGACGGCCTCTTCGACCGACAAATCGCCCAGGCCCGCCTCGGCGGCCAGCTTGTTGCCGTTGTCGACGTAGGCCTTGTGGTGCTTGTCGTGATGATATTCCAGCGTTTCCTTGGACATGTAAGGCTGCAAAGCCTCGTAATCATAGGGCAAGGCGGGCAATTCAAAAGCCATCGGTCGTACTCCCTCGTGGAAAAATCCGGTGTCGATACCGGACTAACATAGGACTGGATTGGTCTGGAACAACTCCGGAAACGAAGCGCCGGGCCGCTTTTTAGCGGGTCAGCCGGGCGAAGTCGAATGCGCCCATTCCCAATAGAGTTCGCGCGCCTTCTTGGCCACCGGCCCGGGCTGCAGATTGCGATCCTCGATACGGGTGACCGGCACGACTTTCGAGTGGTTTCCGGTCGAGAAGATTTCGTCCGCCTCCAGGAAATCGCGGATCGACAGCGTCTTTTCCGTCGTCGTGAAACCGTATTCGCCAAGCAGGGCCATGGTGCGCGCGCGGGTGATGCCGGACAGGAAGGTCCCGTTCGGCGCCGGCGTCAGGACATGGCCGTCCTTGACCAGGAAAATATTCGAGGTCCCGGTCTCGGCGACATTGCCCAGCATGTCGAGCACGAGCGCATTGTCGAAGCCGCGCATCTTGGCTTCGAGGATGGCCCGGCCGTTGTTGGGATAAAGGCAGCCGGCCTTGGCGTTAGTCGGCATGGTTTCGATTGTCGGGCGGCGGAACGGCGACACCGTCACCGAAAAACCCACTGGCGAGATCATCGGCGATTCATAGAGGCAAAGGCAGAAACGCGTCGAGGCCGGGTCGGCCGGCACGCCCATATAGCCGCCATGCTCGGCCCAATACATCGGCCTGATGTAGACCGCCGTGTTGCCGCCGAACTTCTTCAGCCCATCCCAGGTCAGGCCGACGATCTTGTCGGTGCTCATCGTCGGTTTCAGGCCGAGCGCGATCGCCGAGGCGTTCACCCTTGCTGCATGGCGATCGAGATCGGGAGCGACGCCCTCGAACCAGCGGGCGCCGTCGAATACGCTGGTGCCGAGCCACATGGCGTGGCTGCGCGGCCCGAGGATGGCAACGTTGCCCTCGTACCAGTCGCCGTCGACGAAGGTCCATGTCGCGGATTGCGCCGCAGTCGCCAGTGTCATTGCCAGGTTCCGTTCGATGCTTGTTGCGGCGCATTGGAAGATGCTTTGGCGGCCGCCGTCAACCGGTTTGGCTGAGATTTGTTGAGGCCAGCGGGCTGGCGGACTGCAATCGGCGCTTGCGCCTTGCCTTGCGCAGCCTCAAAACTGTCGCATGCACCATGCAGCTTACGTTTTCGACGCCTATGGCACGCTGTTCGACGTGCATGCGGCCGTGCGCCGTCACGCCGACCAGATCGGGCCGGACGGCCAGTTGCTGTCCGATATCTGGCGCGCCAAGCAGCTGGAATATTCCTGGGTCAGGACGCTGATGGGGGCCTATGCCGATTTCTGGCAGCTCACCGAGCAGGCCCTCGATTTCGCCCTGCGCAAGGTTCCATCCGCCGATGCCGGGCTGAAGGCGAAGCTGCTCGAGGCCTATTGGCGGCTGGACTGCTATCCGGAGGTGCCAGCCGTGCTCAAGGCGCTCAAGGCATCGGGAGCAAGGCTGGCGATCCTGTCCAACGGTTCGCCTGAAATGCTGGAGGCGGCCGTCAAGTCCGCCGCGCTCGACCAGGTCCTGGACGACGTCTTTTCCGTCGACAGCGTCAGGCGCTTCAAGACCGACCCGTCGGTCTACGACATAGTCACCACGGGCTGGCGCCTCTATCCAGGCGCTGTCTCTTTCCAGTCCTCCAACCGCTGGGACGTTGCCGGCGCCACCAAATTCGGCTTCCGGACGGTGTGGATCAACCGCGCCAATCACCCAGAGGAATACCGGGATTTCCCACCGGCCCTGATCCTGCCGTCCCTTGAAGGTCTGGTTGCCGCGGTTTGACACCGGAAATGTTGCGTCGGCGCAACAGTGGCGATCCAGTCACAGCTTTGCCTTTGTTTGTCCACCCTGCGGCCAGAATTGGAACCGCCTATCGCGCCGAGCATTGCTCGAGCACCTGCGCACAACCGGACGCATTCATGCTTTGTTGCGATTTGAGACTTAAAAAAGGCAATCATGTTCACACCTCCATCGTCCTCTCTGCGCCTTAGCCGTCGCGGTTTCCTCAACGCCGCAGCCCTTGGCGCCGCCTCGGTCGCGGTCTCCAGTTGCACCACGCTGTCGCAACAGCCGGTCGAGCCACCGCCGCCGACCTATGTCGAGCCGGCGCTCGGCGACTATATGACGATGTATGGGCCGATGTCTGATGGCGGCTTCGAGCTGCCGGCGATACCGGTCGACAAAATCGACCCGCAGTTCCTGCGCCAGATCGTGGACGATCCGACCGGGCAGCAGCCGGGCACCATCGTCGTCGACACCACCAATCACTTCCTCTACTTGGTGCGCCCGGGCGGCCAGGCTATCCGCTACGGCGTCGGCCTCGGCCGCGCCGGCTTCGAATGGTCGGGCGATGCCGTGGTCCAATGGAAGCAGAAATGGCCGAAATGGACGCCGCCGGATGAAATGATCTCCCGGCAGCCGGAGTTGAAGCCGTACAGCGCCGATAATGGCGGCATGCCCGGCGGGCTCAAGAACCCGCTTGGCGCGCGGGCGCTCTATCTCTTCCAGGGCAACCAGGACACGCTCTACCGCTTGCACGGTTCGCCGGAATGGCGGTCGATCGGCAAGTCGGTGTCGTCGGGCTGTGTTCGCCTGATGAACCAGGACATTATCGATCTCTACGACCGTGTGCCGAACAAGACCCCGGTCGTGGTGACGGCCGATATCGGCCAGCCGATGGTGGCGACCGCAAACCGCAAAGCCATTCCGATCGACGCCGGCGTGCCGGAAGGATCGATCCTGCTCGGCCCGATAAAATCGATCACAAACTCGATCTTCTGAATTGGTCGAAAGCGCTGGAGCGGGATCTTCCTCGCTCCTGCTGATTTTGCTGCGCGTTGGCTTGCCCGTGCCGGTGCCCGCCTTCAGGTCCGATGTTTACGCCGAGCAGCGGATTTTGCCGCGCTCTGTGCAGACGCCGCCGGTGGACAGCTCATGACCCAAATACGTCTTCCGCAGGCCAGGTCGGATGACCGCTTTGCGCCGCGATGCCGGCAGCAACGACGTTGATTGCGGTTGCCCAAAAGCAGACATCTGAATGCGGCGTCGCGTTGGACGCGTTGCGCTATAAGCGGACATCGGGTCCGCAGTCTGGACCGGGAACTCGCACCGACACCACAGTCTCACCGACCGAGACTTCCGAGCGTGGCCCGCTGCTTATTGTCCCGTGTCTTGTCGGGATCTTCGATCGCCTCAACCGACTGGATGTATTCGGCAATATACTCCGGCGACAGGGCGTGTTCCCTGCCACCTGCAAGGACAAAGTCCTTATACCAGCTATAGGGTTTGAGACTGTCGTCGATGTAGTCGGGGGTGGCGAGATAGGTAAGGACCTTTCGCCTGCGACCTTTGGCGTTAATGACCGTGACCGTCGCATGCTCGTAGCCGCTTCCGGCGCCTTCGGCCTTATCTAGCTCGGCACGTTCGGCAGGATCGAAGCTGAACAGGACTCCGATCACGCTATTCTCATTGCCAGTGGCCAATGCGTTGCACTTCCCGGACTTGTCCACGCTACGTTTATGAAAACGGAGCGCATGACCCGGCAAGGTAGCGATGCCGAGTGGCTTGCAGCTCGGCATGCGTTCGCGCAGCCGGGCGGTCGACATGTTGGACCCGTAGGCAAAATAGACGACGTGCTCTGGGGGGCCGGTCTCTGTGTTCTTCAGCGCCTCGATGGTGGGATTTCCCGGCCTCAGGATCGTGCGTAGCGGTACCGTCATTATGCTGCACTCTTCGGTTTCTTCGCCTTCGCGTGTGATGATGGGCTGTCCATCCTGGAGGTCGAGGATTGGAACCGGCCTGCCGGCCCATCCGCAGTCGGCGCAGCGCGGTCGTTCCCAGAGTATACCGGGTGCCTCAGTATTCTCGCCATGTTCGGGTTCGAGATGCGGCGAGCCGCAGTTCGGGCATTCCCGAGGCACCCCGCGTAATTCGCGAATGATCAATGATGTCGCCATGCCGATGGCGTGTTGGATCAACGAGTGCGCCATCTCGGCATCAATCCAGGTGGCCGACTTTGAATGCGTCAGCCAGTTTGAAAACGTCCATGCGGACTCAAGCGCACTCTTGAGGGCCCCGCGACGCTCTTTGTTGGTGTCGCCCGGCAGAAGATCGTTGCAGATGATCTCCGTCCACGCGCGGAAGTTCGCACGTTGTGGCGGTGTATCTGTCCATATTGCCGAGTCCTGCGCGACGCCGATCAGTTCGAGAAGCGCCTCACGGCAGCGGACGCCTACGGCCTGATAGTCCGCGAGATTATGCGCCTGTGTCACGGCGGTGCCGGCTTCTTCCATCTTCTCGAATACGGGACCGAACGGGAGTATGCGTAGATCGTCTTCCTGTTGTTTTGCCGTACGCGGGATGCGAAGCATCAGGCCAATATGGAAGGTCAGAGCAAGGTCCATATTTGGGAACTGCTCCTGAGAGTAGAGGTTTGTGCCGCCGGTTATGACCCACCAGCGATCCTTGTTGGTGTGAATGTCCCACACGTCGTGACGGGTATTCAGGACGACTTCCGAGTAGACCTTCTGCATAAAGGTCACTTCGAGGTCGGGCGCCTGCCATTCAAAGTATTCTCGGACTTCCTCGACCTCCTCTTCGGTAACTTTCAACATGATCGTCTCCCGCGAAGGCTCGTCGCGCCGCGCTGCAAAGGATTGCGAAAGCCTCAACAATAGCCCGATGTCGCTAACTTTCAAAATCCGGCACGGCTACGCGGGATGTCCGCTTTGGGCTAATTCTGAGACGTTGTTCCGACCGGATTCAGCGTCCGTTGCCCCTTGCGGAGGTGCTGGAACCTGCCGGTCCGCTTCCGGCCCCGATCAAGACCTTCGGCGCATCGCCGCCAAGCGGCCGCTCTTTCCGCATAGCCCCTGTCCGCTGTCCTCCAGATCTGGCTACTGGCGCTTGATGCCAAGACAGAAGTTGCCAACACTGATCCCGCCCTTCGGTCCGATGCCCCTCACCGCCCCCTGGACAGGCTCCCCAAAATCCCGCGGACGATCGCCCGTCCGACCGACGAACCGACCGAGCGCACCACCGACTTGATTGCCGCCTCCGCCACCGTCTGGCGGTTGGATGGCCGCGGCGCCCGCCGGCCACCGCTGGGCTGAGGAGCGGGATCGTCATTGCCGAAGCCGGGAATGGTCCAGCGCGAACGGCCGCTCTCCTGCTGCTGCGCTTGTGCCTCCTGGGCGTCCTTGGCCTTTTTTTGCAGCATCTCGAAAGCCGATTCGCGATCGACGGTCTGGTCGTACTGTCCCGAAACCGGGCTCTCAGTGATCAGCTTGCGGCGCTCTTCGGGCGTGATCGGGCCAAGCCGCGAGGATGGCGGGCGGATCAGCGTGCGCTGTACCATGGACGGCACGCCCTTGGCTTCCAGCGTGGAGACGAGTGCCTCGCCGGTGCCGAGCTGCGTGATCACGGTTGCACAGTCGAAATCGGGATTGGGCCTGAACGTCTCGGCCGCCGTCTTGACGGCCTTCTGTTCGCGCGGCGTATAGGCACGCAGTGCGTGCTGCACGCGGTTGCCCAACTGCGCCAGCACCGTTTCAGGGATATCCAGCGGATTTTGCGTGACGAAATAAACGCCGACGCCCTTCGAACGGATCAGCCGGACCACCTGTTCGACGCGGTCGATCAGCACCTTCGGCGCGTCGTCGAACAGAAGATGCGCCTCGTCGAAGAAGAAGACCAGCTTCGGCTTGTCCGGGTCGCCGACCTCGGGCAGTTCCTCGAACAGTTCCGACATCAGCCACAGAAGGAACGTCGCATAGAGCCGCGGATTCAGCATCAATTTGTCGGCGGCGAGCACGCTGATAGCGCCGCGTCCATCACGCGTGGTGCGCATGATGTCGGCGATCCGCAATGCCGGCTCGCCGAAGAAATTGGCAGCGCCCTGCTGCTCCAGGACCAGCAGCGTGCGCTGGATGGCGCCGACCGAAGGTTTCGTCACATTGCCGTAGCGGGCGCCGATCTCTTCGGCGCGGTCGGCGATGTTGGCAAGCAATGACTGCAGGTCCTTCAAGTCGAGCAGCAAAAGGCCTTCCTCGTCGGCGATGCGGAAGGCGATGTTCATAATGCCTTCCTGCGCCTCGGAGAGGTTCATTAGCCGCGACAGAAGCAGCGGCCCCATCTCCGAGATGGTGGCGCGGATCGGGTGACCCTGCTCGCCGAACAGATCCCAGAAGATGACCGGGAATTCCTGGAACTCATAGGGATCGAGCTTGACCTGCTCGGCCCGCTTGACCAGAAAATCCTGCGCTGTGCCCATCATGGCGATACCCGACAGGTCGCCCTTGATGTCGGCGCAGAATACCGGCACGCCGGCATTGGAGAAACCCTCGGCCAATATCTGCAGGGTCACCGTCTTGCCGGTACCGGTCGCGCCGGTGACCAGGCCGTGACGATTGCCATATTGCAGCAAAAGCTGTTCGGGTCGCTGATAGCTGTCGTCCGGCTTGCGGCTGGCTCCCATGAAGATACTGGTGTCGTCGGCCATGTGTCCGGTCTCCGCAAACCTATAGGGTTGAATGCCCTGATCCCTTGAAGAAAAGGGAGCCCCGCCGCAGGTATAGTGAGGCCATTGCGCAGCGACAATGGGCATCGTCGAAAATGGCTTTTGGAGCTTGCGGAACCTGCCCATGTTTGGCAATCGGTTGACGGTCACCGTCACGGAAGGCGAGTTGCACGGCATGTGTGCTGCATTGTGATATGGGACAGGGGACCGTAGACTGACATAGTAGGCTGATGCGGCCGCTAGAACGAGGAGAACGGATGGGCGCCGGTGCCTTGACCCATGATGCCGACCTTCCGAACGCCGACCGGCAACGATGGCTGGCGTTGGCGGAGAAGGCGCTGGCCGGCGGTTCCTTCGAGGAAAAGCTCGTCTCGCATACGGACGACGCCATCCGCATCGAGCCGCTCTACGAGCGTTCGGTAACCGCCGAGCCTGTCGTGCGCGCCAACCCGGGATCACCGTGGATCGTCAGCCAGCGCATCGACGATCCGGACATAGGCCGCGCCAGTGCGCAGGCGCTGGAAGACGTCGCGCAGGGTGCCACCGGACTGTCGCTTGTCTTCGAGGGTGCGCCGAACGCCTTCGGCTATGGCTTGCCGAGGACGGCGGAGGCGCTGGAGGGCGTGCTCGACGGCGTGCCGCTCAACCGCATCCAGATCCGCATCGACGCCCATCCCTGGAGCCGTGCCGTGGCCGATTGGCTGGTGGCGTTCTTGACCAAGCGCCGCTCCGACCCGGCAAAGCTCAACCTCTCCTTCGGCATCGATCCGGCGGCGATATTTGCCGGGACCGGCAGGCTGCGCATGTCGATCGAAGCTTTGCAGGCTTCGATGCCGCAGTCGCTGGCGCATTTCTTTTCGATGGGGGTGCCCGGCGTGCTGCTGGAGGCCGACGGGCGGGTATTCCACAATGCCGGCGCCACCGAGGCGCAGGAGCTTGGCACTATGCTCGCCTCGGCCGTCTCCTATTTGAGGCTGTTCGAGAAGGCGCGCCAGCCGCTCGTCTACGCGGCGCCGCATATCGGTTTTGCGCTCAGCGTCGACCAGGACCAGTTCGTTTCGACGGCCAAGGTCAGGGCGTTGCGCAGGCTGTGGGCGCGTGTCCAGGAGGCCTGCTCGATACCGCCCTCCACCGCCAGCATCCATGCCGAAACCTCCTTCCGGATGATGACGGCGGCCGACCCGGAAACCAACATCCTGCGCACCACCATCGCCGCTTTCGCGGCTGCCGCCGGCGGCGCGGATTCGATCGCCATCCTGCCGCACACGATAGCGCACGGCCTGCCTGCGGGTTTTGCCCGCCGCGTTGCCCGCAACGCGCAACTGATCATGGCCAATGAAAGCCACATCGACCACGTCGCCGATCCGGTTTGCGGTTCGGGTGCGGTCGAAGCGCTGACTGCGGAGCTCTGCGCCGCGGCCTGGCAGGAGTTCCAGCAGATCGAGGCGGAAGGCGGCGTGCTGACCAGCCTTGAGCAAGGCCACATCCAGAGGCGCGTCCAGGCAGCTTCCGCCCGCCGCAACGCAGCCTACCAGGCGGACGAACGGGCGATCGTCGGCACGACGCTGCACCCGTCGAAGACCGAGCGTCCGGTCGAGACGCTGGCGGCGGAGCGGCGGCCTGCCTTCACCGAAGGCGTTGCGGTGTGCGAGCCGCTGTTTCCGATCCGCATCGATCAGTCGATCGGAGCCGTGCCATGATCCCGGATTTCAGCCAGATCGCCTGGTCGCCGCCACGGCGGGCGCCGGTCGAGGTCAAAGGCCAGCGGATGACGCCGGAAGGCATCGCCGTCAAGCATCTCTACAACCAGGGCGATCTCAAGGGCTTGCCGCATCTCGATACCTATCCGGGCCTGCCGCCCTTCGTGCGCGGCCCCTATCCGACGATGTATGTCCAGCAACCCTGGACGATCCGGCAATATGCCGGCTTCTCGACGGCCGAAGAGTCCAACGCCTTCTACCGGCGCAACCTTGCCGCCGGCCAGAAAGGCCTGTCGGTCGCCTTCGATCTCGCCACGCATCGCGGCTACGACAGCGACCATCCGCGCGTCGCTGGCGATGTCGGAATGGCCGGCGTCGCCATCGATTCCATTCTCGACATGCGCCAGCTGTTCGAGGGCATCCCGCTTAACGAGATGACGGTATCGATGACGATGAACGGCGCGGTGCTGCCGATCATGGCGCTCTATATCGTGGCGGCGGAGGAACAGGGCGTCGCGCAGAAGGACCTCACTGGGACCATTCAGAACGACATCCTGAAAGAGTTCATGGTGCGCAACACCTACATCTATCCGCCCAAACCTTCGATGCGGATCGTGTCGGACATTTTTTCCTACACGTCGACGCATATGCCGAAGTTCAATTCGATCTCGATCTCCGGCTACCACATGCAGGAGGCGGGAGCGACGGCGGACCTCGAGCTCGCCTACACGATTGCCGACGGTATCGAATATGCCCGCGCCGGCGTCGCGGCCGGCCTCGACATCGACCGTTTCGCGCCGCGCCTCTCGTTTTTCTGGGCGATCGGCATGAATTTCTTCATGGAAGTCGCGAAGCTGAGAGCAGCGCGCCTTTTGTGGGCCAGCCTGATGCTGAAGAACTTTTCGCCGAAGGACGAGCGCTCGCTGTCGCTGCGCACCCATTGCCAGACTTCGGGCTGGTCGCTGACGGCGCAGGACCCCTACAACAACATCATCCGCACCATGATAGAGGCGATGGCGGCGACTCAAGGCCACACGCAGTCGCTGCACACCAATTCCTTCGACGAGGCAATGGCGCTGCCGACCGATCATTCGGCCCGCATCGCCCGCAACACACAGCTCATCCTGCAGAAGGAATCCGGCACGACCCGGAGCATCGACCCGTGGGGCGGCTCTGCCTATGTCGAGCGGCTGACGCATGATCTGGCGGCGCGCGCGCTCGCCCATATCGAGGAGGTCGAGAGCCTCGGGGGCATGGCCGCGGCGATCGAAAAGGGCCTACCGAAGCTGCGCATCGAAGAGGCTGCCGCGCGCACCCAGGCGCGCATCGATTCCGGCGAACAGATCGTGGTCGGCGTCAATGCCCACCGTCCCGGCACGGACATCGAAGTCGACGTGCTGAGGATCGACAACGCGGAAGTCAGGGCGCGGCAATTGTCGAAGCTGCAGCGGCTGAAAGGCACGCGTGACGTCGCCGCCGTCGAGAGCGCGCTCGATGCGCTGACCCGTGCTGCCGGGAGTAACGAAAACCTGCTGGAATTCGCCATCCGGGCGGCGCGCGCCAATGCCACGGTCGGCGAGATTTCGCTGGCGCTGGAAAAGGTCTTCGGCCGCCATGTCGCCTCGGTGCAGACGATCTCCGGCGTCTATCGCAAGGCGCTCGGCGACAATCCGGTGGTCGACCGGCTGCAGGACAAGATCGTAGCGTTCGAGGAAAAGTCCGGCGGCAAGCCGCGCATTCTGGTCGCCAAGATGGGCCAGGACGGCCATGATCGCGGCCAGAAAGTGATCGCCACCGCCTTTGCCGACCTCGGCTTCGACGTTACCGTCGGGCCGATGTTCCAGACGCCGGACGAGATCGCCAAGCTCGCGGTCGAGCATGACGTGCACATCGTCGGCGCCTCGTCGCTGGCGGCCGGCCATTTGACGCTCATTCCCGAACTCAAGCATGCGCTGAAGAAGCTCGGCCGCGACGATATGCTGATCGTCGCCGGCGGCGTCATCCCACCACAGGATTATGATGCAGTCCGGCAGGCAGGCGCCACCGAAATCTTCCCGCCCGGCACGGTCATCCCGGAAGCGGCGGACCGGCTGATGGACCGCCTGCTGCAGGCCGGCTGACGCGGGTTATAATGTCTGTTGCAACGGCCATCGCGCTGAGTTATAATTAGCGTTGCAACAGGATGTCTCACCATGAACACGACCATTCGCAAGATCGGCAATTCCGAAGGCGTCATCCTGCCGAGGGAGCTTCTCGATCGTCTGAACCTGAAGGCCGGCGACCAGCTTCAAATCATTGAAACAGGTGACGGTCTTGCGCTGAAGCCGGTGGACGATAGCTTCGAGCGGCAAATGAAAGCTGCCCGCGAGGTCATGGACAAATACAAGGTCGCGCTTCAGAAGCTCGCCGAATGAGCCGTGAGTTTCTGACGCGGCGTGCAGTCGAAGCGACGCACGCCGAGCAGTTGCGCCGACACGGCGGAGCACAAGGCTTGAGGGATGAAAATGCCCTCGAATCGGCGCTCGCCCGCGCCGAGAACAAGGCCAATTACGGGGACCCGTCGGTTGAAGATCTCGCAGCCGCCTATGTCTTCGGCGTTACCAGAAATCATGCATTTGTCGACGGCAACAAGCGCACCGCTATTGTCGCGGCCGGTGCATTTCTGATCGTTAACGGTTATGCCCTGACGGCTGACAATGGCACGATCTACGAATTCGTCATGGGCGTTGCCGGCGGCGAGATCGACGAGGCTGGTGCCGCGGCGTTCTTCCGCGACCATGTCGTCAAGATCGAGGCCTAACTGGCAGTCAGCTTGACGATCTCCCACTCCTTGCCGTTGACCACGGCAATTTCGCCGACCCTCTTGCCGTACAAGGCCAAGGCCATCGGCGAAACATGGGAAATTGTGCCCTTGGCCGGATCGGCCTCATCCTCGCCGACGATCTTCCAATGTACCTTTTTGCCGTCATCGCTTTCCAGCGTGACGCCCATGCCGAAGCGAACAAGGTCGCTACCCGGCTCCGGCACGGAAAGCTCGGCGCTTTCACGTCGCGCGGTCCAATAGCGCAGGTCGCGCGAGATGAGCGCGATGCGCTCGCGGTCGGCCCTCTTCTCCGCTCTGCCCAGTTCATCGCGCAGGGCAGCCAGTTCGGCGTCGATCAGCGTCAGGCCGCGTTCCGTCACAAGATTGCGGTGCTGACTGATCGGCCGCTCGCCGATGCCGGCGATGGCGTTTTCGCTGTCTTCCTCGCGGGTGAAAGCCCTGCTCATCCGATGAACTTAGGCTCGGAATGGCAACTCCACAAGCCATTGCTGAAGAAGAGGCTAGTGGTGAAGATCTGAGCTCAATACCCGAGATTAGACAGCTGCTTGGGGTGGAAAGCGGACCATGCGAATGCCCCAACTTGACGTACCTATCGCGCGCCGAGGGCCGCAAGGCTAAGGTCCGGTTGCGCTATTAGATAGCGGAGCCCTTTGGTTCCGACGTCGCCTCGCTCAACGGTATTGAAGCCGTGCCGGCCGAGATCCGCTGCAACTTTGTCCAAATCGACGTAACCATGCCGGTGGAGCCGAAAGGTGCTCTTCTGGCGCGGCGGCTTCGCAAAATCGACAATAAGCACACGACCGCCCGGCTTCAGGACGCGGAAGGCTTCTCTGCCGAATTCCTCGCGGCCTTTCTTTGGAAGATGGTGGAACATCAGCGTGCTGAGGACGACATCGAATTCCCCATCCTTGAAAGGCAGTTCCTGAGCGGTGGCGGTCGAGAACCCGACTTGTAACCCTGCTCGCCGGGCCTTTGCCGCTGCGCGCGCAACCATTTCGGCGGAGGCGTCGACGCCGTCCACACGCCCCTCCGGCCCCACCTTCTGTCTGGCGAGGAGCGCGGTGGTGCCGGTGCCGCACCCGACATCCAGGACCACTTCTCCCGGTTTCAGCTTGGCAAAGCTTAGTATCCTTTCGCGAAAAGTACGTTCGCGGCCGAAAGTCAGAAGCCACGCGAGCGTGTCGTATAGGGCGGCGGAATGAAGCGTGATGCCGACATGCGGCGCCTTCTCGTCTGCGGCGGCCGGTCTGCGGGCCTTGGCGGACAGCCGCCCGTGAGCGCTTTGCCAAATCAATAGGCTTGCGATCACGACGAGTACACCAGCATGAAGCAGAAGGACGGGAATTCCCAAGGAAAAGCCCGCATTTGCCTGTCCCAACGAGAAAAATGCCGCAAGCACCACGGCCACTTTGACGAGCGCGACTAGCGCATGCCCGCCAACTATTGTTCCAAAAAGGCGTTGGTGCATTGCTTTATCTCCTGCCAGCCGGCCCCGCGCTGGGCCTTTCGCAACAGCATATGATACTGGACAGTGTGTCCAGTATCGGTTTTACTGGCCAGATCGCACCTGCCCGCCCAATACTGGACGGTTTGGTGTCCTATGACCGGAAAAAGGATGTTGCCGATGCCAGCCGGATCGATCGACCGTCGGGTCGCCAGGACCCGCAGCCGACTGCAGCAGGCGCTTTTCAGACTGACCGCCGAGAAGGGGTATACGGCGATCACGGTCGAGGACATCTGCAGGGACGCCGATGTCGGCCGCTCGACTTTCTACACGCACTATCCCGACAAGGACTGCTTGAGGAAAGCAACGATCGACGAGCATATGAAGGGCTTGCAGGCACGCGGTGACGAACGCCATTCGCAGAGAAATGCCAAGGGTTTTTCCTTCAGCGGTCCGGTGTTCGAGCATGCTCATGCCACGCGGGAGATGCACCGTGCGCTGATGGGCGGGAAAAAGCGCGAAATGCCAGAAGAGATCCGCGGCTGGATAAGCAAGCAGGTTCGCCACGAATTGGCGAATATCCAAGGTGATGACGGCGGAGCCAGACTTGAGATCGCCACACGCTTCATCGTTGGCGCGTTCTTTGAAGTGATGCACTGGTGGCTTGAGAGGGATACGAAGCTGTCCCCCGCGGAGATCGACCAGACATTCCTGCAACTTGCCTTCAACGGGATAAATGCGGTGTTCGCTGAACCGACGAGGATCGAATAGAGGCCAAAAGGGGCTTCGTTTGATCGCCCACAGAAGGGCGCAAGCGATATTCCGTCTTGGCTAGCAAGCTTCAGGTTTTCACCACGAGTTCGACCGGGCTAGTCTGGCACGAATCCTGCAGCGTGACCGTTGAACGCAATGGATCTGTGCCGATGTTGAACAGAAGAACGCTGCTTGCGCAGACCGCCGGCTTTGCGGTCATGGGGCTTTCGCTCGGCAAAGCAGCGGCGAAAAACCTGCCCGGCATCGAGAAAGCCGCGATGCGCGGGGCGATTAACGCGACCGAGCTCGGCGTCCGGCCCGGCGCGCTTGACGACCAGAGCAAGGCTTTCGCCAAGCTGCTGCGCGATGCGCACGACCGCGACATGCCGGTGTTCCTGCCACCGGGGACCTATATAGTTTCCAACCTGTCGCTGCCCGGCCGCGTGCGCCTTTCCGGCGTGCCGGGCGCATCGCGGATCGTCTATGGCGGCAATGGCCATCTCATCATGTCGGAACAGGCCGAGCATGTCGAACTCAGCGGGCTGGTGTTCGACGGCAGCAACCGCTGGATAGGCGACTACACGCAAGGCCTGCTCGATCTGCGCCGCATCGCCCATCTGGTCGTCGACAATTGCCAGCTTACCGGCAGCGGCAAGAACGGCCTGGCGCTCGAGCACGCCTCGGGCCGCATCGAGCGCTCGGAGATTTCCGGCGCAGCCGACGCCGGCATCTATTCGGTCGAGGCCGATGGCCTGGAAATATCAGGCAATAGCGTCTCCGACTGCGCCAATGGCGGCATTCTCGTGCACCGCTGGCAGGCGGCGGAAGACGGCACCATCGTCAGCGGCAACCGGATCGAGCGCATCCAGGCGCGCAGCGGCGGAACCGGCCAGAACGGCAACGGCATCAATGCGTTCCGCGCCGGCAATGTCGTCATCTCCGGTAATATTGTCTCGGATTGCGCGTTCTCGGCGATCCGCGCCAACAGTTCCAGCAATTTGCAGATCACCGGCAACACCTGCTCGCGTTCGGGCGAGACGGCCGTGTATTCCGAATTCTCGTTCGAAGGCGCCGTCATCGGCAACAACATCGTCGATGGCGCCGCCAATGGTATTTCGATCGTCAATTTCAACGAAGGCGGCCGCATGGGCGTGTGCTCCGGCAACATTGTCCGCAATCTGTCGACCAGCGGCCCCTACCCTGCCGATGCGCCCGGCTTCGGCGTCGGCATCAGCGTCGAGGCGGACACCACCGTTTCCGGCAATGTCGTCGAGAATGCGCCGCTCTACGGCATGCAGATCGGCTGGGGACCGTTCATGCGCAACGTGGTCGCCACGGGAAATATCATCCGCAAGGCCGGAACCGGCATCGTCGTCACCGTGGTCGAAGGTGCCGGAACGGCAATCATTTCCGACAATGTCATCGACGGGGTCCAGAACGGCGCGATCGTCGGCCAGCGCTGGGCCGAGCCGGTGACCGGCGACCTCGCCGCGTCAGGCAATGCCGGCTATGCGCATTTGACCGTCGAGCGCAATCACGTCAGTTGAGGGCGGCGGTGGGCCGGAGCGCGCCGACTTTGGCGCCGATCCGGCTTTCGATAGGCGGATTTGCCTGTTCGATCAGCTTTCCCGCCAGCGGCTGGTCTGCGTGCAAAAGCTTTGACAGCACGACCGCGAGCATGACTTCAGTTGCGCGGCCGGCGCCGTCGTCGCATTTCAGCGCGATGCCAAGGCCAAGCTCTGGAAGGGCGGCACAATGGACGCCCTCGGCGCCCCCCTTGGCAAAGATCCGGCCGGGCGCGGCCTCCATCATCGCGACGTCGGACCTGCCAGTGCCGGCGACGAAAAACGGCTCAGCCATGCAGGCGGAAAGCAGCCGCTTCGCCGCCCGGGCGCGCACCGGCTCGAAGCTGGCGCCTGTCGCCATGCGGGCAAAGCCAAGCGCAAAGCTGCGCAGCGGCACGGCATAGGTCGGAATCGAGCAGCCGTCAGTGCCACGGTGATCGGCGTCATGGGCAGCACCGGTCACCGCCTGCATCGCTTCGCGCACCATCTCCTGCGAAGCATGGCCAGCCTTGACGTAACCGCGATGGGCGATGCCGCTGTGAACGCAGGTGCATAGGAAGCCTGAGTGCTTGCCGGAACAATTGTTGTGCAGCGCGTTCGGCACGCTGCCGGCGCGGGCAAGCGCCAGCGTCGCCCCATGGCTCGACGGCCAATGCGCGCCGCATTCGAGTGCCGTCTCGTCCAGGCCGGCCTTCGCCAGCATAGCCCTCGCGAGCTCGACATGTGGCGGCTCGCCGGAATGCGAGGCGCAGGCCAGTGCCAGCTCCCGGTCACCGAAGCCGTAGGCATCGGCAGCGCCGCTCTCGACCAGCGGCAACGCCTGGATCGCCTTGACCGCCGAACGCGGGAACACCGGTTGTGCCGTGTCGCCGATCTCCCAAACAGGCTTGCCGTCGGCGTCGAAGACGGCAACAGCGCCGCGATGCGCGCTCTCGACGATAGCGCCGCGCAAAACTTCGACCAGAACCGGATTTGTCATGAATTCCCCGCTAGCGCATGATCTCGAAACTCGGAATCAATTTTCGAAAAGGATCATGCGCAAAATCAAAGCGATATAGCGCCCTTTTGCGCGCGCGAAGCGGCGCGCGCGCTGTAATGCGGGGCCGCTTTTATCTGATCCGGTCGAGAATGGAAACGTAGTTGGCGACCGCCGCGCCGCCCATGTTGAAGATGCCGCCGAGCTTTGCTCCCGGCACCTGGATGCCGCCCGCCTCGCCGACGAGTTGCATGGCGGTAAGCACATGCATCGATACGCCGGTGGCACCGATCGGGTGGCCCTTGGCCTTCAGCCCGCCGGACGGATTGACCGGCAGCCTTCCGTCTTTCGCCGTATCGCCATCCAAGGCCAGCTTGGCGCCCTCGCCCGGCTTGGCCAGGCCCATCGCCTCATACTCGATCAGCTCGGCGATGGTGAAACAGTCATGCGTCTCGACGAAGGACAGGTCGCCGAGCGTCACGCCGGCCTGCTTCAGCGCCTGATTCCAGGCCTGCTCGCAACCTTCGAACGCGAGGATGTCGCGCTTCGACATCGGCAGGAAATCCTGCACATGCTCATTGGCGCGGAAGGCGACGGCGCGGCGCATCTTCAGCGCCGTCGCCGTGTCGGCGAGGACAAGGGCGGCGGCGCCGTCCGAAACCAGCGAGCAGTCTGTGCGCTTCAGCGGACCGGCGACGAAGGGGTTTTTTTCGCTTTCCTGCCGGCAGAACTCGTAGCCGAAATCCTTGCGCATCTGCGCGTAGGGATTGTCGACGCCGTTCTTATGGTTCTTGGCGGCGATCATCGCCAGCGCATCCGACTGGTCGCCGTAGCGCTGGAAATAGGCTTGAGCGATCTTGCCGAAGACGCCAGCGAAGCCTGCCGGCGTGTCACCATCCTCCGGCAGATACGAGGCCTTGAGCAGGTTCTTGCCGATCTCAGGACCGGGCGTCGTCGTCATCTGCTCGGCGCCGACCACCAGCACGATACGGGCGGCATTTGCGTCGATGGCGCGGATGCCTTGCCTGACCGCCGCCGAGCCGGTGGCGCAGGCGTTCTCGACGCGGGTCGCCGGCTTGAAGCGCAGCCGGTCGTCTGCCTGGAGGACCAGGCTCGCGGTGAAATCCTGGGCGGAAAACCCGGCGTTGAAGTGGCCGAGCACGATCTCGTCGACGTCATCTGGACCGATGCCGGCATGATCGAGCGCCTCGACCGCCACCTTGGTGATCAGGCCCTCCAGCGTCTCGCCTTCGAGCTTGCCGAAGCGCGAATGCGCCCAACCGACGATGCATGCTGTCATGGCGATCCCCATCCTGCAGGCCCGGCTGCGCGATGTCGCGGCCGCTCGGCATTATTCAAGGATGAACCGTTCCGCCGGTTTCGTGAAGGGGCCAGAACCGCACAATCGCTTGATCTTGATATCTGGTCATAACGCCTGGCATTTGCCAGCAAATCAGGCTGAATTTTTGTTGATTGATGCGTCAATAAAAAATAAACTTACCCAACAGGCCGGAGCAAGAATGCCGAAACTCGGAATGGAGCCGTTGCGCCGCAAGGCGCTCATCGACGCAACGATCTCGGCGATCGGCGAGCGCGGTTCGCTTGATGTCACGATGTCGGAAATCGCCGGGCGCGCCGGCGTGTCCTCGGCGCTTGCCCACCATTATTTCGGCGCCAAGGACGAATTGCTGTTGGCGACGATGCGGCACATCCTGAGCGGGCTCACCGCCGATACGCGGCGCGCGCTTCGCACGGCCGGCACGGCGCGCCAGCGCGTCTCGGCAGTGGTCGCGGTCAATTTCTCCGACGTCCAGTTCCAGCCGGAAACGATCGCCGCCTGGCTCGCCTTCTATGTCGAGGCGCAGAAATCGGCAGCACTTCGCCGGCTGCTCAAGGTCTATGCACGGCGGCTGCATTCCAATCTGCTCAGCGGGCTGACCGGCATCCTGCCGAGAAGCGAGGCCGACCGGGTTGCCGAAGCGACGGCGGCGCTGATCGACGGGCTCTATATCAGGCGCGCGCTGAAGGACGGCGTGCCCGATGCCGCGACCGCGATCGCACTGGTTGAGGACTATCTCGAAATGAAGCTTAGCGGACGGCAGAAGCAGTGACATCCAAGCGACCCAACATCCTGATCGTTATGGTCGATCAGCTCAACGGAACGCTGTTTCCAGACGGGCCGGCAGACTTCCTGCACGCGCCGCATCTGAAGGCGCTCGCCGCGCGTTCGGCGCGTTTTTGCAACAACTACACGGCCTCGCCGCTCTGCGCGCCGGGCCGCGCCGCATTCATGAGCGGCCAATTGCCGTCACGCACCGGGGTCTATGACAACGCCGCCGAATTCACCTCGTCGATCCCGACCTTTGCCCATCATCTGCGCGCCGCCGGCTATCACACCTGCCTCTCCGGCAAGATGCATTTCGTCGGGCCGGACCAGTTGCACGGCTTCGAGGAACGGCTGACTACCGACATCTATCCGGCCGATTTCGGCTGGACGCCGGACTATCGCAAGCCCGGCGAGCGGATCGACTGGTGGTATCACAATCTGGGCTCAGTGAGCGGTGCCGGAACTGCCGAAATCACCAACCAGCTGGAATATGACGACGAGGTCGCCTTCCATGCGGTGCAGAAGCTCTACGATCTTGCCCGCGTCTCCGACGACGTCGCACATCGGCCCTGGTGCTTGACGGTTTCCTTCACCCATCCGCACGATCCCTACGTCGCACGGCGGCGCTACTGGGACCTCTACGAGGATTGCCCGGCGCTCGAGCCCGAGATCGGCTTCATTCCCTACGACAGGCAGGACCCGCATTCGCAGCGGCTCTACCGCGCCAGCGACTATGATAGTTTTGACATCACCGCGGAGCAGATCCGCCGCGCGCGGCGCGGCTATTTCGCCAATATCTCCTATCTCGACGACAAGCTCGGCGAGTTGCTGTCGGTGCTCGAGCGCACGCACATGCTCGACGACACGGTCATCCTGTTCTGCTCGGACCACGGCGACATGCTCGGCGAGCGCGGCCTGTGGTTCAAGATGTGCTTCTTCGAAGGTTCGGCGCGGGTGCCGCTGATGATCGCCGGCAAGAGCATACACACCGGGCTGATCGACACGCCGGTCTCCAACCTCGACGTGACGCCGACGCTTTGCGATCTCGCCGGCATCGACATCAGCGCGATTGCGCCGTGGACCGACGGCCAGTCGCTACTGCCGCTGCTGAACGGAAGGAAACGCTCCGCGCCGGTGCTGATGGAATATGCAGCCGAAGGCTCGAACGCGCCGATGGTGGCGATGCGCGAGGGCCGCTACAAATTCATCCATTGCGAGATCGATCCGACGCAACTGTTTGATCTTGAATCGGATCCGCTGGAATTGACCAACCTCGCCGCCGATCCGGCCAATGCGGCTTTGGTGGCGGCTTTCACCGGCAAGGTGCGGGAGCGCTGGGACATGGCGGCGTTCGATGCCGCGGTGCGTGCCAGCCAGGCACGCCGCTGGGTGGTCTACCCGGCGCTGCGCAACGGCACCCACTACCCTTGGGAATTCCAGCCGCTGCAGAAAGCATCGGATCGCTACATGCGCAATCACATGAACCTCGACCTGCTCGAAGAGCAGAAGCGCTTTCCGCGAGGCAAATGATGGCAGACAGTCTCGTCCCCTCGCTCGACCATCTCAGGCAGGCCTATGCCGCCACCTCCAAGGCGACGCAGATCACGCCGCTGCTGGAATCGGCGGCACTCGCCCGCGAGACCGGCGCCGCCCGCGTCTTCGTCAAGGCCGAGTCGCTGCAATGGGCCGGATCGTTCAAGGTGCGCGGCGCCTATTGGCGGCTGAAGCGGCTATCGCCCGATGAAGCCAAAAAGGGCGTCGTCGCCTATTCCTCCGGCAATTTTGCGCAAGGGCTAGCGGCGGCTGGCCAAGCGCTTGGCATTCCCGTCACCATCGTCATGCCGATCGACGCGCCGGCCGCCAAGCGCGACGCCACATCGGGCTACGGCGCGCGCGTCGTGCTGACCGACCATGGCGAGCGCGCGCGTGAGGAGGTTGCCGCTGCCAAGGCTCGCGAGATCGCCGCGAGCAACGGCCTGGCGCTGCTGCACCCGTTCGACGATCCGGAGATCGTCGCCGGCCAGGCCGGAGCCGGACTGGAGGCACTCGACCAGCTCGCCGCCAGGCAAGCGGAGGCCGATCTCTTGTTATGCTCGGTCGGCGGTGGCGGGCTGATCGGTGGCGTTTCGCTGGCCTTCCACTATCTGTCGCCCGCCACCGAGATCATTGGCGTCGAGCCCGAAGGTTTTGACGGCATGGGCTCGTCGCTGGCGCATGGCGCCATCGAAACCATGCCGATCGGGCCGAAATCGATCTGCGACGGGCTGATGTCGCGGCGGCCTGGCGACGCGCCGTTCGCAGCGGTGAAGACCGCCGGCGTTCGCGGCGTCACCGTCGACGATGCTTCGGTGCGGCGCGCTATGCGGATCGCCTTCGAGCGGCTGAAGCTGGTGCTCGAGCCTTCGGGCGCTGCTTCACTCGCGGCGTTGCTCGGCGGCAAGGTCGACGTGACCGGCAAGACCGTTCTCGTAGTGGCAACCGGCGGCAACGTCTCGCTGGCCGATTTCATTGCGCATATGAACCATGGGCGCGCATGAACCATGCTTGAAGCGGATTTCGTCATCATCGGCTCCGGCTCGGCCGGCTCGGCCATGGCCTACCGGCTGTCGGAGGACGGCAAGCATTCGGTGATCGTCATCGAATATGGCGGCAGCGATATCGGGCCGCTGATCCAGATGCCGTCGGCGCTGTCGATCCCGCTCAACATGAGCCTCTACGACTGGGGCTTTGCCAGCGAGCCGGAGCCGCATCTCGGCGGCCGCGTGCTGGCAACGCCTCGCGGCAAGGTCATCGGCGGCTCATCCTCGATCAACGGCATGGTCTATGTGCGCGGGCATGCCCGCGACTTCGACCATTGGGCCGAACAGGGCGCGGCCGGCTGGGGCTTCGCAGACGTGCTCCCGTACTTCAAGCGAATGGAGGACAGCAATGGCGGCGAGAATGGCTGGCGCGGCCATGGCGGCCCGCTGACTGTGCAGCGCGGCTCGCGGACCAATCCACTCTACGGCGCCTTTGTCAAGGCAGGCCGTCAGGCCGGTTTCGAGCTAACCGATGATTACAATGGCGCGAAGCAGGAAGGTTTTGGGCCGATGGAGCAGACCATTCGTGGCGGTCGCCGCTGGTCGGCGGCGAGCGCCTATCTCAGGCCGGCACTCAGGCGGAAAAATGTCAGCTTGGTCAAGGGGTTCGCCCGACGGGTAATCATCGAGAATCAACGCGCCACCGGAGTCGAGATCGAAGCGCGCAAGCGGATTCAGGTGATCAGAGCGCGGCGTGAGGTGATCGTTGCCGCGTCCTCGATCAACTCGCCCAAGATCCTGATGCTGTCCGGCATCGGCCCCGGCCAGCACCTCAAAGAGAACGGCATTCCGGTGATTGTCGACCGGCCCGGCGTCGGCCGCAATCTGCAGGACCACATGGAACTCTACATCCAGCAGGAATCGACAAAGCCGATCACGCTGAACTCCATCTTGAACCCGTTCTCGAAGGCATTGATCGGCGCGCAGTGGCTGTTCTTCAAGTCCGGCCTCGGCGCCACCAATCATTTCGAGGCGGCCGCCTTTGTGCGCTCGCGCGCCGGCGTCGATTATCCCGATATCCAGTATCACTTCATACCGGCAGCAGTCCGCTATGACGGCAAGGCGGCGGCGAAGGCGCATGGCTTCCAGGCGCATGTCGGGCCGATGCGGTCGAAGTCGCGCGGTTCGGTCACGCTGCGCTCGCCCGATCCCAAATCGACGCCGGTGATCCGCTTCAACTACATGTCGCATCCGGACGACTGGACGGAGTTCCGCCACTGCATCCGGCTGACCCGTGAGATCTTCGGGCAAGCGGCCTTCGATCCTTACCGCGGCAAGGAACTGTCGCCGGGTTCGCACGTACAATCGGACGACGAGCTCGACGCCTTCATCCGCGACCACGCCGAAAGCGCCTATCACCCTTGCGGCACCTGCAAGATGGGCCGTGCCGACGATGCGATGAGCGTCGTCGATCCGGAATGCCGCGTCATCGGCGTCGAAGGGCTGCGGGTCGCCGATTCCTCGATCTTCCCGCGCGTCACCAATGGCAATCTCAACGCGCCGTCGATCATGACTGGCGAGAAGGCCGCCGACCACGTTCTCGGGCGCTCGCCGCTGGCGCCGTCCAACCAGGAACCATGGATCAATCCGCGCTGGCAGGCGTCGGACAGATAGGCCATGATCCGGCGGACGCACATTCCGCCTGCCGCGAAAGACGATTGGAGAACAGTCATGCGCGCCCAGCCAACGGCATCGCATTATGTCAATGGCCGCTATATCGACGACGAGCGCGGCGCGCCGCTGCCGGTCATCTATCCGGCGACCGGCGAGACCATTGCCATGCTGCGCTCGGCGACGCCGAACGTGCTTGAACTCGCGATCGAAGCCGCGCGTGCGGCACAGCCGGCCTGGGCACGGCTGAAGCCGGTCGAGCGCGGCCGCATACTGCGCCGTGCCGCCGACATTTTGCGCGCCCGCAATGCCGATTTGGCGCGTATCGAGACGCTCGACACCGGCAAGCCGATCCAGGAGACGCTGGTTGCGGACGCCCCTTCGGCGGCGGATTGCCTCGAATATTTCGGCGGCGCGGTCGCCGCCTTTAATGGCGAGGCCGTCGATCTCGGCGGTCCCTTTGCCTATACCAGGCGCGAGGCGCTCGGCGTCTGCGTCGGCATCGGCGCGTGGAACTACCCGATCCAGATCGCCGGCTGGAAATCCGCACCCGCCCTCGCCATGGGCAATGCGATGGTGTTCAAACCGTCGGAAAACACGCCGCTTTCAGCGCTGGCGCTCGCCGAAATCTACACCGAGGCCGGGCTGCCCGACGGGCTGTTCAATGTCGTGCAAGGTTTTGGCGATGTCGGCGCCGGCCTTGTCGGCCATGAGGTCGTCGCCAAAGTCTCGGTGACCGGCTCAGTGCCGACCGGCCGCAAGGTGCTGTCGCTCGCCGGCTCGAAGATGAAGCACGCGACGATGGAGCTCGGCGGCAAGTCGCCGCTGATCGTCTTCGAAGACGCCAACCTCGAAAACGCCATCGGCGGCGCGATGCTCGGCAATTTCTATTCGACCGGTCAGATCTGCTCCAACGGCACACGGGTCTTCGTGCAGCGCAGCATCCATGACCGTTTCGTCGAAAGGCTGACCGAGCGGACCAAGAAAATCCGCATCGGCGACCCGCTCGACCAGGACACGCAGATGGGGCCGCTGGTCTCGAAGGCGCAGCACGACAAGGTCGTCTCATACATCGAGGCCGGCAAGCAGGATGGTGCGGTGCTCGCCTGCGGCGGCAATGTGCCTTCGCTGCAGGGTTTTCAGGGCGGCTTCTTCGTCGAGCCGACGGTGTTCACCGGTGTCACCGACACGATGCGCATCGCCCGCGAGGAGATTTTCGGGCCTGTCATGAGCGTGCTGAAGTTCGACAGCGAGGACGAGGTGATCGAGCGCGCCAACGACACCGAATTCGGCCTCGCTGCAGGCGTGTTCACGCGCGACCTGGCGCGCGCCCACCGTGTCATCGCCGAATTGCAGGCCGGCACCTGCTGGATCAACGCCTACAATCTGACGCCGGTCGAAATCCCGTTCGGCGGCTTCAAGCAGTCCGGCATCGGCCGCGAGAATTCGCTCGCGGCATTGGCACTCTATTCGCAGCTAAAGTCGGTCTACGTCGAGACCGGTGATGTCGCCAGCCCGTACTGATCCTTGCGGGCCGTACCGTCCAGATACTGCGTCAGCGCACAGACCAGATGGTAGAAGATGCTGGCCGGCACCTCGCTTGCCAGCGAGCGGCCACGCTCGTCGATGCGGTCGATCCACAGGCCGAGCGGTGCCGGATTGATGTGCCAGCGGAACAGCCGGCCGACACGCGCCTCGATTTCCGGCTTCAGGTCGGGACCGCCCGAGCCGTCCAGCGCGATCGCTGCCTTGATTGCTTCGGCCTGCGGCCAACTGCGCGAGACGCGGTCGAGCGGCAGCCCTTGCCGCGAGACGGCGCCGTAGGCGAGGCCTGTGGCGCGGTTCAGGCCATTGGCAATCGCCGACGCGTAGAGTTTCCTGGCGAGGCCGGTCAAGCCGCTTTGGCCGCTGCGGCCCGCGAAGTCGACCAGCAGCGAGGCCCATTCGAAATGATGGCCCGGTTCGGTCCACGTGCCTTTCTCGCCAGGGGCTGGCCGCCATTCATTGTCGAAATACTCACCCAGCGTCCAGCTTTCCGGGTCGAAGAAATGGCTGCGGAACAGATCGACGATGCGCGCGGCGCGGCGAAGATAGGCGCGCTCGCCGGTCGCCTGATGCCAGGCCAAAAACGCCTCGAGCAGATGCATGTGCGGGTTGGAGCGGCGTTCGCCCTCGCCGCTCGAGGTCTCGCGGAAGCCGGTCAGGCGTTCGTCCTCGAGATGCGCGTCGATGAACGCAAAGGTCTCCTCGCCAAGCCGCAATGCATCCGGATTGCCGCACATATGGGCATGCGCCAGCGCCAGAAGCACGCAGGAATGGTCATAGGCATCCTCGGCGGCATCGGCGACGGTGCCGTCGACGTTGAGCGTGCGCACCCAGCCGCCATTATCGGTGCGGCCGTTCCTGGCCATGAATTCGAGGCCGTGGCTAATCAGCCGATCGGCCGGGCCGTTCCAGCCGCGCGCCTTGGCGACGGCGAAGGCATAGATCTGCCTGGCCTGCGTGCGCATGCGCTTGGGTTTCATCAGCGGGGTGGCGTCGAAACCGAGCGCCTCATGGAACCCGCCATGGCGCTCATCGACGCCGATCGTCGACCACAGCGGCACCGTCTCCTCGAACAGCCAATGGTGCACGCGGCGTTGCCAGGCGCCGCTTTCGATGACGCGATCGTCGGCGGGCGTGAACCTGGTCTCCAGGCGGCCGCTCTTTTCGAGCTGCTCGACGATCTTCTTGACGTTCTGGCTGTGGCTGACCGGCGCGACGAAAGTGGCGTCGGCGGTCGAGACGATGGCGACGTCCTTCAGGCCAATGGCCGACAGCAGGCGGCCGTCGCTGCGGATATAGGAGTTCTCGCAATCGATGGCGACGACGTCGCCGACAATGACGTTGCCCTGCTTGTCGGACGGCCCGACATCGAGCAGCGATTGCCAGGAACCGAGATCGTTCCAGCGAAAGCCGGCCGGCACCATGGCGATGCCGCTGGCGCGCTCCATGATCGCATAGTCGATCGATGTCGAAGGGATGGCGGCATAGAGCTCCAGAGGCATGTAGAGGCCGGAAAGATCCGATGTCGCAGCCTGGTAGGCAGCCTCTGTGGCGCTCCAGATGTCTGGCTGGAAAGCCATGAACGCGTCGCGCATGGCACTGGCGCGAAACAGGAAGATGCCGGTGTTCCAGTAGAAATTGCCGGCCTCAAGATAGCTCTGCGCGGTGGCGAGATCGGGTTTTTCGACGAAACGCGAGACATCGCAGATGCCATCGCGCTCGCCGGCCACCTCGATGTAGCCATACCCGGTCTCCGGTTGGGTGGGCTTGATGCCGAACACCACCAGCCTGCCTTCGCGCGCCGCCGCCGTGCCGGCCTCGACGCTCCGCCAGAATTGCTGCGCGGTCGCGATCTCATGGTCGGACGGCACCACCAGCACCAGGCTGTCGCCGAATTCGGACAAAGTGCGCAGGCTTGCCAAAGCGACGGCCGCGGCAGTGTTGCGTCCGGTCGGCTCGAACAGCGGGCCGCCGCCGGAAAGCTCGTGGCCGGCAATGTCGGCATGAACGCGGTCGGCGTGCCTTTCCGAGGCAATCAGGAAAACCGGCGTTTCGCCTTCCGGCCGCGCAGTCAGCCGGCGTAGCGTCTTGGCCAGCATCGAGCCGTCGCCGGAGAAATCATGGAACTGCTTGGGATTGTCCTCGCGCGACAGCGGCCACAGCCGCGAGCCGATGCCGCCGCTCATCACAAAACTGACGATCCGTTCGGTCATGAAAATAAGTCCCGCTCAAAAGGTCTGATTGTAGGCGCCGACTTCCGGGCTGCGGCGCAGCACCGCGTCGACGGCTTCGAACATCTGGCGACGCCGCTCGGACGATACCGGGCTTTCGACCACCACCACAAGCTCCGGCTTGTTCGATGATGCCCGCACCAGCCCCCAAGTACCATCCTCCGCCACGACCCTGACGCCGTTGACGGTGATCAGCTCGGCGATCTTCTGGCCGGCGAAGACTGCGCCCTCGTCCTTCATCTTGCGAACATCGCCTACGACCCGCTCGACGACGCCGTATTTGAGCTCGTCGGCGCAGTGTGGCGACATGGTCGGCGTGCCGAACGTCAGCGGCAGATCGCGGTAGAGGTCGGCCATGCTGCTTTGCGGGCTGCGATCCAGCATCTGGCATATAGCAATGGCCGTGACCAGGCCATCGTCATAACCGCGGCCAATCGGCGGATTGAAGAAGAAGTGGCCCGATTTCTCAAAACCGGCGACAGCGCCGAGTTCGGCGACGCGCCGTTTGATGTAGGAATGACCGGTTTTCCAATAGTCGGTGACCGCGCCATTTTCCCGCAACACCTTGTCGGTCATGAACAATCCGGTCGACTTGACGTCGACGACGAAAGTCGAGCCGGGATAGAGGTGTGAGATGTCGCGCGCAAGCATGACGCCGACCTTGTCGGCGAAGATCTCGTTGCCTTCATTGTCGACCACGCCGCAGCGGTCGCCGTCGCCGTCGAAGCCGAGCCCAACATCGGCGCCAGTTTCCAGCACCTTGTCGCGAATGGCGTGCAGCATCTTCATGTCTTCGGGGTTGGGATTGTAATTCGGAAACGTATGATCGAGCGCGACGTCGAGCGGAATCACCTCGCAGCCGATCCTTTTCAGTGCCTCGGGAGCGAAAGCCCCGGCGGTGCCGTTGCCGCAGGCGGCCACCACCTTGAGCTTCCTCGAGATACGCTTTCCCGCTGTCAGATCGTCGAGGTAGGTTTTGCGGAAATCCGCAACGAAGTCATAGGAGCCGCCACCGACAAGGTCGAAATCGCCTGAGAGCACGATCGCCTTCAGCGCGCTCATCTCCTCCGTACCAAAAGTCAGCGGGCGCGCCGCGCCCATCTTGACGCCGGTCCAGCCATTCTCGTTATGCGAGGCGGTGACCATGGCGACGGACGGCGTGTCGAGCGCGAATTGGGCGAAATAGGCCATCGGCGACAAGGCCAGCCCGACATCCTTGACCCGCGCGCCGGCGGCCATCAGCCCGGAAACCAGCGCCAGCTTGATGGCAAGCGAATAAGAGCGGAAATCGTGACCGGTGACGATGTCGGGTCCGGCACCCAGACGGCGGATCAGCGTGCCGAGCCCCATGCCGAGCGCCTGGACGCCGATCAGATTGAGCTCCGGCGGCTCGTTCGAACCGGGATGGCCAAACCACCAGCGCGCATCATATTCGCGAAACCCGGATGGCTTGATCAACGCCGAGGTTTCGAACTCAAAAGTGTTTGGTTTGACATCGCTAACGATCTTCATCGACAAGGCTGCAACTCCAGGCGGCTGAATCAGATGCTTCGAGGCAAGTGGACGGTTACCTAGAAGCCCCTTTAAGCCGTGTTTGTGCGACAGGAAACTGAAACCTGTATGACGTAGCGGCTAAAGCGAAAGAAATGCGACGGAAGCGCTGCCATTGGCGCTTGCAGTAACCAAATGCGGCGGCTATAAGCCCGCGGTCTGGTCACGGAGTGTAGCGCAGCCTGGTAGCGCACATCGTTCGGGACGATGGGGTCGCAGGTTCAAATCCTGCCACTCCGACCAGAAAAAACAGCGGCTTAGCTGTTCTTGTTCCCGAAACAACCACCTTCCGCCGCAGTTCTGACCAATCGCGCTATGCGCTCAGGCGAAATCGCGTCACATCGATGGCCGCGGCCATCAGTGTCTGCATATAGGTTGCCTGCGGATTGCTGAAGATCGCCTCGGACGGCCCCTCCTCGACGATCTTGCCCTGCTTCATGACGATGATGTAGTCGGCCATGGCGCGCACGACCGCGAGATCGTGGCTGATGAACAGATAGGACAGTTCGTGGTCGGCCTGCAGCTTGCGCAGCAATTCGACGATCTGCTTCTGCACGGAGCGGTCCAGCGCCGAGGTCGGCTCGTCCAGCACCACCACTTTCGGCTTCAGTATCATGGCGCGCGCAATGGCGATGCGCTGCCGCTGACCACCGGAGAATTCGTGCGGATAGCGGTTGCGCGTGTTCGGGTCGAGCCCGACTTCGAGCAAGGCATCGACGGCGCGGAGATCGCGCTGCCTGCCCGACAGATTGGGCTCGTGGACCAGGAGCCCTTCGGTGATGATCTGGCCGACGGTCATGCGCGGCGACAGCGAGCCGAACGGGTCCTGGAAGACCAGCTGCAATTCGCGCCGCAGCGGCCGCATCGCCTGGCGGTCGGCGTGGGAGATGTCGCGGTCGCCAAGCCGGATGATGCCGTCGCTGGGCAGGAGCCGCAGCAAGGCGCGGCCGAGCGTCGACTTTCCCGAACCGGATTCGCCGACGATGCCGATGGTCTGGTTGCGCTTCAGCCGGATCGAAATGCTATCGACAGCGCGCAATATCAGCGGTTCTCCACCAAGAAAGCCGCCGCCGATCTTGAAGGTCACTTCGACGTTCCTGCCTTCGAGCAGGACGGGGGCATTCGGAGGCGGCGGGGCCTTGGTGCCGGTCGGCTCGGCGGCAAGCAACATCTTGGTGTAGGCGTGCTGCGGGTTGACGAAGATTGCTTCCGCCTCGCCCTCCTCGACGACCTCGCCATAGCGCATCACATAGACCCGGTCGGCAAAGCGCCTGACGATTCCGAGATCGTGGGTGATGAAGACGATCGCCATGCCGAGCTTGCGCTGCAGTTCGGCGAGCAGCATGAGGATCTGCGCCTGGATGGTCACGTCGAGCGCCGTCGTCGGCTCGTCGGCGATCAATATGTCGGGGTCATTGGCCAGCGCCATGGCAATCATGACGCGCTGGCGCTGACCGCCCGACATCTCGTGCGGATAGGATTTCATCCGCCGCTCCGGATCTGGAATATGGACCAGCCGCAGCAGCTTGAGCGCCTCTTCGCGCGCCTCGGCGGCGCCAAGCCCGCGATGCTTGCGGATCGGTTCGATCAACTGGCTACCGATCGAATAGAGCGGGTCGAGCGAAGTCATCGGCTCCTGGAAGATCATGCTGATCTTGCGGCCGCGGATCTTGTTGAGCTCGGGCTTGCTCAGGGTCAAAAGATTGCGGCCGCGGTAGTCGACGCTCCCGGTGGCTTCGCCGTTCGAGGCCAGCAGGCTCATCGCCGCCATCATCGTCTGGCTCTTGCCGGAGCCGGATTCGCCGACGACGGCTACCGTCTCGCCTGATTTAACATGGATATTGATGCCCTTCACCGCCTCCACCACGCCGTCGAGCGTGCGGAAGCGGACGCGAAGATCCTTGACGCTGAGAATGGTTTCGGAAGCAGCCATCTCAACGATCCCTCGGGTCGAGCGCGTCGCGCAGCCCATCGCCGACGAAATTCAGCGCGAACAATGTCGAGACGAGAAAGAAGGCCGGGAACAAAAGCAGCCAGTTGGCCGAGCCGATATTCTGGGCGCCGACCGAAATCAGCACGCCCCAGCTGGTCATCGGCTCCTGGACGCCGAGCCCGAGGAACGACAAAAAACTCTCCAGGATGATGACCTGCGGCACCAGCAGCGTCATGTAGATCACCACCGGCCCGAGCAAATTGGGGATCACATGGCGCAGCAGAATGCCGCGCTGCCCGACGCCCATCGCCTCCGCCGCCTGGACATATTCCTGCCGGCGGATCGATAGCGCCTGTCCGCGCACGATGCGCGCCATGTCGAGCCACAGCACGGCGCCGACGGCCAGGAACATCAGCACGAAGTTCCTGCCGAAGAACACCACCAGCATGATGACGAAGAAGATGAACGGCAAAGAATAAAGCACGTCGACGATACGCATCATCACCTCGTCGACCCTGCCGCCGGCAAAGCCGGCGGTGGCGCCATAGAGCACGCCGATCACCACCGCCACAATGCCGGCAAGCAGGCCGATGGCCAGCGATATGCGCCCGGCCATCAGCGTTCGCGACAGGAGATCGCGGCCGGTATTGTCGGTGCCGAACAGGAAATATTGCTGCTTGATCGATGCACTCATCACCATTTCGAGACCGTCCGGCGATTTGCTCTCGATCTTTGTGTCATCGAAGGTATCGGAACGATCAAGGTAGCGAATGTTGCGGTCGTCGATCGGCTTGGACGATCTGACGGTAACGAACACACGGCTGCCCTCCTGCCGCCACTCCTTGATGTCGACGCGCATACGCCTGATCGCCTCGTCGAGAGCGCCTTCGATCATGTCGGCCTTTGGATAGGCGGAGAAGCTCGGCGGCGTGCGGACATAGTCGCCATAGATGGTGGTGTATTGGTGCGGCACGAAAGAGGGTCCAAACACGCTGATGACGGCGATGAAGGCAAGATAATAGAGGCTGAACATGGCCGCGCGGTTGGCCTTGAGGCGCGCCCACGCATCCCCCCACAGGGATCGGCCGACGACCGGTGCTGCAACTGCGATATCAGTCATAGCGCACCCTCGGATCAACGACACCATAGAGGACGTCGACGATCAGGTTGAAGACAATGGTGAAGAGCGCGATGACCACCACCGTCCCCATCACCAGTGTGTAGTCGCGATTGAGTGCGGCAACGACAAAATGGCGGCCGATGCCCGGGATAGAGAAGATGGTCTCGACGATGATCGAGCCGGTGAGAAGGGCTGCGGCCGCCGGACCGGTGAAGGAGACGATCGGCAGGATGGCGCCGCGCAGCGCATGCTTGACGACGACCGACCAGTTCGACAACCCAAGCGCGCGGGCGGTGCGGATGTGATGCGAGTGCAGCGATTCGATCATCGAGCCGCGCATCAATCGAGCGACGATGGCGATCTGCGGCAGAGCGAGCGTCAGCACCGGGCCGACCTTATTGATGACGGCTCCATCGCCCCAGCCGCCGATCGGCAGCAGCTTCCAGGTCAATCCGAATACAAGCTGGATCACCGGAGCGATGACGAAGGTCGGAATGGTGCTGCCGGCGGTCGCCAACGCGATCACCGAATAGTCGGCAAGCTTGTTCTGGTTGAGCGCGGCAACAGTGCCGAGCACGCTGCCGAGAAGCAGCGCCAGAACGAGCGCCGAAGCGCCGAGTTGGATCGAGATAGGCAGGCCTTCCCTGAACAACTCGCCGACGGTGAAATCCGGCATGTTGTAGCTGGGGCCGAAATTGCCGCGCAGAAGATTGCCTAAATAATGGAGGTACTGCAGCCAGAGCGGGTCGTTGAGCCCGAACTGGGCTTCGAGATTGGCCCTGATCTCGGGGCTCAGGCCCCGCTCCTGGTTGAACGGGCCGCCCGGCGCGACGCGTATCAGGAAGAACGCTATGGTCACGATGACGAACAGCGTCGGGATGGCGGTCAGCAGCCGCCGAAATACGTAACGCAGCATCGGTGCCCCGCTTGATCCAGAGCAGCGCGCGTCCAACTGGACGATTGCGCTCTAGCCTTCAAATCTTCGCACCGACATTGTCGAAAATCGAATCCGGTTCCCGGGCCGATGCGATGGCAAACCAGCGCCGCCGCGCATCGAGTTGCGCGGCGGCCTGGCTAAGGGATCAGTCCTTGCTGATGAAGCGGGACGGATGGATGTCCATCACATTGTCGTCGAAGCCGTGCAGCTTCGAGGAAACGATGTCGTGGTAGCTGTAGTAGAGAAGCGGGATGTTACCGACATCGTCGACGAGGATGCGCTCGGCCTTGGCGAGTTCCTTCATGCGCTCTTCGGGCTTGCCGCCGGCGGCGGCGGCCTTGTCCATGGCCTCTTCGTATTTCGGGCTGACGTAGCTCGAATAGTTGTTGCCGCTGGCCTTGCGGGTGATGCCAAGGAAGGTTTCCGGATCCTTGTAGTCGGCGATCCACGCGGCACGCGCCACATCATAGTCGCCCTTCTGCTCAAGGAAGGAGTAGTGGGTCTTGGTATCGGTGTTGAGCAGCGTGACCTCGACGCCAAGCGGCTTCAGCTGTTCCTGGATGGCGACAGCGGTGTTCTTGTGGTTTTCCGAGGTGTTGTAGCGGATCTGCATCTTCAACGGATGCTCGGGCGTATAGCCGAGCTTCTCCAGGATTTTCTTGGCTTCATCCTCGCGGTCGATCTGCGGCATGTCAGCGTATTTGGCCAGTGCCGGCGTGTAGCCCTCGATGCCCGGAGGCACCATCGAATAGCCGGGCAGCATCGAATTCTGCCAGACTTTTTCGGCGAGAAAGTCGCGATCGATCGCCATCGAGATGGCGTTGCGCAGTTCGACATTGTCCCACGGCGCCTTGTCGGTCTTGATCGCATAATAGTAGGTGCCGAGATATGGCCCGACACGGACCTGGTCGCCGAATTTGGACTTGAGATCGGCGAGCTGTTCCGTCGGCAGGTCACCGTAACTGTCGAATTCGCCGGCCTCGAAGCGCTTCATCGCAGACGAGCGATCCTCGGTCGGGATGTAGTTGACCACGTCTAACTTGACGCTGGCGGCGTCCCAGAATTTCGGATTCTTCACCAGCTTGAGATGGTCGTTGGGAATCCACTCCGCCGCTGTAAAGGCCCCGTTGGAGACCAGCTTGCCTGCCTTGATCCAGTCGGCGCCAAGCTTTTCGATGGACGCCTTGTTAACCGGAAAGGTCGCCTGATGGGTCAGCATCTCCAGGAAGTAAGGCGTTGGCGCCTTGAGGGTGACTTCGAGGGTATTTGCGTCAATCGCCTTGACGCCCATATCCTCCGGCTTGCCCTTCTTGGTGTTGACTTCCTCGGCACCCTTCACCGGATAGAGCATGGAAGCGTATTCGGCAGCGGTGGCCGGATCTTCCAGCCGACGGAACGAATAAACGAAGTCGTCCGCCGTCACCGGGCTGCCATCCGACCAGAGGCCGTCCTTGCGCAGCTTGAAGGTGTAGACAGTGCCGTCGTCGGACACCGTCCAGCTTTCGGCTGCGCCCGGAATGAGGTTCGTCTTCTGGTCATGCATGACGAGGCCCTGGAACAGGTCGCGTATGATATCGGCTTCGTAGACCGTCGAGGTCTTGTGCGGATCGAGCGTCTCCGCTTCGGCGGCGGCTCCGCGGTTGTAGACGGTTTCGGCGAAAGCCGGCGTGTAGAACGTACCGGCGGCCAAGACCATGGTCGTGGCGAGTACCGTCGCCTTCAGCACACGTTTCAGCATGGAGTTCTCCCTAATGACGTCGCCCTTCGGCTACGTCTCTAAGTGTTGACGCCCCGAAACCGATTGGCTGGTTCCTTTCGAGCGCGCAGCCGGTTCCCTTTCCGGCAGCTGGTGGCCAAACAGTAACGTGGAGATTTTTTATTTCAACAGACTCTCGGGGTCACCCAAAGTAAGGGGGCCGGGGCAGCCGCTTTGCGAACCGCCAATCAATGATCGAAACCATGAGTTTGGCTGGGTTTCCTGGCCAGAACGCCGATAATCTGGCTGATCATTTCAGTTTACCGGAATGTATTAATTGGTTCTTAGGCAACCAAGGGTTACAAATCCCGATGGGTTCGGCACATCGACCTTTATGGTCCAACGGGCAAGGGCAATGAACAAGATAGACAGTAATACTGTCACATTAAAGCGTAAAATATTGCGCCCAATAAGGGCAAATCTACGCAAAATTGGAGAAGAATCCGGAACTTCCGCGGTCGAATTCGCCCTGCTTTCCCCGATCTTTATCCTGCTCGTACTCGGAATGGTTGCATATGGTATCTATTTTGGTGCAAGCAACTCGTTGCAGCAAATCGCCGCCGATGCCGCCCGTACTGCAATTGCCGGATTGAACCAAACCGAGCGCCAGGCGCTAGTGGCAGGTTTCGTCAAAAACAACGCCAGTGGATACCCGTTCGTCGATTCCGGCAAGCTGACCTATCAGGCGACGGACAGTACGGCCGACGGAAATCAGTTCGTCGTGTCGATTCAGTATGATGCCAGCAACCTGCCGATCTGGAACTTGTTGCCCAGCCTTGCGATGCCCCAAACCACGATCTCACGCAGGTCGACCATCAGGATTGGAGGCATTTGAAATGTCGCAGTTCTTGCTGAGCAGCATCGGCCGGATCGGGCGCGCGATGCTAGGCGACGAGAAGGCGAACTTTGCCGTCATGACGGCGCTGATAGCACCGTTCGCGCTGGGGCTGGCGGCCTTCGCTGTCGACGAAGGTTCGATCTACACGGAGCGCAGGGAAGCCCAGGCGATGACCGATCTGGCGGCGATCACCGCGGCGTCGAACATCAACAATATGGAAGCCGCGGCGGTAACCACGCTCAGTGACAACCGAATGCCCGGCATCATTGTTCAAAAGCCGGGTGAGACAATCGTTCCCACGGTTGGGAAAACCGTCGTGTCCGTCACCGGCGGCCGATACTCAGCGGCGTCCTCGGTCGGGGTCGACAAGCGCTTCGAAGCCGGTAAAATGCCTTACAACGCCGTTCGCGTCACTCTACACAAAATCCCCGCCCGGTATTTCGCCAGTTCGCTCATCCCTACTCCGGTTGTCGGCACCGAAGCCATTGCCAGCATGACGCCGCAAGCGATGTTCTCGGTCGGATCCAGGCTTCTCAGCGTCAACGGCGGCATCCTCAACGCGCTTCTCAGTAAGCTGCTGGGCGGAAACATCTCGCTCAGCGTCATGGACTACAACGCGCTGATTTCGGCCGACGTCAACGTGCTTTCGTTCGTCGATGCCCTTGCGGTGCAGTTGCAACTGACCGGCGTCAGCTATTCCGAAGTGCTGGCCTCGAAAGCGACGGTAGGCCAGATCGCGACCGCCATGGCCAATGCTTCGGGGACGGGCAGCGCCAGCAAACTTGTCCTACAGACAATCGCGTCGAGGGCTACCAACACGGCCAAGATACCGCTCAATCATCTTGTCGACCTTGGTTCGATCGGCAAGCTCGGCCTCGGACAAAAGTCTCCAGGCTTTTCCGTCGACGCAAGCGCGATGGGCATGCTGGGTGCCGCCGCCTCGCTGGCCAATGGCTCAAACCAGGTCCAGGTCGATCTCGGCGCCACTATTCCGGGACTTACCTCCACCACGCTCGCCGTCGCCATCGGTGAACCGATGCAATATTCACCCTGGCTGGCCGTCGGGGAAAAAGGCACCGTGGTGCGCACTGCGCAGACACGAATCAAGCTGGTCACCACAGTCGGCATCGGCAATTCCAATCTCGGCGGCGGCATCAGTCTGCTGTCCGTCAACCTGCCTCTGCATGTCGAAGTCGCCTATGCGGAAGCCAAACTAACCGACATCAGCTGCCCGACGGGCCGGCCGGATAGCATCAAGGTCTCGATCGCCGCGCAGCCTGGCGTGGCCTCGCTGCACCTTGCCGCCAGCGACGCCGACAACAACCCATCGGCCTTCGCCGATTTCAGCAATCCGCAATCGTTCTCCGATGCCACGATTGCACAGGTAAGCGTGAAGCTCCTGCTGCTCACCCTCAATCTGCTCGATGTGAAGGGTTCTTCAGCACTTGCGATCACCAACAACGATCCGACCACATTGACGTTCGACAGCACCGATATCGCCAACAAGACGATAAAGACGGTTTCGACGAAGAACCTGACGCAATCGCTCACCACGTCACTGGTCAGCGGGCTGTCGCTCTCGGTCAATGCGCTGGGCCTCGGGCTGGACGTGACGGCTCTGCTCGGAACGGTGAAGCCGGCGGTGGTAACGGTTCTGAACGGCGTGACGGCGCCTGTCGACGCACTGGTTTATAACGTTCTTGCAGCGCTTGGCGTGCATGTCGGCGAGGCCGATGTCCGGGTTGTCGGCGCGACTTGCGGGCGCTCCGTACTCGTTCAATGAGATCAAATAGAGATCAGCCGATCCGGCCGAGAAAGCAGCCGAGCGGCGGCAGGGATAGAGCTCCTTCCTGCAAGACGCCGGTAGTACTGCCAAGATCTATCGGCTCTATCACATCCAGATCCGGCGGCGATTGCCAGCCGGCCGGCTCATCGGCAAAATTGAAGACGCAGAGCAGCTTTTCGTCACCGCCTTCGCGAATGAAGGCAAGGACGTCGCCCTCAGCATCGAGAAACCGGATCGAGCCTCGAACCAGCGCCGGATGCTGCTTGCGCAAGGCCAGCATCGCCCGGTAGCTCGCCAGGACGGAGGTTTGCTCGCCGTCCTGGACATCGACCGCGCGGGCGCGATGGTTTGCCGGGACCGGAAGCCACGGCTTGCCGGTTGAAAAGCCGGCATTATCGGCGCCAGCCTCCCAGACCATCGGCGTGCGGCACCCATCCCGCCCCTTGATCTCCGGCCAGAAGCGGATGCCGAAAGGATCGCGCAAATCCTCGAACGCCAGCTCGGCCTCCTCCAGCCCGAGCTCCTCGCCCTGATAGAGGCAGATCGACCCGCGCAGGCAAGAAAGCAGCACGATTGAGAATTTCGCCACCCTGTCCGGATCGCCGCCCGGCCTTGTCCAGCGGCTGACATGGCGCACGACATCGTGGTTGGAGAATGCCCAGCAAACCCAGCCGTCGAACACCGTACTCTCGAAGGCCTCGACACAACCGCGCACATGCGCCGCGGAGAATTGCGGGCCAAGCAGGTCGAACGTGTAGGACATTTGGAGCTTGTCGCCGCCGCCCGTGTAGGCGGCAAGCGTCTGCAACGAACGGCTTTCGTCACCAATCTCGCCGACCGCGGCGCGGCCTTCGTACTCGTCAAGCAACGCCCGGAAGCGCCTGAGAAAAGCAAGGTTTTCCGGCTGCGTCTTGTCGAACAGATGCTCCTGGTAAAAATAGGGGCTGGTTGCCGTATTGGTGCCGGCGACGCTTTCCGCCAAAGGCGGGTTGCTGCGGAGCCAGCGGTCGTGGACGTAATAGTTGACCGTATCCAGCCGGAAACCGTCGACGCCACGCTCGAGCCAGAACCGCACCGTTTCCAGCAAGGCGTCCTGCACCTGCGGATTGTGGAAATTCAGGTCCGGCTGCGAGGCGAGGAAATTATGCAGGTAATATTGCCTGCGCGTTGCGTCCCATTCCCAGGCGGGGCCGCCGAAAAGCGACAGCCAGTTGTTGGGCGCGGTGCCGTCGGGCTTCGCATCGGCCCAGACGTACCAGTCGGCCTTGGCGTTATCGCGGCTCGTTCGGCTTTCGACGAACCATTCGTGCCGATCCGACGAATGTGACAAGACCTGGTCGATGATCACTTTCAGGCCGAGCCGGTGCGCCTCTGCAATCAGCGCGTCGAAATCCTCTGATGTGCCGAACATCGGATCGACGGCGCAGTAATCCGATACGTCGTAGCCCATTTCGGCCATTGGCGACTTGAAGAAAGGCGACAGCCAAACGGCGTCGACACCGAGCGATGCGACATGGGCAAGCCTCGAGGTGATGCCGAGGAGATCGCCGCTACCGTCGCCTGTCGTGTCCTGGAAGGAGCGCGGGTAGATCTGGTAGATGACGCAGCCGCGCCACCATTCGGCATTGTCACCCATCATGGCTCTCCCCTGCGCCCGCCTGCGCGGCCCTGCTTTCGATCATGAATATGACCGTTCGCCCCAAAACCGGCCGTGAGATATCGCCACTATCCGTTTCGATGGCTGGGCACCAATGAAAACCCGCCCGTTCCGGCAGCGTGAACATGCAGGCCCGACGGTCACCATTGATGATCACGGCAAGGCGACCGTCCTCATCGCCGAGAACCATGACCAGCCGATGCCGCCTAGGATCGTGCCAGGCTGCTTCGTCGAGCGGCACGCCGGTTTCGCTCAGCCAGACGACGTCAGCTATTTCCGAGCCGGCCGCAGGCTCGCCGGTGAGAAAGCTTGCGTCCAAAAGCGCCGGCGCGGCACGACGCATCTTGGCGAGCAGAGCCGTGTACCGCTCCAGCGCCCGGTCGCGCCCGGCCCAGTCGAGCCAGGTGATGTCATTGTCCTGCGCGTAGGCGTTGTTGTTGCCGCGCTGCGTGCGGCCGAATTCGTCGCCGGCCGTCAGCATGATCGTGCCGCGCGAGGCAAAGAGCGTCGCCAGCAGTGCGCGTTGGTCATCGAAACGGGCCGTAACGATTGACTGGTCGTCGGTCTGGCCCTCGACGCCATTGTTCCAGGACAGGTTGTCGTCGTGGCCGTCGCGGTTCTGTTCGCCATTGGCCTCGTTGTGCTTGTGTTCATAGGCAACGATGTCGGCCAGTGTCATCCCGTCATGTGCGGCGATGAAATTGATGCTGCGGACCGTTGCCTGGCCTGGTTTGGCAAAGACATCGGACGACCCCGCAAGCCGCGTCGCCAGCGCACCGATCATGCCGCCGTCGCCGCGCCAGAAGCGGCGGATATCATCACGGTATTTGTCGTTCCATTCGAGGAAGGGCGGCGGAAAATTGCCGAGCTGATAGCCATCCGGTCCGATGTCCCAAGGCTCAGCGACCAGCACACGGTCGGCAAGAACTGGGTCGTTGCGAATGGCGTTCAGCAGCGGCGCATCGGCGTCGAAAACGCCGTCGACGCGGCCAAGGATCGGCGCCAGGTCAAAGCGGAACCCGTCGACACTGGCGTGCTGGACAAAGTGGCGAAGCGTGTCGAGGACCATTTCCCGGACGACCGGATGATCGCAGGCAACCATATTGCCGGTTCCGGTGTCATTGACCAGAGCGCCGTCGGCCTCGTGCCGGTAGTAGGCGCGGTTGTCGAGCCCGCGCAGCGACAATGTCGGGCCGAGCCGGTCGCTTTCGCCGGTGTGGTTGAACACCAGGTCGAGAATGGTACCGATGCCGGCCTCGCGCAGCGCGGCGACCGTTTCGCGCAGCTCAGCCAGACCGCCGGGCGCCAGTCGCGGATCCAGCGCCATGAAGGTCACGGGATTGTAGCCCCAGGCGTTGCCCAGCCCGAGCGGCGGCAAATGCCGTTCGTCGATCGATGCAGTCACCGGCATCAACTCCACGGCTGCAACGCCGAGTTTTTGCAGATGCTCGACAACAAGAGGATGAGCGAGGGCTGCAATGGTGCCGCGTTGCTTCTCGGGAATGTCGGGATGCAGCTTTGTGAAGGCGCGCACCTGCACCTCGTAGATGAGGCCGCCGGGCCTAAACAGAGGCGGCAAGGCGGGCAAGGGTTCCGGCAAGGCGCCGGCAATGGCCTTCGGCATCAGCGACGCCGTGTCGCCCCCCTCGCCCTGGCGTGCGGCGAGCCGGCCGTCATAGGCATAGGGTCTGTCGATCTCGACGGCATAGGGATCGGCCAGCAGCTTGTCGGGATCGAACCAGAGCCCCTGTTCCGGCGCGTAGTCGCCATCGGCGCGGAACCCGTATCGGGTGCCGGCGGCGAGACCGGCAACAAAAAGCGTATGCACGCCGTCGCCCTCGGGCTGCAGTTCAAGCCGGTCGATCTCGCGCCTTCCTCGCTCGTCGAAAATCGAGACCCAGATGCGCCGAGCCGACGAGGACCATACGGCGAAGCGAATGCCTTCTTTGGTGATGGTTGCGCCGAGTTGGCTCACGCGCGCTCACAGCAGCAGGTCGTAGACAGTTTGAGGCGTTGCCAGGTTAGCTCCCCCTTCTCCCCTTGTGGGAGAAGGTGTCGCCGAAGGCGACGGATGAGGGGTGCTCCAGCTTGGCGCGGACGGCATTCCTTCCAACACCCCTCATCCGTCTCGGCGCTTCGCGCCGATCCACCGCCCGGGGGCGAGCCACGGGTCTCGCCCCGTCCTTCGGACCCCACAAGGGGAGAAGGAGAGGCGCGCCGCTCCAAGCTCACGTAATCACGCTCGGCTTGGCGCGGCCGGTATGGCTGCGAATCCCGGCAATGTCGTCGGCCGCCGCGATCAGATCGGCAAGCGCCTCCTGGGTGTCGAGATCGTGGCGATTCTTGTCCGGCTCGTAGCGCTCGACATAAAGCCGCAGCGTCGCGCCCGAGGTGCCGGTGCCGGACAGGCGGAAGACGACGCGTGAGCCGCCTTCGAACAACACCCTGATGCCCTGGTTCTTGCTGACCGAGCCATCGACCGGATCGTGATAGGCGAAATCATCGGCGCTGGCGATCGTCATGCCGCGCACGCTGGTGCCAGGCAGCGAGCCGAGCTTGGCGCGCAGCTCGTCGACAAGCGCGTTGGCACGATCGGTCTCGACCTCCTCGTAGTCGTGGCGCGAATAGTAGTTGCGCCCATAGGCCGCCCAATGCTCGGTGACGATCTGCCTGGCGCTTTCACCACGCGCGGCAAGGATGTTGAGCCACAAAAGCACGGCCCACAGCCCGTCCTTTTCGCGGACATGGTTGGAGCCGGTCCCCGCACTCTCCTCGCCGCAGATCGTCGCCATGCCGGCATCCAGCAGATTGCCGAAGAACTTCCAGCCGGTTGGCGTTTCATAGATGCCGATGCCGAGCTTTTCAGCGACCCGGTCGGCAGCACCGCTGGTCGGCATTGAACGGGCGATGCCTTTCAGCCCGGCCTTGTAGCCCGGAGCCAGATGGGCATTGGCAGCGAGCATCGCCACCGAATCCGACGGGGTTATGAAAATGCCCTTGCCGATGATCAGGTTGCGGTCGCCGTCGCCGTCGGAGGCAGCGCCAAAGTCGGGCGCATCCGGCCCCATCATCTCGTCGTAGAGGTGTTTTGCATGCACCAGATTGGGATCGGGATGGTGGCCGCCGAAATCCGGCAGCGGGATAAAATTGCGAGCGGTGCCGTTCGGCGCGCCTAGCCGGTTTTCGAGGATCTCCTTGGCGTAGGGGCCGGTCACCGCATGCATGGCGTCGAAGCGCATGCGGAAGCCTGATTTGAACAGCGCCCGCAAGGCATTGAAATCGAACAGGCTTTCCATCAGTTCGGCATAGTCGGCGACCGGATCGATGATTTCGACGGTCATGTCTCCTGCCTTGACCGTGCCGATCGCGTCGATGTCGACCGGTCCGATATCGGCGATCTTGAAGCTCGAAATCGCCTTGGTTTTTTCGAAGATCGCGTCGGTCAGCTTTTCCGGCGCCGGGCCGCCATTGCCGGCATTGTATTTGATGCCGAAATCCTCATGCGGGCCACCCGGATTGTGGCTGGCGGACAGGATGATGCCGCCGAAGGTCTTGTATTTGCGGATGACATGCGAAGCGGCCGGCGTGGATAAGATACCGCCCTGCCCGACCATCACCTTGCCGAAGCCGTTTGCCGCGGCCATGGCGATGGCCTTCTGGATGACCTCGCGGTTATAAAAGCGGCCGTCGCCGCCGATCACCAGGGTCTTGCCCTCGAACCCGTCCAGCGCGTCGAAGATCGACTGGATGAAGTTCTCGGCATAGTGCTCCTGCTGGAACACCGGGACTTTCTTGCGCAGCCCGGAGGTGCCGGGCTTCTGGTCGGGATAGGGTTTTGTGGCGACAGTGCGGATCATCAGTCAGGCAGCCCTTTTCGAAAGCAGCAAGCGATAGAGTTGGACATATTTTTCGGCGCTTTTGTCCCACGACACGTCGGCCTTCATGCCTTGCCGCTGCATCGACGCCCACACCGCGGAATTGGCATGCGCTTCGACAAGGCGGCGGATGGCGTGCAGCAGGGCGCCAGCATTGGCGGGCGCAAACTGGAAGCCGGTCGCCACGCCGGCAGAGATGGCGGCTTCGTTGGCATCGATAACCGTGTCGGCAAGGCCGCCGGTGCGCGCGACGACCGGCACGCAGCCATAGCGCAGGCCGTAAAGCTGCGTCAGCCCGCAAGGTTCGAAGCGCGACGGGATAATGATCGCGTCGCAGCCGCCCTGCATGGTGTGGGAGAGCCCCTCGTCATAGCCGACGACGACGCCGATGCGACCACGATGGCGGGCTGCGGCGGCAAGCAACGCGCCTTCGAGCCCTGCGTCGCCAGACCCAAGGACTGCCAGCCGTGCACCTGCCGCGACGATACCGTCGACGGCCGCCGCCAATATGTCCATGCCCTTTTGCCAGGTCAGCCGGCTGACGACGCAGACGATCGGGCTATCGTCGCGATCGAGGCTGAAACGGTCCTCGACCGCGGCCTTGTTGGGCATTCGCGCCTTAAGCGTCTTTGCCGTGTAGTTGGAGACCAGATGCGTGTCGGTTTCCGGGTTCCAGATCTCGGTATCGATGCCGTTGACGATGCCATGGAGATCGACGGAGCGCATGTTGATCAGGCCGTCGAGGCCCATGCCGAATTCGGGCAAGCGGATTTCCTGCGCATAGGTCGGGCTGACCGTGGTGATCGCCCAGGCGGCCTGCAGGCCGGCCTTGAGGAAGCCGACGCCGCCATAATATTCGACGCCGTCAAGCGCCATCGCCGCCGCCGGCAGGCCAAGCTCGCCAAAGATGCCGGCGCCGAACTGGCCCTGGAAGGCGAGGTTATGGACGGTGATCATCGACGGCGTGCCGACCGCCTTGCCGTAGCGCATATAGGCGAGCGTCATTGCCGACTGCCAGTCATGGGCATGGACGATATCGGGCAGGTAGCCGGAGATGGCGCCGGCAGCAATATCACCGCCGACCTGGCTCAAGGCCGCGAACCGCCGCCAATTGTCCGGCCAGTCGGCGCCGGTCGCGTTGCCGTACGGGCCGCCGGGACGGTCGAAAAGATGCGGCGCGTCGAGCACAAACAGGTCGAGCCCGGCGATCTGGACGGCATGCACCGAAGCCTTCCCACCCTGCAGCAATGGATATTGCTGAACCGCCTTCTTTTTCCTGAAGGCGCCCATCACCTGAGGATAGCCGGGGACGAGCGTGCGCATGTTGACGCCGTTGCCGGCCAATGCCACGGGCAAGGCGCCAGTCACGTCGGCGAGCCCTCCGGTTTTGACCAGCGGAAAGATCTCGGGCGCCACCGACAGAACCTGCATGCACTACGATCCCAGCCTGTTGACCATGTCCTGCGTGACCAGGCAGATGCCTTTTTCCGAAACGCGGAAACGCTTGGCGTCGAGGACAGGATCCTCGCCGACCACCAGCCCCTCCGGGATCCTGACGCCGTGATCGATGACCACGCGCTTCAGCCTGGCGTTGCGGCCGACATGGACGTCGGGCAGCATGACGACCTCCTCCAGCGTCGAATAGGAATTGATGCGCGCCCCGGTGAAGATCAGGCTTCGCTTCAGCGAAGCGCCCGAAACGATGCAATCGCCCGACACGAGAGACGACACGGCCGACCCGCGGCGGCCATCTTCGTCATGCACGAACTTTGCCGGCGGCTTCAACTCGGCGTAGGTCCAGATCGGCCAGTCGCGGTCGTAGAGGTCGAGTTCCGGCGTGATGTCGGTCAGGTCGATATTGGCTTCCCAATAGGCATCGACCGTGCCGACGTCGCGCCAATAGGCCTCGTTCTCGGCGGTCGAGCGCACGCATGATTTGGCGAAGCGATGCGCGATCGCCTTTCCGTGTTCGACGATGTAGGGGATGATGTCCTTGCCGAAGTCGCGGCTGGAGCCGGGCTCCGCCGCATCGCGACGCAATTGCTCCATCAGGAACTTGGTCTTGAACACATAGATGCCCATCGAGGCCAGCGCAAAATCCGGCTTGTCGGGAATGCCCGGCGGATCGGCGGGCTTTTCGATGAAGGAGATGATGGTGTCCTTGGTGTCGACATGCATGACGCCGAAGCCGGTGGCTTCCATGCGCGGCACTTCGAGGCAGCCGACGGTGACATCGGCGCCGGCCTCTACATGCTGGCGCAGCATCAATTCGTAATCCATCTTGTAGACGTGGTCGCCGGCCAGGATGACCATGTATTCCGGCCCATAGGCCTCGATGATGTCGATGTTCTGGTACACGGCGTCGGCGGTGCCCTCATACCACTGTGTTTCCGACACACGCTGGCTGGCCGGCAAGATGTCGAAACTCTCGTTGCGCTCGGGCCGCAGGAAGTTCCAGCCGCGCTGCAGGTGGCGGATCAGCGAATGCGCCTTGTACTGGGTGGCGACGCCGAGGCGGCGGATACCGGAATTGAGCGCATTGGACAGCGCGAAATCGATGATGCGGGTCTTGCCGCCGAAATAGACCGCCGGCTTGGCGCGGCGGTCGGTCAGTTCCTTGAGCCGGCTGCCACGGCCGCCGGCCAGCACATAAGCCATGGCGTCGCGTGCCAGCGGCTGTGTTCGTTTTGTTTCAGCCATTCCTATCCTCCCAGGTTAGATGCTCCAGACATAGCTCAGTCCGGGACGAATTCGAGCATGATCGTCGACAGCGGCGGCAAAAGCATCGTCGCCGAAATGCCTCCTCCTTCCGCCCGAGCCTCGACGAGGCCGCTGTTGCCCTTGCCGGAACCGCCATAGTCCGTGGCGTCGGTGTTGATGATCTCGCGCCATTTTCCGGTCTGCGGCAACGGCACGCGGTAATTGTCGCGCGGCACCGGCGTGAAGTTGGAAATGACGGCGACCGGGTTGCCGCCCGGCGCGCTGCGCAGCCAAGCGAACACCGAATTCGCGCTGTCATCGACGATCAGCCAGGAAAAGCCCTCCGGCTCGCAGTCGCGGGCATGCAGCGCCGGGCGCGAGCGGTAGAGATAGTTGAGATCGCGCACCGTCTGCCAGACACCACGGTGGAGCCGGAAATCGAGCAGGTTCCAGTCGAGCGCGCGCGCCTCGCTCCACTCGCGGCGTTGCGCGAACTCCTGGCCCATGAACAACAGCTTCTTGCCGGGATAGCCCCACATGAAGGCGTAATAGGCGCGCAGCGTCGCGAATTTCTGCCAGTCGTCGCCGGCCATCTTGTTAAGCAGCGTTCCCTTGCCGTGCACCACCTCGTCATGGGACAGCGGCAGCACGAAGTTCTCGCTGAAGGCGTAGACCAGGCCGAAGGTGATGTCGTTGTGGTGATGCTTGCGGAAGATCGGCTCCTTGGAGAAATACTCCAGAGTGTCGTGCATGAAGCCCATGTTCCACTTGAAACCGAAGCCCAGTCCGCCCTCGTGCACCGGCTGCGAGACTTTCGGCCACGAGGTCGATTCCTCGGCGATGGTCATCACACCCGGATGGTGGCCGTAGACCTCCTTGTTCATCCGTTGCAGGAAGCTGACCGCTTCCAGGTTCTCGCGCCCGCCCCTCTCGTTGGGAATCCATTCACCAGCCTTGCGCGAATAATCGAGATAAAGCATCGAGGCGACCGCATCGACGCGCAGACCGTCGACGTGATATTTCTCTGCCCAGAACAGCGCATTGTTGACAAGAAACGAGACCACCTCGCGACGACCAAAATTGTAGATCGCGGTGTTCCAGTCGGGATGGAAGCCCTTGCGCGGATCGGCATGTTCGTAGAGTGCGGTGCCGTCGAACTTTGCCAGACCGTGTTCGTCAACCGGGAAATGCGCCGGCACCCAGTCGAGGATGACGCCGATGCCGGCGCGGTGGGCACCGTCGACGAAGCGGGCAAAACCGTCCGGATCGCCAAAGCGGGCGCTCGGCGCATAGAGACCGGTCGTCTGGTAGCCCCAGGACGGGTCATAGGGGTGTTCGGAGATCGGCATGAATTCGATGTGGGTGAAACCCGTCTCGACCACATAGGGGATCAGCCGGTCGGCGAGTTCGTCCCATGACAGGAAGCTGCCGTCGTCGTGAAGCCGCCATGAGCCGGCATGGACCTCGTAGATCGATACGGCCTCGCGCCTGTGGTCGGCATTGCGCCAGTAGTTCCGGTGCGCCTCGTCGCCCCATTCATGCACCGGCGGCAGCGCCGTCACCGAGGCGGTAGCCGGGCGCAGTTCGGATTTGAAGGCGAACGGATCTGCCTTGAGCGGCAATCTCACGCCATCCGGCCCGATGATCTCGTATTTATAAGGGCGGCCGGCGCCGATGTCGGGAATGAACAGCTCCCAGATACCGGTATCGCGGCGGTCGCGCATGGTGTGCCTGCGGCCGTCCCACTCGTTGAAGTCGCCGACCACCGAGACACGCCTTGCATTGGGCGCCCACACCGCAAAATGTACGCCCGATGCACCCTCATGGTCGATGAGATGAGCGCCGAGCTTGTCGAACAGCCTGAGATGCGATCCTTCGGCGATGTAATAGTCGTCCAGCGGGCCGAGCACGGGGCCGAAGGAATATGGATCGGTCAGCCACCAGTCGCCGCCGGCGTTCCTGGCGTGATAGCGCAGCGGCTGGCGTTTGCGCAGCGACAGTTTGCCCTCGAAGAAGCCGCGATCGTCGCGTCTCGACAGCTCGCCGGCCTTCTTGCCGGTCAGCGTATAGGCGGTGACGGACTCGGCATGAGGGACGAAGCAGCGGCCGACAAAGCCCTTCCCCGCCTCATGCACGCCAAGCACGGAGAACGGGTCGCCATGCGTGCCGGCGACAATCGCCGCGACATCGCCGGCTGGCGCCAGTCCGTCCGGCCCGCTTGTCGCAACGGTCGCGCGCGGCTTGCTCATCAGGCAGTGTCCCTCCTCGGGCACCAAGTGCGTGTTTCTAGTGAAGTTTTGAATTCGACAGTCGCAGGCCGCCTGACCTTCCAAGGGATGCGAAGGTCAAATCACTCCACTAGGGCCACATTGTTCCTGGTCTCATGCAATCACATCAGGCGGGCACGTGCCAGATGTCTTTCGCATATTGGCGGATCGTGCGGTCGGACGAGAACCAGCCGACGCGGGCGACATTGCGGATGGCTCTGGCGTACCAGTCCGGGCTGTTGCGCCAGACGGCATCGACGTCGCGCTGGGTGGCGGCGTAGGCATCGAAATCCGCAGCGACCATGAACCAGTCGCTCTGGTAAAGGCCGTTGATCAGGTCGCGATAACGGTCCGGATCGTCAGGCGAAAAGACCCCGGACGAAACCGCGGCAAGCGCCTGCGCCAATTCAGGCGATCCCTCGATTACGGCGCGCGGATCGTAACCATTGTTGCGCCGCTCGGCGACCTCATCAGTGGTCAGGCCGAAGATGAAGATGTTGTCGTCGCCGACGCATTCCTTGATCTCGACATTGGCGCCGTCGAGCGTGCCGATGGTCAGCGCGCCGTTCAGCGCGAACTTCATGTTGCCGGTGCCGGACGCTTCCATGCCGGCGGTCGATATCTGCTCCGAAAGATCGGCGGCCGGCATCATGATCTCGGCTAGGCTGACATTGTAGTTCGGCACGAACACCACTTTCAGCAAGCCGCGCACCGCCGGGTCGCGGTTGATGACCCGGGCGACGTCGTTGGCAAGTTTGATGATCAGCTTGGCGTTGTGATAGCTGGGCGCCGCCTTGCCGCCGAAGAACTTGACGCGGGGCATCCAGTCGCGCTCCGGATGCGAGCGGATCTGGTCGTAAAGCGCGACCGCTTCGAGAATGTTCAAGAGCTGGCGCTTGTATTCGTGGATGCGCTTGACCTGGATGTCGAACAGCGCCGAGGGGTCCACCTTGATGCCGAGCCGGTCGGCAACGAGATTGGCAAGCCTCGTCTTGTTCGCCCGTTTGACAGCGGCGAACTTGTCGCGGAAGGCAGCGTCCTCGGCGAAAGGATCGAGCAGCTTTATCTCGTCGATGTCGTCGAGGAAGCCGTCGCCGATCGCCTCTCGGGTGAGTGCCGTGAGGCCGGGATTGCACTGTATCAGCCAGCGCCGCGGTGTGATCCCGTTGGTCTTGTTGTTGATGCGATCCGGGTAGAGCCTGTGGAGGTCGGCAAACACCGTCTCCTTCATCAATTCCGTATGCAGTGCCGAGACGCCGTTGATCGAGTGCGAGCCGACAAAGGCCAGATTGCCCATACGCACGCGGCGATCGCCATTTTCCTGGATCAGCGAGATGCGGCTGATCTGCTCGTCCGAGAACTGGTCGGAGACGCGCGCCTCGAGCAGCACCTCGGCGTTGATGGCGTAGACGATCTGCATGTGGCGCGGCAACAGCCGCTCGAATAGCGGCACGGGCCAGCTTTCCAGCGCTTCGGGCAGCAGCGTGTGGTTGGTGTAGCCGAAGGTGCGCTTGGTGATGCTCCACGCCTGGTCGAAATCCATGCCGTGGACATCCATCAACAGGCGCATCAGCTCGGGGACGGCGATGGCCGGATGGGTGTCGTTGAGATGGATCGCCGCCTTGTCGGGCAGCGATTGCAGGTCGCCATACTGGCTGAGATGACGCTGAAGGATGTCCTGCAGCGAGGCGGTGGAGAAGAAATACTCCTGCCTGAGCCGCAACTCCTGGCCTGCCTTGTGGGAATCGGCCGGGTAAAGGACGCGCGACAGCGCATCGGCCTTGTTGCTCTCGGCGAGCGCGCCGATGTGATCGCCGGCGTTGAACTTGTCGAGCAGGATCGGATCGACCGGCATGCCGGACCACAGACGCAGCGTGTTGACGCGGTTGGCCCGCCAGCCAACCACCGGGGTATCGTAAGCAACGGCCAGAACATGTTCGGTCGGCTTCCAGACATGGCGCTCGAGCCTGCCATCCTTCGAGGTGATCGATTCCACCGAGCCGCCGAAGCCGACCTCGAAGGAGCGTTCGCGGCGTTCGAACTCCCAAGGATTGCCGTGATCGAGCCATGTCTCGGGCAGTTCGACTTGCCAGCCGTCATGGATCTCCTGCCGAAACATGCCGTTGGCGTAGCGAATGCCATAGCCATGCGCGGGGATATCGACGGTAGCCATGCTTTCCATGAAGCAGGCGGCGAGCCGGCCAAGGCCGCCATTGCCAAGGGCAGCGTCCGGTTCGAGCGCAGCAATGATGTCGAGGTCGACGCCAAGTGACGACAGCGCCTCGCGCATATTGTCCATCAGGCCGAGATTGGAGAAGGCATCGCGCATCAAGCGGCCGATGAGGAATTCCAGTGACAGGTAATAGACGCGCTTTTCCTGCTGGGCGTAGGCCTCTTGGGTCGCCTGCATCCAATGATCGACGATGCGGTCGCGCACAACCTTGATCGAGGCGGTGAGCCAATCGTACTGGGTTGCAACGTTGGTGCCCTTGCCGACCCTGTATTTGAGGGCCTGCAAGACTTCGTCGGCGAGCGTCTTGGGATCCGGGTTTTCGAGGGTGGGCAGAGGAGCTTCGGTTGTCATCGCGCGCGTCATGCTGCCTCTCGTGACGTTGCCAGGATCATGCGGCTTTCACCATCTCCGCCAATGCTAATGCATCCCACCGGATGTTCAATGGATTCAGGCGACCGCAAGCCGGGTTGCCCTGCGGCAATTTGGCATTGAAACACCGCGCCCTCAGCGGCGGGCCTCAAGTTCTTGTTCAGGCCGCCAGCGCCGCCTCCGGCGGCACCTTGGCGCCGGTCATGAAGGCGACCGCGTCGGACATCGTATACTGCTTCGGATCGATGACGCACAGGCGACGGCCGAGCCGATGAATGTGAATGCGGTCCGCCACCTCGAAGACATGCGGCATATTGTGTGAAATCAGCACGATCGGCAGGCCTCGGCGTTTGACGTCGAGTATCAGTTCGAGCACGCGGCGGCTCTCCTTGACGCCGAGCGCGGCCGTCGGCTCATCCATGATGACCATCTTCGAGCCGAAGGCCGCGGCGCGCGCCACCGCCACGCCCTGGCGTTGACCGCCGGAGAGAGTTTCCACCGCCTGGCTGATGTTCTGGATGGTCATCAGGCCAAGTTCGGTCAGCTTGTCGCGGGCGCGCTTTTCCATCGCCGGACGGTCGAGCATGCGCAGCCAGCTGCCAAGAAAGCCCGGCTTGCGGATCTCGCGGCCGAGAAACATGTTGTCGGCGATGGACAGCGCCGGCGACAGCGCCAGGTTCTGGTAGACGGTCTCGATGCCGGCTTCGCGGGCCTCCATCGGCGATTTGAATGCAATAGGCTTGCCTTCAAGCCGGATCTCGCCTTCGTCGGGCACGACCGCGCCGGAAATCGCCTTGATAAGCGACGACTTGCCGGCGCCGTTGTCGCCGATGACAGCAAGGATTTCGCCCGGATAGAGATCGAAATCGGCATTGTCGAGGGCGGTGACGCGACCGTAGCGTTTGACCAGGCTGCGGGCGGTAAGGATCGGTTCCTGAGTCTGGTTCATGCCGAGATCTTCCTGATCCACTGGTCGATACCAACAGCGATGATGATAAGGGCGCCGACAGACAATTGCGTCCATTGGGGATCTGTCCCCCAAAGCCTGAGGCCGAGCGCGAACACCCCGACGATCAGCGCACCGAAGATGGTCCCGAGGATGGAACCGCGGCCGCCGAACAGTGATGTGCCGCCAATCACCACGGCGGTAATCGAATTGATGTTCTCGAACTGCCCGGCCTGCGGCGAGACCGATCCGATGCGTCCGATCAAGGCCCAGCCGGCGATGGCACAAATGATGCCGGTCAGGGTATAGACCGTGACCAGCATCCGGCTGACGCGCACCCCCGACAGTTCCGCGGCTTCCGGGTCGTCGCCGACTGCGTAGACATGCCGGCCCCATGCGGTGTGATTGAGCACGTACCAGGCAATTGCCCCCATGATCAGCACCAACAGCACGCCATAGGTGAAGACTGCGCCGCCGATCCTGAACGAGCCGCCGAAAAACTGCAGCAGCGGTGCCGTCGCCTCGAGATCCTGGCTGCGGATGGTCTCGTTGCCGGAATAGATGAAGTTGATGGCAGCGTAGATCGACCAGGTGCCGAGCGTCACGATGAAGGGCGGCAGTTTCACCCAGGCGATGAGAATGCCGTTGATCAAGCCGCAAATCGCGCCGACAAGCAGCCCGATGGCAACGGCGACCGGCGCTGGAACACCGTAATGCATGGCAAACTGGCCCATAACAACCGAGCTCAGCACCATGATGGCGCCGACTGACAGGTCGATGCCGGCGGTGAGCACCACCAGTGTCTGCGCGATGCCGACCATGCCGGTTATCGCCACCTGCTGGAGGATCAGGGTGAGGGTGAAGGGAGAAAAGAAGCGTCCGCCGACGACGACTGCGAACAGAACCACCGAGATGAGCAGGATGATCAGCGGCACCATGGCCGGGCTTTTATGCAAGCGGTGCTGGATGCTCTCCAACGTCGAGCGGGAATGCGTCTCGAATGATGCGACGCTGGCGTCGCTAGCGGCCAGGACCGTCTCGAATTCCTGCGGTCCCTTGCTCCTGGTTGTTTCGACGCTCAAGTCGGCCTCCCCGCCTGTGATGTGGAGCGGCCGAAACCGCTCCACATTCCCTATTGTTCTTTTGAAGTTGAGCCGATCAGGGGATCAAATCAACCCCAGCACTTGCTGAGGCCTTGCTTCGTGTCGATGGATTCGATGCCGGCGGCAGGCTTGTCGGTGATCAGCGTGACGCCGGTGTTGTAGAAGTTCAGACCGGGCGACGGCTCAGGCTTCTTGCCGGTGTCGGCAAAGGTCTTGATCGCCTCGATGCCGAGCGAGGCCATGAGCAATGGATATTGCTGTGAAGTGGCGCCGATCACGCCCTCGGCAACGTTCTTGACACCGGGGCAGCCGCCATCGACCGAGACAATCAGGACGTCCTTCTCCTTGCCGACGGCTTTCAGCGCCTGGTAGGCGCCCGCGGCCGCAGGTTCGTTGATGGTGTAGACGACGTTGATATCCGGATCCTTCTGCAGGCAATTCTCCATGGCAGTATGCCCGCCATCCTCATTGCCGCTCGACAGATCGTGACAGACGTTGCGTGCGTCGGTTTCGTCGCCGATCTTCTTGGGATCGCCGAGGTCGATGCCGAAGCCCTTCATGAAGCCTTGATCACGCTGGACGTCGACGGAGGGCTGGCTGGCGATCAGATCCATGTAGGCAATGTGCGCATCCTTGGCCTTGTCGCCCAAGGTAGCCTTTGCCCAGGAGCCGATAAGCTCGCCGGCCTTGAAATTGTCGGTCGCAAACGTCGCATCCGCGGCATCGGCAGGCTCGAGCTGCGTGTCGAGAGCGATCACCAGCACCCCTGCATCGCGCGCCTTCTTCACCGCCGGCACGATGGCCGCAGTGTCGGTGGCGGTGATCAAAATGCCCTTGGCGCCGTCGGCGATGCAGGATTCGATCGCCGCAACCTGGCCCTCATTGTCACCTTCCGCCTTGCCGGCATAGGCTTTCAGATCGACACCGATTTCCTTGGCTTTCGCGGCGGCACCTTCCTTCATCTTCACGAAGAAGGGATTGGTGTCGGTCTTGGTGATCAAGCAGGCGCCGACCCCGGCGGCCGATGCCGTCGACGCAAACGCCATCAGGCTCAGTCCGGCCGCGGCAAACACGGTGGATTTCAACAGTTTTGACGTGGTCACGATTTTCCTCCCATTGAACCATTTAGGATGCCGGCCAACCGGCATCTGCAGCGCGTCCGACGAAATCTGCCAGTGTCGACGCCGATCTCAAGAGACACCAGTCCGCCAGCACTGTCAATAATTAAATCACTCTTATTTATTATTGACAACGCAGGATTGTTCACTCACTCTAGACCAAAAGCATTGAGGGGAAACGACGGGAGGAACAGGGGTGGAGACCGGCATTACAAGGCACGGCTCGCCCGATGCGGCCGAAAGCCGCCTGCACCGCGGCACCAATCAAAGCGGCATGCGGGACCACAATGAGCGGCTGGTGCTGTCGCTGGTGCGCCAGCACGGCAGCCTGGCCAAATCCGACATCGCACGCATGACTGGCCTCTCGGCGCAGACAGTATCAGTCATCATGCGCGAGCTGGAGGAGGACGACCTGCTCGTTCGCCAGGCGCCGTTGCGCGGCAAGATTGGCCAGCCCTCGATACCCATGGCGCTCAATCCCGACGGCGCCTATTTCATCGGCCTGAAGATCGGCCGGCGCAGCGCCGAGCTCGTGCTGATCGATTTCCTCGGCAATGTGCGCTCGATGCTGCAGCATTCGTACCGCTATCCGGCGCCGCGCGAGACGGTGGAATTCGTTACGAGCGGCATGAACAAGATGCGCGGCGAGCTCACTCCTGCGCAGGACAAGCGCATCGCCGGGCTTGGCATCGCCATGCCGTTCGAATTGTGGAACTGGGCCGATACCGCCGGCGCGCCGCGTGAAATCATGGACGAATGGCGCCATCGCGACATCCGCGCCGACATCCAGGCGCAATGCGAATTTCCGGTCTACCTGCAAAACGATGCCACCTCGGCCTGCGGCGCCGAGCTCGTGTTCGGCCAGGCGGCGGGTGCGGCGCGCGATTTCGTCTATTTCTACATCGGTGCCTTTGCCGGCGGCGGCATCGTGCTGAACGGCCGGCTGTTTGGCGGCCCAACCGGCAATGCCGGCGCGCTGGGCTCAATGCCAGTGCCCGGGCCTGACGGCAAGCCGACGCAGTTGATCGACGTTGCATCGATCGCCACGCTGGAGAAGGCGCTCAACGCACGCGGCGTCGAGGCCTCGCATCTGTGGACATCACCGGGGGACTGGGGCGAGATCGGTGCCGAGCTTGACGACTGGATCGCCAGCGCCTCGCAGGCGCTCGCCTATGCCATCGTTGCGGCGTCGTCCGTCATCGATTTCGAAGCCGCGGTGATCGACGGATGGATGCCGCTCGCCGTGCGCAGGCGGCTTGTCGATGCCGTCATCCAGGCCATCGGCAGGATCGACGGCGAAGGCCTGAGGCTGCCGGCCGTCCGCGAGGGAACGGTCGGCATCCATGCGCGGGCGCTGGGTGGCGCCAGTCTGCCGCTATCGGAGCGCTTCCTCATCGGCTCGACCACGATTTCCCGGAGCTTCTGAGCATGCTGATCGGTATCCCGGCGCTGCTCGGCCCGGAGCTTCTGGCGATGTTGCGCGCCATGGGCCATGGCGACGAGATCGCGCTGGTCGACGGCAACTACCCGGCCGAACAGCAGGCACAGCGGCTGATCCGCGCCGACGGTCATCATCTCGTCCCGGTGCTGGATGCCGTATTGAGCGTGTTGCCTGTCGACGACGCCGTGCCGCAGGCGCTGTTTCGCGCCTCGGCTAAAGGCGATCCCCTGCTCGCCGATCCGGTTCATCATGAGATTGAAGCGATCTGCGCCAGGCATGCGCCGGGCCGCAAGGTGGTTGCGCTTGCCGGCGCCGACTTCTATGCACGGGTCAAGGCCGCGCACGCGATCGTCGCGACGAGCGAGCCGCGGCTTTACGCCAACATCATCATTCGCAAGGGCGTGATCTATCCGCCGGAAAGCAAGACTTCATGATCCTCTGCTGCGGCGAAGCCCTGATCGACATGCTGCCGCGCACCACGACGGAGGGCGAAGCGGCCTTTGCCCCCTATGTCGGTGGTGCCGTCTTCAACTCGGCCATTGCGCTCGGCCGACTCGGCGCGCCGGCCGGCTTCTTCTCCGGCCTGTCGTCGGATCTGTTCGGCGGGCAGTTCAGGGAGGCGCTGGGGGCCAGCAAGGTCAGTTCCACCTATGCGCACACCTCGCCGCGGCCGACCACGCTCGCCTTCGTGCGGCTCACCAACGGCCAGGCGACCTATACATTCTATGACGAGAACACCGCCGGGCGCATGCTGACCATCGAGGACCTGCCGGAGCTCGGCAGCGAGATCGAGGCCATGCTGTTCGGCGCCATCAGCCTGATCTCGGAACCGGCCGGATCGGCCTATGAGGAGTTCATGCGACGTGAGCATGAGCGCCGCGTGATGATGCTCGACCCCAACATCCGGCCAAACTTCATTCCCGACAAGGCCAGGCATCTCAGGCGCATCCGCAACATGATGGCGATGGCCGACATCGTGAAACTGTCGGACGAGGATTTGAACTGGTTCGACGAAGCCGGCTCGCATGAGGACGTCGTCCGCAACTGGCTGGACCGCGGCCCGAAGCTGATCGTCGTCACCCACGGCAGCGAGGGCGCGGTTGGTTACAGCAGCCAGCACCGGGTCACGGTCGTGCCGGACAAGGTCGAGGTGGTCGATACGGTCGGCGCCGGCGACACGTTCAATGCCGGCATCCTTGCCTCCTTGCACGAGCAGGGCCTGCTGTCGAAGACGGCAATCGCCGGCCTGCCGAAAGAAGCCATCCATAAGGCGCTGACGCTCGGCGCCAAGGCCGCGGCGGTGACGGTCTCGCGGGCCGGCGCCAATCCGCCATGGCGGCATGAACTCGCCTGACCGGCTGGCAACCGCCTCACGGACTGCCTGCCGGCGATCACTTTATGTTTCGCCTAACCTGGCGGGCGGGATGCGCAGCCCATATCAAGCATGCCGAAGCCCGGATTTTCCCGCGTTTAAGAGGGCAGATCGGAAACCAGAGGTAACAGGCTGCGACACTTGAGCAATTCAGGGCTTTGCCCTGCGGCTTTCTCGGCCGTGCCAAGTCTGCTACCAGCGGCCGGTTATCTGGCTAAAACCGTTTGAGGCCGACATGCAGTTCATCGATCTTGGCGCACAGCGCGAACGCATCCGCGACAGGCTGAAGGCGGCAATCGACCGCGTCGTCGACGAAGGTCGTTATATTCTTGGACCGCAGGTCACCGAATTCGAAAACAAGCTCGCCGCCTATATCGGCACCAAGCACGTGGTCGCTTGCGCCAACGGCACCGACGCGCTGCTGTTGCCGCTGTTTGCCGCCGGCATCGGCCCGGGCGACGCGGTATTCGTGCCGAGCTTCACCTTCGCCGCCACGGCCGAAGTGGTGGCGCTGACCAAGGCCGAGCCGGTGTTCGTCGATGTCGATGCTGACAGCTACAATATCGACATCGCCAGCCTCGAGGCGGCAATCGCCATGATCAAGGCGGAGGGGCGGCTGAGGCCGAAGGCAATCATTCCCGTCGACCTGTTCGGCCTCGCCGCCGATTACGAAGCAATCATGGCCATCGCCAATCGCGAAGGCCTGATGGTCATCGAGGATGCGGCGCAGGCGACCGGCGGCTCGGCTGACGGCAAGATGTGCGGCTCGTTCGGCACCGTCGGCTCGACCAGCTTCTATCCGGCAAAACCGCTCGGCTGCTACGGCGACGGCGGTGCGATGTTCACCAATGACGATGCGCTGGCCGAACAGCTGCGCTCGTTCGCCTTTCACGGCAAGGGCGAAACGCAATACGACAATGTCCGCGTCGGCATCAATTCACGGCTCGATACACTGCAGGCGGCGATCCTAATCGAGAAGCTGGCCATCCTCGAGGACGAGATGGTGGCGCGGCAAGCGGTCGCTAATCGCTATGCCGAAGGTCTCGGCGATATAGTCAAGACGGCGCGCAATCTGGGCGGCGGCCGCTCGGCCTGGGCGCAATACGCCATCGAAACGCCGAAGCGCGACGGGCTCAAGGCACATCTCGGTGAAAAGGGCATTCCGTCGGTCATCTACTATGTGAAACCGCTGCACAGCCAGATTGCCTATCGCGATTATCCGCGCACGCCGACCGGCCTTGCCGTTTCGGAAGAGCTGCCGAAACGCATCCTGTGCCTGCCGATGCATCCCTATCTGAGCGAGGCCGACCAGGACCGGATCATCGAAACGATCCGTAACTATATCGGCTCGAATTCGGCGCACGTGGCGGCGGCATAATTCGAAAGTTGCGGAACATGGTCGCGGATTACATCGACGAGTTCATCATGTTCTGCGCCGGGTTGTGGATGGCTGGCATCGGCTTCGGATTTCTCGCGGACCCGTTCCAAGCTCGCCCCGGCCAGCAAGCATGGTGGACCAACTTTGGAACCCATTTTAAATGGATGGGGCCGCTGTTGATCCTCATCGCGATAGCGCTCGCGTTCGCGGCACCTTCCTAGATGCGCTCGCGCCAGCAACAGGCTCGCCATTGACGGCATCGCTGATCAACAACGGACCGTTCACCTCAAACTGGGCCGTCGGTACCGATTTCGGGATGCTTTGCTCTGCGCCGAAGCATAGTCTGCACCTGTCTTCCCTCTAGGCTGGCTATTTCATGAAGAAGATTGGTTTCCTCTCGTTCGGGCACTGGACGCCCTCGCCGCAATCGCAGACGCGGACGGCATCCGATGCGCTTTTGCAGTCCGTCGAGCTGGCCGTCGCCGCCGAGGAGCTGGGTGCGGACGGCGCGTATTTCCGCGTGCATCACTTCGCCCGCCAGCTCGCCTCGCCCTTCCCGCTGCTCGCAGCGGTTGGGGCGAAGACCAGCCGAATCGAGATCGGCACGGCGGTGATCGACATGCGTTACGAGAACCCGCTCTACATGGCCGAGGACGCCGGCGCCGCCGATCTGATCGCCGGAGGGCGTCTGCAGCTAGGCATCAGCCGCGGCTCGCCGGAGCAGGTGATCGACGGATGGCGGTACTTCGGCTACGCCCCGCAAGAGGGCGAGAGCGATGCCGACATGGCCCGCAGACACACCGGAGTGCTGCTCGAAGTGTTGCTGGGCAAAGGCTTTGCCCAGCCCAACCCGCGGCCGATGTTTCCCAACCCGCCCGGCCTGCTTCGCGTCGAGCCACACTCGGAGGGCCTGCGCGAGCGCATCTGGTGGGGCGCCGCCACAAACGCCACCGCAGAATGGGCGGCGAAACTTGGGATGAACCTGCAGAGTTCCACGCTCAAATTCGATGAAGGCGGAAAGCCGTTTCACATCCAGCAAGCCGAACAGATCAAGGCTTTTCGCGAAGCCTGGAAGGCGGCCGGCCACACGCGCGAGCCGCGGGTGTCGGTGAGCCGCAGCATTTTTGCGCTGGTCGACGATCGCGACCGAGCGTATTTCGGCGGCAACCAGGGCGGAGATCAGTTCGGCTATATCGAGGCAGACAGGCTTGCCGTGTTCGGCCGCTCCTATGCCGCCGAGCCGGACGTCCTGATCGAGCAGCTAAAGGGCGACGAAGCCATCGCTGAGGCCGATACGCTGCTGCTCACGGTCCCCAACCAGCTCGGTGTCGACTACAATGTCCATGCCATCGAGGCGATCCTGACCCATGTCGCTCCGGGCTTGGGCTGGCGCTGACGACTTTGTTGGGAAGCCACGGCGGTCAATACGATGCTCGCGTTCTAGCGATCTCACGGCTGCTTCCCGTCGGCTCGTTTCAGCATCGCAAATGCGCGACTGATCCGTTGCAGGGCCGTGGCGTTGGCCAGCACCGCGTACAGCGCGAACCCGCCCGCCAGAATCCAGGGCGAAGCCGCGCCCACGGCAGTCGCGACTCCGTCGGCGGCGAGCAGCACGCAAATGAACACCAGACGTTCCATCCGCTCGAAGAAATCCGGCCAACCATGGTTTTCCACAGGGATTTCCAGCGCCGTCCGCGCCTTGGCATAACTGGTGAGAATCCCGCCGGCGAACGCGAACATTGCGATCGCCCACAGATCGGCGACCCAGCCTATTGCCGCAAAGACGGCCAATTCCTGATAACGGTCGACGATAGCGTCGAAATAGCCACCGGCCTTGGTGCTCATATTTGTCCGGCGGGCGACCGCACCGTCCAGCGCGTCGAAGCTGAAGGCAAACGCCAGGCACAAGCCAAAGGCAAGACTTGAATGGTGATACGCGTAGGCGGCCGAAGACAAAGCCACGAGCACGAGCCCGCTGGCCGTAACCTGGTTCGGCGTCATGCCGATCCCGATCAGCGGAGAGGCGGCCTGCTCCCATAGCGGGTCGATGCGACTTTTCATGAGACCGGCGATCATGGCGGCTCCTCTGATGATGTCGTTTGACGGAGCTTTACCAGCAATTTGCGGGTTTGTTCCACCATCGCCACCGTTTCAGTTGGCCAATGCGGGCCGAGACCGGGCTCAGGAACGTTCTCAACTCGCCGCAAAAGCGATCTCGTTTGGCGAATGTGGCCGGCGGATTAAGGTGCTCGCCAAGCTGACGGCGAAACAGAACTTCCGGTCGCAGCGACAGCTGCCCGACAGCATTTCACGGTTTGGGCGATGCCCTTGTGACGGTTGTGCAAATCGAGTGGCGGTCTGGCGGCAACACCCGAACGATGTGACTATGATTGCTTGCGACCCGTCGGAAGCCGGCCGAAACTCGATGCATAAATTTCTACCCAAGTTCGCCTACCTGCTCGCGACCTCTGTCGGCGTGGGATTATCTCCAACATGGCCGGGCACGGCCGGCGCAATGGTTGGAGTGGCTGTTGCCGCGGCTCTGATACCCGCATCGCCTTGGCTGACGGTGCTTGCCTATGCGGCCCTGTTCGCCGTCGGCGTATGGGCGTCATCGCATGTTATCTCCCATACCGGGACGGAGGACCCGCAAATCGTCGTCATCGATGAGACCTTCGGCGCCGCCGTGACACTTTCCATGCTGCCACTCGACCCACTCTGGTGGGCAACAGGCTTCCTTGCTTTCCGGTTTTTCGACGTCGTCAAGCCTTGGCCCATCCGTATCATGCATGACAAGGTAAGGGGTGGGGCCGGCATCATGCTGGACGACGCGGCCGCGGCTGTCGTCGCTGGGGCGTTGCTGCTCCTGCTGAACGAGTTGATTGATCATTTGCCGTAACGGCGACATTCGGCCTCCAATGCCAAAGGCCAGCACGATGGTCCATGCGAGTTTAGCGACACAAGGGGAGGACCGAAGCGGTTGGCGCGGCCCTACTCGGTGACAACGAGTAGGAAGGAGGCATGACGAGACGGGCAAACGGCTGAACATCGCCGGCATTCCCGGCGACGACATCGGCAAGGAAGTCGTGCCGGAAGACCGGAGGCATCCGCCGCTCACTGATGATGTTCGCACGCCTGCGTGCGGAAACCCAAGCCGTCAAGTATTTCGATCAGCATCTGTACAGGATCAGGCACACCGTGCGTTGACCGCCACGCGACAAACCCGTCCGGCCTGACCAAGGCGGCACCGCCGCTTTCAACCCCGAGCGCGGAAGGCCACCGATGGTCCAAATCAATCAGACCCCCATTGGCACCCAAGGCGTGGCAGGTCAGCGGGATGCGGAGGCGCTGGCTTACGGCGTCAGCGGCCTGACACCATGCGTCGTCGGCGCAGAGGAGAAGAGGGTCGCGATCGCACAAATCGAGACTCGAAATCCGCTGGCCGGCACGCCCGACCGCGAAATGCGGTAAACGCGTGCCAGGGCGGCCCGACAACTCCGTGGATTTTTGGAATGGGTGATCGTCCCGCGTGGCTTCCTGAGCCACGACACCTGCAGCGTAGCGTTGGCCAAATACCACGTCGTAATCCTCGACGATCGCGACTGGGGGAGGCAATCGCTTCGACGGATCGTCGAACCATTTCTGAAGGCGGGCGAGCGCTTGCGCCAACGTAGCCTCGATGACCGGCCGGCGCTCCATGTCATAGCTATCCAGCAACGAGGGACCGGCATGCCCGCGTGTTACCATCGCAAGCTTCCAGGCAAGGTTATGGGCGTCGTGGATACCTGAATTGCCACCGAAAGCGCCTGTTGGGGGCATCACATGTGCGGCATCCCCCACAAGAAACGCGCGGCCTCGGCGGAATTGGCGCGCTGTCATCGCGGCCACTTCCCAGGAGCGCACATCGACAAGCCTAGTCGTGATATCCGACCGGCCCGCACCTCGTATGATCAGTTCCCTGCACCTGACTTCATCAAAATCCTGGGGTTTCTCGCCCTTTTCGGGAAAGTATTGGATCGCCAGAAGCCATCGTCCACCCTCCCTGGGCGGAAGGTCCCGTTGAGGTCCGTCACGAAGCACGACGTGAAACGCTTGCCGCCGATCGTCGGAGGCATGTCCGTGTCAAAGACGACATTTATCCAGTGCTGAAGGCCGCCTGCCCCGCTGCGGCTGATCTCCAGCCTCTCTCGCATCGAGCCGTTCGCACCGTCCGCGACGATCAGATAGTCGGCCGAGATGGCGTCCTTTACGCCGGTCGCGATATCGCGAATTTCCGCGCGGACGACATTCTCATCCTGTTCGAAAGCCACCAGTCCCTGCTGAAACGTATGTCTGCACCGTTCCGCTCGGCGTAGCGGCGCAGAATCGGTTCCAGGACGTGCTGATCACACGTCGCCGGTTGCGTGGGGCTGAGGGCACTTGCATCCGGCCACGCCGGTCCGCCCCATTGAATCTCGGGATCGGTGAGATTCCTGGCGCGCGCAATAGCGCCTGCCTGCTGGTCCCCCGTACGATTTGCACGAATCTCCTCCTCGAGGCCGAGGCTTCGAAAGATCTCCATGCTGCGCGGGGAAATGCCGGCAAATTTGTACTGGATTGACGTGTCGGGATGGCGCTCGACGAGGACGCACGGAATGTCGTTGTGAGCCAAAAGGGCGGCCGCCGTCAGACCGTTTAGGCCGCCCCCGACGACGAGAACCGTGGTGTTGGTCATCTCGGATCTCCTCTCATTGATTTGATCACTTAAATATTTTGATTGATCAAATCATATGATTGGTCCAAATATGTGTCAAGACACGAAGGAGCGTGGAATGGGACCGGGCCAAGACCGCTTGCAGCACGCCACCGAGGCTTGGCGCCTGGTGTTTGATTTCCTGATGCGGTCCGCGCCGGACCGGTTGGCGATCCAGCAGAAATTGGGTCTGACGCCCAACGACTCGCGCGCCCTCTTCACCCTCGACAAAGATGCGGGCAAGCCGATCGGCGCATTGGCCGCTCAATGGCACTGCGACCCTTCGACGGCGACCTGGCTGGTCGACCGGTTGGAGCAGGCGGGGCTCGCCGAACGGGTTCCGTCGCCAAGCGATCGCCGTGTCAAACGTGTCAAGCTTACGGCCAAGGGTGTTGCAACCATTGAGGAATTGACAAGGGAATATCACAAACCCCCTGCGGAGATGCTTGCGCTTACACGCGCGGACCTGGATCAGCTGATCGGCCTGGTCAGAAAGTTACAGGCTGGCAAGTCCGTGGGTTGATTACATCCCGCGCGGCGTTGCTGCTGCTAAAAGAAGATCATTTGGACGTCCCAATGGCTATCAGTCTGGTTGTGCCTCGATCTTAAGCATCACACCTCTTCCAGTCTGCGCACGCGAGCTTTGACCCCATTGCCAATGGCATCTGCGACTTGCGAAGGGAAACCCTTTGGGAGCGATGCACAAACCAGTTCGATTGCCGCTAGCGCCCGTTGGCGCAGCTCGTCAAAGATCGCTGTGACGGGTTTTGGACCAATTCCTGCCTTGGCGGCGGTCTGGATGAAATGGCGCGGCATGACGCTATCGATAAGGTAGTGGCGTGCGTCGCCTATAGCCATCGCCAACTTCATTTTGTTGCGCCTGATCTGTCCCGCATCAAGGCTGGTCTGCGCTGAGATCACATCATATAACGGCGTCATGCGGAACCGGCCGCCGGGAGAAAGAAAGACGCTAAAATTCTTGGCATGTCCATCTGTGGCGCCGAGCAGCCAAAAGGCGACCACGGCCTTCAGAACCGCAGCTTGATCTAGCTCCGGTTGGTCGCTTCCCTTCATCAGACCAAGGATAGCCGGAACCCCAGGCCCGCCATCGGATTCGTATTTCAGCGACGGAGGCACAGACAGAGCCTGGCAGCAGTCTTCCTGGGGCAAGCGCAGGAGACGGTTGTCACTCGTCCATCGGCGATCGAAACGTTCGACTACGAGCACGCGATTGCCTTCGAATTCCTCGATTGCGGCGACGGCGCACGGGAGTCCCAGGGCGGCTGTCATCTTGAGGCAGAAAAATTCGTTTTCAACACTGAAGGAAAGGTCGATGCCATTTGGCAAGCGTCCAATCTGTGGCTTGAGGATGTGCGTTGTAGCAGTCGTCGCCAGCGGCTTGTACCAACGTCCTTTCCAGAACAAGAGCGCAGTCTTTTCCTGAGCGCCAGCGATCGAGATCCGGAAATCTTCATCCTCGCCCAGCCCGAGGGGGGCCGATGCCAGATCGCGGACGAGACGAGCAATTTCGATATCGTCAACGGGTTTGCCGTCGACAATACCGGCGGGGCCCGGCTCGACATCATCCGGCAGGAATTGCAGTGCGCCGACACAATCCCGTCCGACAGCGGCAAGCAAGTCGTGGGCGTCTATCCCTCGGGCATGAACACGCTCAGCCATACGGCGGCGAATCGGGATGCTGTCGGGCAGGAGATTGTCGAACACGGCAATGACGGGTGCACCGATATAGCGATCTTCACGTAGGGGCAGAGATAGCGAGACTGGTAGCGCATGCTCCCAGGCAAGCCAGGACGGATCATACTGAAAATCGATCGCGCCGCTGGATTGTCTATTCAGCCGCCCGACGAGACGGCTGTTCAAGAAGACGTTGAGCGGGAGGTGCCGCCGCGGACGAGCCATCAAAAGACGTCCTCGATCTCAGTCGACTTTGCTCTGGTCCGAGAGCGGACAACCAATTCAAGGTCGAGCGCTGCGAGAATGTCGCAAAGCGTTCCGAGCTGTGTCCCGGGCGCTCCATTCTCGACGGCCGAGATGGTCGCTTGGCGTAGCATCGTGTGCTCCCCGACAGTGGCCTGGTTCAGGCCGAGCTTGCGGCGCCGCCGGCGGATGGCATCTCCGAGTTGCTTAGGCGTTCGGGCGATTTGGTCCACAGCGTACCTCTCCAGCTATGAGATATACGCTCAGAAGATAGATTTCAATATGCGCTAGAGCGAATAAATTGGAAGATGCGCTCCACCGTATAACCCGCCTCCCTCCCGCGTGGCCCTCACAGCCATGCCTCGATTTTCAGCTAGGCTGCTGGCCGCCGGCCAAAGCAATGCGAGGATCCATGCGGGAAGTCCTCCGAACGCCTCTCCATTACGCGCAATGCTCGAGGCAAAATTAGGCCTATTGGGTCGGCAGTGGATCGATTGTTCACACAGATCGTGCGGCACTCACCCAATCGAGGCGTGCGGCAGGTACAAGGCCGTAATTGTAGAAATTGATGCCATCGACGCCCGCCGCCAGCGCCGGTTTCACTTTGGCGGCGAGAATGTCCGGGCCTGCCATTTCCGGATGGAACAGCCGGTAACCGGTCCCAAGGAATTTCTCTGCTCCGAGCGTGGCACGGCCAGTGGCCATCAGATCTGCGACATCGCTGGCCTGCATATCGTAGGCGCACAGGATCGCGCCGTCGCAAGCCTGGCCGAGAGCCGCCAGATCGCAGCCGCCCAACCAGCCGTCCTTCAGGTCAATGATGAGGACACGTGTGCCCGGATCGGCAACGTCGCGCAGCTCGGCAACCAAGCTGGTCACCGGCTCGAACCGCCACAGCAGAAAGTCGTATAATTCTGGCCAGGGCTGGAAGGTATCGAAGCTACCGTTCGGAAAGTCCGGAAAACGCGGTGCCGGAACGGCACGATCACAGGTCTCGACGATCCACCCTCTGACCAGTTTGCGCGCCGCCTCGCCGTCAATGCCGGCACAAGCGGCGCGGGCGAGGCAGGACGGGCAAAAGCACAGCGACAGAAGGAAGTCATCTTCCGCGGTCAGCCCGACACCGTCTTTCTCGTGATGATATTCGTGGGCGAAGCTCATGAATGACGGGCTTTCGAGCTCGATTCTGTCCGGCTTGTAGGTGTGCGTAACGTCGGCGACCAGCGCGCGAACATAGGCGCGCGCATCCGGATGCGAGGGACAAAGGTTGTAATAATTGGGATCGCCGAAGGCATTTCGGGTAACCACCTGCGGATAAAGCATGCCGGCGCGGGTGTTGTGCAGGCACACCGTCCAGCACGAAACACCGAGCCCATTGGCGTCTCGTCTGCGGACGAGCTCGCCAAGCACGTCGCCTCCCTGCGAGATCACGTCCGCCACCTTGGGCTGAATTGCGAGGTCGGCCCATCGCGCGGCGGTTGGCTTGAAGTAGATCGTGCCGTCCTCCGGGAAATAGGCTTTGCGGCGCGGGCTGCGCGGCTGAAGGAAGCGTCCCGCATGATACGAGGCAGCAAGGCTGATCATGTTGAGTCCCGCGCGTTCGACCAGATCGCGTTCGACCATCTCGAAACCGAGATCCTGGACATCCCAGGGGTAGGTCCACATGGAAAGCTGCATAAGATATCCTCAGTTCTCCAGAGTGGCGCAGCAGCTAGACGCCGTGCGGTTTCCCTTTAGGTTTCTACGGGTTCGGCGACTTGCATGAGGCAGTCTCCTGCCTCGCACATTGTATGCAGCCGCCGCGAAAGCACGATGCCGTTTTCGGCAAAATGCAAGGCTTCCTCGGCAAGATCGAGCCTTTCGAGATCGTGATACCAGCCAGCCAATTGTCCGGCGTTCACGCTGTCGCCAACCCTCACGGCGGGTTCAAACCAGCCGCGGCGGGCGGCGTAGAGGCCCTGGCTATGCCGCGAAAGCGAAAGCAGTCGCGTCGGCATCGAATGCATTGACTCCGCGCCAACAACTGGCCCGTCGACCAGGCCTAGTGCAATCAGCAGATTGTCGATCGCGCGAGCGGTGATCGCCATCGTGTCGACCGTGGCGGTGCCGCCGCCCCCGAACTCACCGCTGACGCCGATGGCGCCGGCACGGCGCGCTGCACCCATGGAGGTCGGCGAGGCCTGGCCATTGTCGGCCACGAACCCATAGGGCATGCAGAGCGCCCGCATCAGCTCCACCCCGCGCCTGTGGCGCTCGGGATCGGCATTGCGCTCGACGAGTGCAGTCGGCAGATGTTCCATCGAAGTGCCCCCCGAATGAATGTCGAAGACGATGTCGTGTCGGGGGAACAGGTCTGTCTCGAGAAAGTTGGCGAGCCGGCTTGTCGGCGTGCCCGACGGATCTCCGGGAAAGGCGCGATTGAGATTGCCGCCATCGAGCGGCGAGCAGCGTTTGGCGGCCATCACCGCCGGCACATTGGCCATCGGCAGGATGGTGACGCGGCCCCTGACTCGCGCTGGATCGAGCCGGCGGACCAGCTTTGCCAAGCACAGCTCGCCTTCATATTCATCGCCGTGATTACCGGCCATAAGAAGCAGCGACGGACCCTCACCATTGCGCATGAGGCAGATCGGGACCTTGATTTGGAAATATGGCGAACGGTCTATCGAGAACGGGATGCTCAGATGGCTGAGCGTCTTGCCGTCCCGATCGAAATCGAGCGAATGGCTGATGCCGGTGTGCATGGCGGCGGTTCACACAGCCGCGACGGCGGTGACCTCAATGCGGAGGTCAGGATCAGCGAGACGCGCCTCGACGCAGGCACGCGCCGGCAGACGGGCGGAATCCACCCAGGCATCGTAGATACTGTTCATGGCGTCGAAATCGCCAATCTGTGGCAGGAAGATGTTGACCGCCACGAGCTTCGACTTGCTGCTGCCGGCCTCGACCAGGAGCGCCTCGATCTTGGAGAGTACCTCGCTCGTCTGACCCTCGATGCCGGCCTTGCGATCGTCTGCGACCTGGCCCGCTATGTGCACGAGGCCGCCATAGACGACCGCCTGCGACATGCGGGAGCCGGATTGCAAGTACTTGATCATATCGGATCCTTTCGTTCTTTTTTGGAAAGCGCGACGATGGTCAGCCGAAATAGGTGGGAAAGGCGTGGCTGACATATCCGGCCGCGTCGACGCCGAAGATCACGCGATAGCGATCAAGGCAGGTGCAGGGATGGGAGATGCCGAATTCAACGGTGTCGCCGACGGCAATGTCGTCGCCCGACGCAATTGTCAGGAAGGCGTGCTGGTCGTTGAGCTTGAAGACCTCGGCACGCGCTATCGGCAGCTGCTTGCCGGCACGAAAGATGGTCAGGACCATTGGAAAGCCCTGGTCGAACGACACGTCGCGCATGCCCATGCCGCAGATCGCAAGGCCGGGCTCCGGCCGCGACAGTACCTCGGCCCATAGGCGCAAAGCCGGACGGAACGAATTTCGTGCGGACGCATTGAAGCCGCCGACTGCAAAACCCTCGCGGGCGTCGAGTGTGCCGAGCGAGCGGTCGTAGACGCCATGGTCGTGGAAGAAGATGGCGCCGCTGCGCAGCACCAGCGTCGCGCTGCTGTCCCTAGAAACGAGAGGCGAAAGCGCTGCGACCACTTTGTCGAAGTAGACCGAGCCGCCTGCCGTGACAATCAGCGGGGTGTCGCCGCCGACGCGGGCGCGGAGCCGCAGGAACATGTCGGCTGTCATTGTCAGCAGGGCGGATATCGCCTCATCGGTGCGGTCAGGATCGGGCTGCGCCGCGGCACCTTCATAGGTTGCGACGCCGGCGATCAGCAGCCGGCCGCCGGCTGCTACAATCGCGTCGGCAATCGCCTCGGCTTCGCCGGTGGTCCGGGCGCCTGCCCTGCCCGCACCAAGTTCGACGAGCACGCGCAATGGCGGCAGCCTCGCATTGGCCCGCCAGGCTTCGGCAAGCGCATTCACGGCGGCGATCGAGTCGGCGAAAACGTAGAACTCAGCGCTTGGCCAGGCGCTGACAAGAACCGCAAGCCGGTTCGCACCACCTGGTCCGCCGACCTCATTGGCGATGATCAGCCGACAGAGTCCGGCTCTGAGCATCACCGTGGCCTGCCTTATGTCGGCGACGGTCGTGCCCCATGCTCCGGCCTCGATCAGGGACCGGGCAAGATCAGGCGCCATCGGGGTCTTGGCATGCGGGGCGATCACGGCGCCCTGCTCTCGCGCATAGCGCAGGAACAGGTCACGATTGGCGATGAAGGCCCCCTCGTCGACGGTCAACACCGGCAACGACATACGCCCATCCGCTGGATGCCAGCGCTCAGATGCGACAAGGCTGCTGTCCAAGCCGAGGGTGCCAGGCGGCACGCCGCGGATACGGTCATCGAGCAGGAAATTTTCTCGGGTCGCCAGCAACAGTACGGGTGAGCTTTCGGTCATCCGATGCTAGTCCTTCCTTTACAGGATGAAGTCCGGATCGATTTCCGATTCCGGCCACACCATGAGAGAGATGCGTGCCAACACCTTACCGCGGACCGATCATCGATGCCCACCATCACCTTTGGGATCTCGGCCTCAGCCGGCACCCCTGGCTCGCCACAACGGCTGGCGAACGCGGCGGTCTGGGGGAGCTTGGCCGCTTGCGGCGAAACTACCTTCCTGAAGATTATTTGCGCGACGCCGGCCGGCACAATGTCGTCGCAACCGTGCATGTCGAAGCCGGCTGGACCGGGGATGAATGCGTCGGCGAAACGCGGTGGCTTGAAACGCTCGACAAGTCGCGCGGCGTGGCCGCCCGTTATGTTGTTCACATACCGCTGGCGAGCCGCCAAGCGCCGGCGCTGGTCGAGGCGCAGGCGGCATTCGACCGTGTCGTCGGTGTGCGCGACATACTGAGCTGGGATCCGGATCCTGCCCGCCGTTTTGCTGCCCGTGACGGCATCATGGACGATCAGGCCTGGCGTGCCGGCCTGTCCCTGCTTGGGCGCCACCGGCTGGTTTTCGACCTGATGGTGTTTCCGCGCCAGCTCGCCGGTGCGGCGCGCCTCGCAGCGGCCTTTCCGGACCAGCTCTTTGTTCTCAACCACTGCGGCAGCCCGATCGATCGCGATGCAGACGGGATGCGGGTGTGGCGCGAAGGGCTGCGGCTTTTGTCGGAGTGCGACAACGCTGCCATCAAGATATCGGATCTGGTCGCCTACGATCATGATTGGACACTCGACAGCCTGAAGCCGGTTGTCATGCATTGCATCGACTGTTTCGGTACGCAGCGAGCGATGTTCGGCAGTGACTTCCCAGTCGCCGGCCTGCATGCGTCATTCGATGCAGTATATGACAGCTTCAAAGCCATTGCAGGAGAGCTTTCCGCGGACGAGCAAACGGCGCTGTTCTTCGGCAACGCAAGGCGTATCTACCGGCTGCACGATATTTCATCGGCGGGCCTGCTCCCTGCCTGAGAGAAGCAGCAGCCCCAGAATCAGCGACCCGAACAGGATACTGCGCCAGCCGGGCGATGCGTTGACGACGGTTATCAGCGCCGTGATCGTGACCAGCAGGATCGCGCCGGGGATAGTACCGGCATAGGTGCCGAGCCCGCCCAGTATCGAGGTGCCGCCGAGCACCACGGCGGCAATCGACGCGAGGAGATAGGGATCTCCGATCCCGACATAGCCTTGGCCGTTCATGCCGAGGACCAACACACCGGCAAGTCCCGAACAGAAGCCGCTGATGCCGTAGACGGCGAGCGTGGTCGAGGCGACGGAAACTCCGGACAGCGCCGCGGCAAGCGGATTGGCGCCCATCGCGAAAATCCGGGCGCCGAGGGATGTCGCATGCATCGTGGTCAGAACGATCACGGAAATGACCACCCACAAAAGCACGCCTGCCGGAATACCGGCTGGCCGCGCATTGCCGAGCCAGCTGACCAGCGGGTTCTCGGCGGTCACGGCGCTGCCGCCGGCGATGATGATCAGGAGGCCCTGCAGGAATGTCGCCATCGCCAGTGTCATGATCATTGGATGAACGCGCAACAGCGCCACGCCCAGCCCGTTTACGAGACCTATCGCGGTCGTCAACGCAAGTACTGCAAGAACGGCTGTGACCCCGGTCGGATCCGCCTGCAATGAGAGCAGCGGGAGGCTGACGGCACTGACCGTGACGATCGCCGCGACGGAAAGGTCAATGCCGCCGGCAATCACCACGAAGGTCTGGCCCGCCGCGACCAGGCCGATCACCGCGCCCAACTCGACCAAATAGCGCAAATGACCATAAGCGCCGAAGCCACGTGAAGCGAAGCTCGCCGCGATCCACACCGCGGCAACGATAGCGACCGTGAGGAAGGGCCGGCTGCGCAGGATCGTCAACGCCCGCCCGCCGCGCGCGCTCTCTTTCCGTGCTGTCATTGCTGCACCTTGCGGAATTGCGGGATGGCGACCGCCCCGATGATGATGAGGCCTTGGGCGACATACTGAGCAACTGGCGTGAAGCCGAGGAAGAACATGACACTGATCATCAGGCTGAGCAGCAGGCTGCCGGCAAGCGCGCCGCGCATCGTGCCCTGGCCGCCGAGGAAGCCGATTCCGCCGAGCACCGCGGCGGCAATGGAATTCAGCGTGAAGGCTGTGCCTATGACCGGGTCGCCCGAACCCGTTTGCGCGGCGACGAACAGGCCGGCGCCTGTGCAAAGCAGACCGCTGATCGCATAGGCCGCGATCCGCGCGCCGTCGACCGGCACGCCGGAGCGATAGGCGCCGACCGGATTCTCACCGGCGGCATAGAGGCTCAACCCAAGCGGGGTGGCGAGATAGAGTTTCCACAAAAGCACGACGAGCACCAGCAACACGAATGCCGCCGGCGTGTTGCCGGCAAGCAGGTCCGACAGCCACTCCGGAATGGCGCCGCCCGGCCTCGGCAGGATGAGCAACGCAGCACCGCCGATGATGAAGGAGCCGCCGAGCGTCACCACGATGGCCGGCAACCGAAGTTTCACGACGATGAACCCCGTCGCGGCACCGATGCCGATACCGGTCAGCGCCACCACGGCGGTGCCGCCGGCTACGCCCAGCGGCCCGATCATCGTCGTCGCGGCGATTACCGCGCCGAGACTGACCATTGCGCCGATTGCCAAGCTGATGCCGCCGGTGAGCATGAGGATCGCCTGGGCCATCGCGACCAGCGCCAGCGGAAACCAGCTCTGGGTGAATTTGGCGAAGCCGGACGCCGTCAAGAGGCCGGGGAACAACACGCCGTAGGCAACGAGGAACGCCAGAACCACGGCAAACAGGCTGCGCACGCCAACATTTCGGCGCAGCTGAACTCGCCAGTAGAGGGCGCCGGCTTGGCTTGAGGATACAACCGTGCTCATGCCGCAACTTTCTGCTGTTCGGCGCCCATTGCGGCGGAGACGATGACTTCCTCGCTCAGTGCCTCGCGCTCGAGCATGGCCTTGATGCGACCTTCTCGGACCACGGCGACGCGGTCGCAAAGGTGCACCAGTTCGGGTGTGTCGGAACTGAGCAGGACGATCGCCTTGCCGGCGGCAGCGAGATTGCGAAGCATCATGTAGATCTCACGCTTGGTCTCGACATCGACGCCGCGCGTCGGATCGTTGAGGAGAAGCACAAGCGGATCGTGTGGCATCCATTTCGCCAGGGCGACTTTCTGCTGGTTGCCACCTGAGAGTGCCTGCGCCGGGCGATCGAGGTCGCCCTTGATGGCAAGCTGGGCGGCGAGTCCCCTCGCCAAATCGCGCTCGGCACGCCGGCTGCGCAGCTTCAACGCCGGCAGCCTTGCGAAGGCTGGTAGCATCATGTTGGTGATGATGGGATGGATCAAGTGCAGGCCTTCGCGCTTGCGGTCGGCCGGGACATAGGCGAGGCCGAGCGCATTGGCTTTCGGCACGCCGCCCGGCAGACCCGAAGCAGCGTTTACGGTCGCGGATGCCGACCTAGCCGGGATCGCGCCGTAGAGGCCAAGCAGCAGATCTTCCTGCCCCTGCCCGACCAGGCCGCCGATCCCAAGCACCTCGCCTGTCCTGATGTCGAGATCGACGTCGCGCATCAGGCCGGCCGAAAAATTACGAACCGAGATGGCGTTGGCTGGCGATGGCGAAGGCTGCCATCGTGGAAAGAGATCGCCGGGGTCGCGGCCGACCATCAGCCGCACCAGCCCGGCGGCATCAGTTTCTTCCAGCGAGCGGTCCGCCGTGCAGGCGCCGTCCTTCAGTACGGTGACATGCTGGCACAGTGTCATCACTTCGTTCAGCCGGTGTGAGATGTAGAGAATGGCGATGCCCTCGGCCCGAAGCCTTTCCAGCAAGTCCGTGAGGGTTTTTGTCTCGGTTGCCGATAGCGATGAGGTGGGTTCGTCGAGAATGAGCACGCGCGGCCGCCGGTAGAGCGCCTTGGCGATCTCCACCATCTGACGCCGGCCGAGTGACAGATGCCCCACCGGCGTAGACAGCGGTTCGCGAAGGCCGACAAGATCACATGCGGCCCTGGCCCGTGCGGCAAGTTCCGTGTAATCGACCAAGCCGAATCTCTTGGGATAGGCGCCGAGCCCGATATTTTCGGCGATCGAGAGGCTGGCCGTCAGGCTGAGTTCCTGTTGGACAACGGCGATCCCGGCATGCCGCGCATGAGCGGGGCTCATGCGCGATACCGGGCGTCCATCAACCTCGATCGCCCCGCCGTCCGGGCGCAGGGCGCCGGACAAAAGGTTGATCAGCGTCGACTTCCCCGCGCCGTTCTCGCCGAGCAGCGCATGCACGCGGCCCGGCTGCAGAGCGATGGAAACGTTGCGCAGGACGGGGTTGCCGAAGAAGGACTTCGACACCCCCCGCGCGGCGAGAAGCGTAGCCGTGGTTGTCAATGTTGCAACCCTTCAGGCTTATTTCTGGGCCAGCAGCTTCTTGAACAGATCCTCATCGAACGGCGAATAGATGTAACCGTCAGCCGGGAAATCCTTAGCCCTGGCGAGATATTCGTCGACGTTGGAATTGTCGATCACCGGCAGCGGGATCTTGACGAAAGCCGGCACATCCTTGCCGTCCAGCGCCTGTACGGCGGTGTAGGTGGCGAAAGCGCCGAGCCAGTTCGGCTGCATCGTCGCCCAGCTCTTCAAGCCCTTTTCCTTCCACAGTTCGAGGAACTGGCGCGCATTCTCGCCGGTGATCGGCACCTGGTCGCGACCCTGCTTGTCGAGCGCGAGCACGGCACCCGCCGAGAGAGCGCCGCCGAGCGACAGGATGCCGTCGATTTCGGGATTGGCGAAAAGCAGACTGGTGACCGCTTCCTGGGCGGGCGCGACATTGTAGGGCGTGTTCGTTTCGGCAAGCACTTTCACATCGGGATGAGCCTTAAGCTCGGCATCGGCGCCTTTGCGCCGGTCGTCACTGACCGAAACGCCGGCTGGGCCATTGAGGATCAGAATTTTGCCCTTGCCTCCGATGGCGTCGATCAGGAACTTGGCCGCCTGATCGCCCCACTGTGAGGAATCGGTGTTGACCTTGGCGGTCACCTGGTCGGTGTCGACGAGGCTGTCGAAATTGATGATCGCGATGCCTTTGGCGCAGGCGTCCGCCAGCACGCGCGCCGGCGCGGTCGACGAGCCAGCTATCAGGATGATGGCATCGACATCGGAATCGATCATCGACTGGATCTGCTGAATCTGGACGTTGGCGTCGCCTTGGGCGTCGGTCACGACGAGCTTGTCGACCAAGCCTTGCTTCTTCAAAGTTTCGACTTCGGCTTCGATCGTGCCCTGTGTCTGCTTCATCCAGGTCGGAACTGAATAGATGTTGGCCCAGCCGATCGTATACGGCGCCTTGCGGTCGCCCTTGATGCATTTAGCGGCGGCGTTGGCCTGCGAACCGGCGCCAACGCTGAGGAGAAGACCGAGGCAAAGGGCGCTGGCGGATGCGAAAAACGATGATTTGGTCATGATTGTTCCCTTCTGAGGTTATGCCTGGACGTGCGGGGTCGAGACGAGAAAACCCGCCGGTTGCCGCATGTCGGAAACCGCCCTTTTTCTCGTCGGGACTCTCTGCGCCTGGCTCTTTATTGTCCGATATTCCAGACACGAGGCCTGTATATCGGACAGATGGGATGCTAGACTGAGCCTTGACATCTTTCAAGCGTCTTGAGACGAGGGCCGAAATGATTTTGCGCGGGGTGCGGCCCACATGAGCGATGGCGTCACTGGTTTGATCGAAAGGGAAGTCCGCGCCGAGCCGCGCAATGGCGAACGGCGCCGCGGGATTGACCGCGTCATCACGCTGCTTGAAGCGCTTCTGCGGCAGCGCGCGCCGATGCGCGTCGGCGATATCGCCAAGATGATCGGCGCGCCGCGTTCGACCACTTATGAGATCGTCAACAGCCTGCTGGAAGCCGAAATGCTCGAGAACGTCGGGACGGAAGGCTATGTCTATTTCGGAAAGGCGATGCATCTGTTCGGCTGGGCCTACTCACATCATAATGCCCATTATCGACGCATCATCGAAACCCTGGACAGACTAGGCGCGGAGACGGGCGAGACCGTCCAACTGTGTGGCCTGCGCGGGAACAAATACGTCGTCCTTGATTGCCGGGACTCGCCCGGCCCGTTCCGGATTTCAAGCGATGTCGGAGTCGAGGTGCCGATCCCGTGGACGGCGTCCGGAAGGCTGCTGCTCGGCCATATGAGCGCGCAGGAAATACAGGACTTCATTCCGCCTGGCGACTACAAGCTTCCCGACGGCCGCGTCATTGCGCCAGCCGAGTTCTTCGGCGATGTGGCACTGGCGCGCCAGCAAGGTTTCAGCGAGACCGCCGCTCTGGCTGACCGCTTCACCTGGTGCATGGCCGCGCCCATCCGCGATGGCGACGGGGGCATCAACAAGACGCTTTGTTTCGTGTTGCCCGTCGACACGCCGGAAGCCAGGCGCAGCGAATTGCTTGCCCTGCTATGCGAGCGCGCCCGTGGATTGTCGCTGGCGGGAAGCTAGTAAAAATCGGCGCGCGAAGGTTCGGGATAGGCTCCGCTCGTTCAGCCGCAGCAGCGAGGCCGGAACCGGTATTCCGGTGGGTATGGCAAAGGCGGCAGCGCGCTCCCGCGACCACCTTTGCCCACAGTCCGCAGCGTGCCAGCACCGCAGAGTGCACGCGATGATACCGGTGCCTGGGACACCTCGTCCGGCCCGGCCACAAAGCACTTACCCTCTTCATTGAGCGTCGTTGATTGCTTAGACAACGGGACGTTCCGATTCCGCCGGATCATCCATCGGCGGGAGCGGCGGCAATGGAAAGCAAAGCTCGCCTATTACCTGAACGCCCACGCCAAGCACACTTATCTGTTCGAGGTCGGACGTGCTGGATGTAGAGCCGGTTGGCGCCTGCATCAGGAAGGGACCCAGAAACGAGACGGCGTTTTGCATCGTCGTGCGGGCTTCGGCGGTCCACGAGCCGCTGAATTCCACGTTACGAACCAGAAGCAGGCCCTGAGGCAGGCAATGCGCATAGGTCTCGTCGGTCGAAGCCTTGATCATGTCGCCGCGCTTCATTCCCGGTACGTACCAATCCTCCTCGTCGACGAGGTCGGGATGCCACCATCTCGTGCCGGCGATCCGCCGGGTGATGGTGAGCATGCAATACTCGAAATGCACATGCAGTTCACTGTCCGAGGTAGTTACCTCCGTTACGACCGGGTTTTTAATGAGATCGTGAAGCTGGATTGTGGCCAATCGGTTCACGAGCGAGGTGTCCAACTGCATTTGCGTGCTGGAAGCATTTGGCTGCTCTCTGGGCGGCGAGACGTGATCTGCCTCGGCTGTGAAGTGTCGCCGGGCAGCGCGAATTCGACTGAATGTTGGCAGGGTGGCGGCCAGCGCCCGGGCGTGGAGCGGCGAAGCGGTGAGGCCACCCAGTTGGTTCGCGCTGAACTGGCTCAGATTGACCGCGGTGCTTGCTGCATCCTGGATACCGAGAAACTCGACTGGCTGGGTAGCGTAGTCCGTGAGATGTGGCTGCATGCGCAGCTTTCTGACCGCTTCAACCCTTGGCACAACAGCTAATTCGGCGGCAAATGCCTTGCGCCGTTCGACCGCCTCGGAAACTGCGGTGAGGTTCGACACCACCTCTTTTGTCAACACTCGCATCTTCCATAAGTGGGGATTTGCCTTAATGGCGCCGGGTGTCTCGGTCGTGGTTGCGGTAGTGCGGGATATCCTTTGATCGAAGACATGCCAGGCCGTGCAGCTGGGCTCGGCGAAATCTGTCGGCTCGCAGCTGAATGGCAGCGCATCGGGATTGTCCCCGATATCTTTTCGTGCCTCGGCAACCATCGCGGCGATGCGCGCATAGGAAGGAGCATCAACCGGAACCCCCGGTTGCGCCCATGGGATCATCGCCAAATAGGCAGACTTGGCGGTAAGACTGCCGACAGACGAGGCGGAAACGGAGGAGGCATCGGACCGTTTCAGCCATAGCGGGTAGTCGTACTGGTCTTCCAGCCACTCCGACAGCCGCAGCGGATTGGTCACGCCATTTTGCACGATGCCATCGGCTAGCGCCTGCCCCGGATGAATGGCAAGCGCCAACGACGGGTCATTGTTGGGGTTGTAGGTCGCGATTAACGTGTCCACCACTTGCTGGCCAAGGATCGCGAGCTGATCGCTGTTCGTGCTCACAGGGACACCTCAGCCTTGCGGAGCAGCGGGCGCGTCAGCCGGTATCGCAGGCGCTCCGGCATTGGCGGCTGTCGCAGGGTTGGCCACGACTTCGGCGCTGAGTGCAGGGTCGTCCTTGCGCGGTGCGGCCGGCTGTATCTGGCCTACCCAGCCGACGATCTGCGAACCGAAAAGTTCAAGCGTTCCACCGTGTTCATTGCTGCTGAAGGAAAAACCCTGAGATGCATCGTGCTGGTTGCTGAATGCGCCGCTGCTGTCCGAATTGGAATGTTGGACCGATCCGCCGATACCGCACCAACCAACCTTGCCGCCATAGGAGGTGGAGCTGCTTTCCGTGTGTCCGCTAGCGCTGTCGACGGCGCTCTGGAATGCGCTGCCCATGCTGCCCCAGGAATTAGCGGTAATCTTCACGTTTCGAACAATCAGAAAACCCTTCGGGATCATCGGGAGCAGCTTGGGCACGTCGCCGATCTGACCTTCGATGGTCCCGTCGCTGATCGCATTCTTCTTCTGACCGGCGAGATACCAGCCGTCCATGTGGAAAAGGTCGCCAAGCAGCCATGGCCGTTCGATGCTGGCCATGAACCACTCGAATGTGACAGTTGCCGAAGAACTGCTGTCCTGATGCGACTGCCAGGAGGACTGGTCGGCATTCCAACCGTCGTTGTGGCTGGTCTCGCTGTGCGATGCATTGGCTGAGGCGCCGAAACCCAGAACGCTGTAGCCGACGCTGCCCGATGTTGATGACGACTCGTTGTTGTAGAAACTGTGTCCGAAGCTGTGTTGGCCGCCGCCACCGCTCGCCTGGTACTGTTTCGATGTGGCGGTGATTTTCATCACCCCGAAGTCATGGTTGGTGTGATCCCACCAGGAGACCGGATCGATATACGACCACGGCACCTTGATTGCCACGGCGCCACCGAGACCAACGCTATACTCGTCGTACATCTTGCGGGCCTTGGCAATCAGGGCGGCCGCGGCGCTGCCGCCGACGGACTGAAGGGTTGCAATCGCGTCGTCGATCTGTTGCCCGCCCATATCCTTGAAGTCGTTATAGGCTTGGTCGACGGCGTTCTGGTATCTGGCGCTGGTGACCGGCCATGCCTGTCCCTGGATAGGATCGGACATGGCTTGGGAGTAAGCGAGCGCGAACTCGCTGCGTGCATCTGCCAGCACCTTCTGGTTGTGTCTGTAGGCGGTGTGGCGCGGCGTATAGCCGGTAAAATTGCCGTCGGCATCCATCAGATACAATGTCTTCTGGGCATCGGCGATGCGTTTCTTGATATCGGTCGAGGGCTCAGGGATCGGTTCCGCCTGCATGCCGGCCAGGGCTGTGAAATACTCGATACTGACGGTTCGCTGGGGCCACGACACCGCAACCCCCTTGTTGGTGACCATCAACATGTCGTCAACCCGTTGAGCCGTGTTGAAGGCGCTGCTGATCGCCAATTGCAGCCTGGGATCTGGTGCCGGCATTGCGGCCAGCTGACCGGCCGGCGTCGCGGGCGTTCCGGCAGAAGGGGGAGCGGGTGGTGCTGAGAAAGCGCCCGTGGTGGAAACCGCGCCGTAGGCGCTGCCGCCGGCGGGCGTCCAGGGATTGGCATACATCTTCGGGTCGATCGGCTGGCCGACTGGAAGGTGCATGTAGACTGCCGAGCCAGACGGCGTGCCGTCGGGATTCACAAGCTGGGCCGCAACGGCGGTGTGTATCTGGTTCAGCGCGTCAAGCAGTGCTTGCGTGATGCCGCCGGTGACCTGAAGATCGTTACCAGGCATGAGAACTCTCCTTGTTTGTTGCGGCGTTGGACCATGGATCGTCACGCGGACGGGGAAAGACCAACGTCAGATTGCGGATGTGCAAAGCCCGCGCTCCGTCGATCCGGGAGCCCTGGCCCAAGAGCAAGTTACGTCTCGTTCAGACATCGGCCGAGCAGACAATCACCAGGTCAGGAATGCCCTTGCCGGGCCCAGCCGCCTCCTTGGCTGCCGAGCATCTCCCAGCCGAAGTCTGCGGCTGTGCCTTCCGGGCACGCGTCACTAGGGCGATGGCTTCCCGCGGACCTGTGCCTGTGACAAAACCCGTGAGTGTCTGAGCCGGCTAGGCATCGACAAGGTAATCGTGATACAGCGAGTGGATACTCCGGCCATTGTCGCGGGCCTGCAGAATTCTTTCCCATAGTCCGAGATGAACCTCGCCGGGAGCGCCTTGGTGGACCACTCCGTTGAGGAACCGGATATGCCGGCGAATGTTGTCGTCGAAAGAGAGGCCTGCCGTGCGAATGTCATCATCGCCAAGCCCCTCGTCGAAGCTTCCGCCTTGCAGCTCGTCCCTGACATGACCGGACACCGCTGACAGGAAGACTTCGAAGCTGACGCCTTCCGGCAGCCCGCCTGCGGTCTGCTGGACGTTGTAGAAGTCTCTGCTGATGTAGTCGTCCTGATTGTTCTCGTCGAGAACGTGGTTCATAATCTGCCAGGTCCGGTCGCCAGCTTCGTCGGCCGAACCCGCGAAAAGATTTAATATCCGGTATGCTCTATCCTGCCATGTAGACATGTTTTGATCCTCATCGGGCTGCTTGCATGCGCGGTTTCGCGAGCGGGGTAGCCCCTGCAGGGGCCGGACGAAGCGGTTGTTTGTTTTCGACGGATTGAGTTTCTCTGACCGCAGCTTACGGATGGCTTACAGATCGAAATTTTTTGGATTCATTCGCTCTGGAAGAAACCACACGCAAGTGGATTGCATCGAAAGCCCGGTTCCGCCGGTCTGTCACCCGCTCGCAGCGCGAGTAGTCTTGAACGCCGCTGGGGACACGCAGGTACGCTGCCCAAGCGCAGAGTCTATCGCTCCGGTCTCTCAGTGTTTCCGATCCCGGATTGCTGGTTAGACAAAACCGCCCCGCACACGATCGACCTGGGATTGCCCGTGAAGTTATCGGGCCGTGCAAAGAAGAGGTTCGGAGCACGCTGGCAAGACGCAGCTCACGGATGGCTTACGGGTTTTGGGCGTTCAAGATCTCAGATACGGACGCACCAGCGTGCGGATCACGTGTGAGGATTTGTATTCCCCGTTCGCTCCAACCGCCCTTTCGTAGCGCGAGAAGTCATCTACAGCTGCGGCAGGATCACTGCTGGACAGACGTTCCCTGATGAGGGCTTGGTACACTCTTTCCGAATCTGGGTAGTACTCGAGTGCTCTCAGATAGGCTTCTCGCGCCCGGAAACCTTCTCCGGCATTCTCCCAATGTCTTCCGACGTTGATCGCCAGGTCGATATAGCCGTCCCGAACCTTGTCGGCCACCGGTATCGCCCAAGACGGAAGAGAACCCGGTGACAGTGGCGGGCCGGGGAATCTCGCCAGAAGCTGTTCCTTTTCGGGGGCTGTCGTATCCCCTTTCCTGGAAAGACCGCGGTTGAGACGGGCTTCCCAATCAGCAAGGTCGACCCACACCTTATCCGGGGGCAGACTGATCCGCCCCTCCCTCTGGACGATGAAGTCGCCCTTGCCGAGCGTCTTGCGCAGGCGGTGAAGGGCTTGCTCGCACGCCGGTTTGGCTTGATCCCCGTCGAGATCGGGCCAAAGCCAGTCATGAATGCTTTCGAGGGGACAGGTCTGGTCGCGCGCCAGGGCGAGAACCCGCAGGATATCGAGGGCACGCGTCGGCGATTTCGATCCGAGATCGAATTGAGTTCCGTCGAGCTCGATCCTGAAGCCGCCCAGTACAAAGATCTTCAGTGGCCATGGCCATTTAGCAGGCCGTCTCATTGGCGGGACGAGACGCCGCGTCTGAATGACCGAATGGCAGAGATCCGCTTCAATTCCGCGGTCAAGTGCATCCGCCAGCAGTTCGGCGAGGAGATCGGGCAGGTTGAGTAGGATTGCAGACGGGTTGACGGCCCTCAGGGCTGCCATGAACTCCGTCAGTTTCTCTTCATAAGCGGCTCCGCCCCTCCATTTCTCTTCAAAAGCGGCAGCGGCAAGAATGCAAATCTTCACCCGTTCCCGCGGGCCGCCGTCCAGCCGATCGACGACATCTGCCAACAGCGAGGCGGCCTCAGCCGGTCTTCTGTCGGCGAGAAGAACCTGGAATTTGGTGACATAATGCGGCCAGCGCTCGACCATCGGCTCGTTCGCCTCTTCGATCGCGGTCATGAACGTGTCGCAATCCCTGTAGGCTTCGACGAAGCTGCCTTGCCGCGCATGCATGGCGGCTCGGCAATCTGCGACTACGGCCACCTGAGTTGTGAAGCGGCTGTCCGCGATTTCGCCGAGCCTTGTCACGAGATCTGCGAAGCCGGCGAAATCATTGCGCAGCTTGAGCAGCAGCTGGAGATGGTAGAGACCGCTGAACTCGACGCTTTTCAGGGCTTCCCTCTCGCCCATCTCGATCGCCTTGCGAAGGGCGTCTTCGGCCGAGGCATATGGAAACCCGCGCCTCGAGAATGAAAAATACCTGCCGCTGGCGGCGCCGAAAGAGACCAACCACATGCCAAGCACCCAAGGCGTCACCTTCGGGTCGTTCAATTCGGAAGCGACGCTGTCGACCGCCTGTTCGAAGATGTCCTGCCGCCCTGACCAGACCGCATGATCAACAAGGGCTTCACTGGCAAGCAATCTCAGGTCAACCGGAACTTCACCAGTCGGATTCGACAGCTGTTGCAGGAGCTCGTCGGCGATCTTCACTCCTGCCTGTGCGGTCTCCTCGTCGGCCTCGCCGTAGTCAACCGCGCGCAACATGCCGACACCAACCAGCATCCGCTCTCTCGGGACAAGATCGGGTTGCCTCCCGCGAAGGATGGCGGCTGCCCTTCGCGTCCACCCGTCCAGGCCCCCGTGCGTCCGCCAGCTGCTTGTCTTTACGAGCACGGCGCGGATTACGGTCAGCCACTGCCCCCGCAAATCGCCGTCCTTCTCGAACGCCTCCCAAGCCCGTGAGAACCATCGCTCGGCTGCGGCGTCGTCAGGAACGTGAGCGGCCCCGATCCAGTGGAGAAGCCAGCCTTCCAGTTCTTCAGCAGGAAATCTGGTGCCCCATTCGATCAAGGTAGCCCTGCGGCCTTGGGACAGCATCGCCTCGGCGTGCTCGATGACCAACTCGCGGGCAAGCGGCCAGGCTTCTGCTTGGAGAGCCATCGATACGGCAGCGTCGACCAATCCTGCGTCGCGCAGGACCCGAGCTGCCCTTTCGCGCAAACTTGCCTGCTCTTCCGGCGGCAGCCGCGCTTCGAAGAGCCTGGACAGGTAGTCGCGCAGGAGGTCGTGGAACTGGAATCCTCCGCCTCTGAGGCCTGTTCGGGTGACCAACAGCTGCATTTGAAAGAGCCGCTCCAGCACCGGGCCGCCGACTCTGGGTCCGAGCAAGGCGTCGGCAAGACCGGAATTGATTTCGGGAAGCAGATTAAGCTTCAACAGGGTGTTCTGGTCGTCGCCTGGAACGTTCTGCAGGAACAGTCTGCCGACCACCTCCTGGAAATTTCCCTGCCCCAGAGGCATGGCGCTCATCAACTGTGGGGTACTTGATTTCTGGTTGGCGATCATGACCAGGCCGACCGCCCACCCCTTGGCGGCGGCGACCTCGATCCCCTTCTCATGGCCTGGTTCCCTGAGACCGACGAGGCAGCGTGCTTCGTCCTCCGAGAATTCCAGTGCCGTCTGGCCGATGACCGGCAGCTTGCCTGCGAGCGCGAGTTCGGCCACGCCCCCACCAGGCAGTGTACGCGATATGCAGATGCACCGGACCGTGTTGGGCAATTCCCGCAGCAGGACAGCCAGAATTTCGCGGAATTCTGGTGTATCGGCACGGTGAATATCGTCGAGGACGATGACCGTGTCCGGCACCATCTGCGCCAAGTAAGCGCGGAAGAACAGACGCGCGAATGCAGCAGCATCCTCCGCATATTCGGTTCCGAAAACAGGAAGGCTGAGTTCCCGCGCCCCAGGCGACATCGCCAGATAGTAGAACAGCCGGGCGATATCCTGGTCCTCGTCATCGACGCGATACCAGACATGCGGAGCCCGCTTTTCCTGGAGGTAATCGATGACTGCGGTGGTCTTCCCGTATCCGCCAGGGGCAGCAATCCAGCACATGCCGGATTCCAGGCACCTGTCGACCAGTGCAGCAATGCGCGGCCGCCGCGAGATTCCCGCGGGTCTTGGCATTGAAAGTTTTGCTATCGTGCCGCCGTGCACCGCCGCATCCAGATCCACCAGGCTGCACTCTTATAGCAGATGATGGGCCGGGTGCGCGTCATTTCAGCATGTAAGCCAAACGTAAGCGCGGCTCGGTCACTGTCGGCATCGTTCCAACTCATGGAGGAAACCATGCCGACCGCAACCGTTCAAACCATCTATTGTGTCCAGCCCGCCACCGGAACCGACTTCGCGGCCAACCAGGCGCTAGTCGACGCCATCATGGGCCTGACGCCGCAATTCATCCAGAACGACTTCGCCGGCAGCCTGCTGCAAGGGATCAAGTCACTGCCAAGCGTTCTTGGAGCGATCGACGCCATACGGGCCGATCCGGACAACCTGTTCATCACCACCGGGACTGAAGGCAATGTCGATGACGCTGTCTGGCCCTCTCCCGGAGCCACCAGGGAAGTCAATGCGGACCAGTCGTTCGAACCTGGCCTCGTGCTGCCGTTCGAGTATAGCCAGAATCTCTCTCTTTGGGATGAAGACGGCCCTCTTAATGGCAACGATCCACTCGGCTCCGTCACCATGGACAAGGAAGAACAAGGCATGGGTCCAATCGCTAAGATCGCCCGCTCAGCGATTGAGGGTTCGGCCTACTACGTCATTTACCGGATTGACTGACCGCGCGACAAGCATCGGGTGATGTCCACGGTCGCCGACAACACCTCAGCGACCAGAAAGCAGCGGGCCGTGACCACCCCGTAAGCCATTCGTAAGCTCGGGCAGGTGAGCATTCCGTCTCGCAACAAGTTGATGGAGCAATGACCATGCGTCCCTACTCTCTGAACATAAGCCGCATCAAATGTCATTCGACGAACGACTATACAGGTTCTGACGACCTTGTTGGAGTGATGGGTCCTGTTCGCTTCCCGATTGGATCCTTCACTCCGGGAAACGACTACAATCTCGACATCAAACAGATCGTTCCAGCCGGTGAATTCTACCTTAATATTATCGAGACCGACCTTTCAGGCGATGACGAGATAGGGATGATCGACCTGTCCGCGATCATGGATTTCCAAACCGTGAAAAACGTGCAGGGCGCGGATGCCAGTTACGACATCACCATCCTCGTCCAATCCGTATCAGACTAGCTCTAGCATGCGCGATCCGCACTCGAAGCAGGATCGCGCCTGCTCCGCCTTGGATGTCTGGTGCCTCCGGCGAGGGTGGCCTCTCCGCGCCAGGAACTGCTCCGAACTCAAGCTCGGCGAGCGATCCGGTTCCGATCGAGCTTCTTGACATGCATGGATCGGTTCCGGTCGGACCGTTCTTTGAAGACCTTGCAGAGAAGGTCATGGACATCAAAGACGTCTGGGAGCTGTTCCCGGGGCGGAGCGCCCGGCCCTGTAATTTTGGTTCCGAAACGGGAACTCGACAGATGGCTTGGGGTAGCGCCTCCCGACGACGCTTGAGCCTTCCTGCTAGGAATGTGGGGAGGACGCCGCCAACTAGCCCCTTAGACTGCACTCTGGCGGCCAGATAGAATCATGCAGATTATACTCAGCTGAACTGGTTTATTTAAGAGTAATGCCAATAGGCCCATCAGGAGATTGAAATGCTTACTCAAGTAACCGTACCTTACTCTCCCGGCTACGACTATGGAAAAGGTGTCGATCTTGCGACGGGTAGTCCGATGGGTCATGTCGTCGATGGCGCATTTTCCGGCGTCGACGATGCAATGGGGTCCATATCTTCATTCGACATACGCCGTATTCACACCACCGCCGAACTCGAAAAGTCGCTGAGCATCAATGTCGAAGCGAGCGGCGGGTGCGGGTGCTTCTCCGCGTCCGGAAGGTTTGACTTCGCCCAAAGTTCCAAGATCCAGTGCAGTTCCCTGTTCCTGCTCATCTCCGCCAAAGTAACGCTGCCCTTTCACGGCATCGACGAACCAAAGCTGAGCGGCTCGGCGGCGGCGATATCGAGCAATCCCGAGCTCTTCCAATCACGCTACGGGAACATGTTCGTGAACGGGGTAGGACGCGGCGGGATGTTCCTGGCCCTCCTGCAGATGGATACAGCCAGTTCCGAGGAGGCCCAAGCCGTTTCGATGGAGTTGTCGGGGTCCTACGGGCTGTTTTCTACCGACGCCAAGATGAAAATGGAGAGCATGCAGAGGCATTTCCATGAAGACGTGCGCACGACCGTCTACCACGAAGGCGGCCCGATCAATCTGATCATGGGGGACGTAACGGATCCCAGCCAGATGTATGGGCTTCTCCAGCAATGGCTGAACGCATTCCAGACCGATCCGAACGCCAATGCCGTTCCTTATTTCGTCACCCTAGCTCCAATCTCCATCGCAGATGGACCGATCCCGCCGAACGCAGCGCAGGTCCGGCAAGCCCAGGATGTTCTGGTTGAGTGCGCGAAGGAGCGCAGCAGCCGGCTAGACCAGATGAACCTGATGGACTTCATTACGCTCAATCCAGGCAAGTTCACCTTCACGGCACCGACAACCCTGCAGATGGTTCAGGAGGCATTCCGTGGTTTCCAAGTCGATATAGACATCATCGCGCAAGCCGCCGCCGCGGCGATCAACGATCCTAAAACAGCGTGCCTGCCGGTTGATTTCGCCGCGAAGCAGACGCCGGCCCGGCGTTTCCCGCAAGGGCTGACGCCCGATCCATTTCCGGAAGGCGCGAAGGGGCTGAAAAGCGTTTATGCAGACAAGGGAAAAATGATGGTCAGCCGCGACGCGTTGTTGAGCGGGATGCGAGAACTAGAGCCAGACGGCCCCGCCAAGACCGGGTTTGATATTGGCGTCGCGATGCCCGGAGCAGACACGTTATGGGGCCCGGGAAAGCAGCTTTTCATGGATGGCCTTGATGCTGACGAGCGCGTTGGCTGCGAGGATTCAGCGTTCTTCATTGTCGCCCGGAATGCGCAACTCGGCCTCGCGACCGTCGGCGCGAAGATCGCGGAGAAGACCTCGACGGATGCCTTTAAGGCTGCCCGCACTGCAGAGCCGCCCGGCATGTACACTCTGGGCTTCGACATCGCCTCGGGCCTCTTCGGCGACGCGAGGCTCGGCGCGCGCGGCCACACCGCACGGGGCCCCGGATCCCTGGGGATCAGGGCAGCCCTCGACCCGAGAGGTCAGCGCGGCTTTGATGCAGCGATGACGCTGTACTCGGTTGCCTGACGACGGGAGCGTCTGATCAACAGGCCAGAGAGCACATTCTCGTTTCACTGCTCAAGCCTGTCAGGCACCGAAAACCACCAGATCGGCCAGCTTGAAGAGCGAGCGCAGGCTTGATTGGAACGGCTGGAGACTCGGCGCCCGTCGGTTCAATGCGTCAAATTTTCGTCTGGACGGGCTGCTGAGCCCAATGGGATCATTTCTGGTTCGGTGAGCGGGATGTGCAGAAGCGCACCATCCCGCGATTTTGCCAACTCGCGCCGGGCGTTCGTTATGGCCGGTCGGCTCGCCAACCCAGCCGCGACTCGATGCGGCGCGCACTGGTCTTGACCATCGTAATCAAATCCGGGTTCTTTTGCTTCAGCTTCATATCCGGGACGACGATCGAGATCGTCGCACGGCAGGCTCCTTGATTGTCACGGATGGGAGCCGCAATGCAGGCAACTGAAAAGTCAGATTCACCAGCCTGGATGGACAGGCCCAGCTCCAGTGCTGTGGCGGCCGCCCGAGCGAGCACATCCTCGTCCGTCTCGGCTCGACCGGTCGGAGAGGCGATCGCGGATCGGGCGAAAATGGCGCGGCGTTCGGCTTCCGGCAAATGGCCGACGAGCAGCCGGCCCGACGCGGTCCAGTTCAGCGGCGTCCGGGTCCCGACGCGAGATGTAACCTGGAAATGATCTTTGCCCTCTTCCATCGCAAGCACGACCATATGGTCACCGTCACGGCCGCATAGCTGGATCGTCTCTTTCGAACTCTGAGCCAGTTCGTGCATCTCCTGCGTTGCCACATTGAGCAGGTCCAATGTGCGAGCGTAGGTCAGGCCGTACTGATAGAGCCGCGGACCCAGCCAGAGCAGGCCGCCGTCCTTGCGGTCCAGCAGTTCCTTTTCGACCAGATCGTCGACGATGACGTAGATCGTCGACAGGGGGGCGCCGATGTCGTGCGCTATCTCATATGCAGTTGCTGGCCGCCCCTGCTTTTGCAGATAGTCGAGTATCTGCAGCGCACGGTCGATACCGCTGGTGCGCGAGCGGCGGGGTTCCCGCGGGTCTTCGGCGGGGTTCAGGTGCAGGTCGGGCGCTATCGTGGGCATGGCATTCTCGGTTTTGCGGGCACTGTAAGGCAGCCGGGGCATTTACCACAGCCAGCCTCAATCCGGCCAGTTGAGGATCGCAGCCTCGCGGGCCATGAGACGCTCGTTCCATGGTGTGGCGATGATCGCATTCGACTTGCGCGCGCCATCAAGCTCCTCGGCAAGCCGTGCCGCCACAATGAATTCTTCGTCGGGATGCAAATTGCATGGATCGAGGAAGAAATAGCCGTGCTCGACTTCATGATCGCGGACGACCACCGGCGGATTGCCAGCTGCCAGCCGGTCGGCCAGATCCCAGGCTGTAATGCGCGATTCGGCGGCATTCACCCACACCTTCAAGCGATCGAGCGGATTGCTGGTCGGGTCGGGTACGATAGCGGCGGTGACGCCAGGCCGCCCCTCGAGTGCTTGCGCCCAGCAGTCGAGCGCTCGGCGTTCGCGAGCGCGAATACCCGCATGGTCACGCGTTTTCCAGGCCTGGAGAGCAGCGAGCGCACCGACGATGCCTTCCTTGCCGACCTTCATGCCGCGCCCGATGCCCCGGTTCTGCAAGTAGACGTCGCGCACCCGCGCCTTCGTGCCTGCGACGATACCGGATGTCGGGCCGCCCAGGAATTTGTGACCCGAATACAGCACCAGATCGGCTCCGCTGGCGAGAAAGCCCGCCAGATCGTATTCGGACGCTGCGTCGACGATGACCGGGACCCCGCGTGCACGGGCGGTTTCGACGAACATCTTCAGCGGGATTTGCCCATACTCGACGACATGGTGCGACACGACGTAGATTGCTGCAGCAGTGCGCTCGGTGATAGCGCCTGAGAGCTGATACGCCGAGGCGCTGGTCGCCTGACCGACCGGCACGACCTTGGCGCCGGCGAGACGGATCGCCTGTTCGATCGGTGCGCCGTAGCTGACCATGTGGCCGGACTGGATGACGATCTCGTCTTTCAGTCCAGCGGTATCCGGCAGCCGTTCGATCGCGGCAAGGTCCGGGCCCGTCATGCTGGCCGCCACGGCCAGGCTGATTGCCGCGGAACAGGAGGCGGTGATGAAACCGGCCTCCGCGCCCGTCAATTCGGCGATCACGGCGCTGGCCTTGCGATGCAGATCGGCCATTTCGACAAACTCGGTGAGAATGCCGGACACAGCCTCGACAGCCGTGGGAACGACAATGGAGGCGCCGAGCGAGGTCATCGTGCCTGAGACGTTGATGACGGGCCTGAGGCCCAACTGGCTGCGGATATCTTCGACAGGCATGGTCTTGTGCTCCGACTATTCGATGCGACTAATCAACGGCGATGACGGCTTCAATTTCGACGCTGATCCCTCCCGGCAGTGATCCGTGACCGACCGCAGAGCGGGCATGGGTGCCGCGCTCGCCGAAAACGTCGATGAGCAGGTCCGAGCAGCCGTTGATCACTGCGGGGTGGTCGGCGAAATCCGGCGTGGCGTTTACCATGCCGAACAGCTTTACCACACGTCGCACGCGGCACAGATCGCCGAGCGCTGCCTGCATGACGGCAATGAGGTTGACACCGGTCAGCCGCGCATGGGCATAGGCCTGATCGACCGTCACGTCGGCACCGACCTTGCCTGTATAGACCCGGCCGTCGGCCTCACTCGGCCCCTGGCCGGATAGGAACAGCAGCTTGCCCTCCTGCACGTGTGTGACAAAATTGGCGATCGGCGGCGGCGCCTCGGGCAGCGTTATTCCAAGCGCCAAAAGCCGGTCGTAGGGCGTGCTTTCCGGTCGCTTCATGAGCTCGGAAAAAGTCATACACAGACTCCAATCAGATCGTTTTTTCGTTGTGCCGGATGCAGGCCACGTGATGCCCGCCGCCGATATCGTCGACGGGCGGAATGATCCCGGCGCAGGCGGCAATTGCCTCCGGACAGCGCGTGCGGAAGACACAGCCGGAAGGCGGGTCAATCGGGCTTGGGATATCACCATGCAAGGCGACGTGGGTGCGGCGGCGGGTCGGGTCGGGCACGGGTGCTGTCGCCAGCAATGCCCTGGTGTATGGGTGCCGCGGCGCGGCGTAGAGAAGACGGCTCGGACCACGCTCCATGACGCGCCCGAGATACATCACCACCACTTCGTCGCAAAGGTATTCGACCACCGAGAGGTCATGCGCGATGAACAGCAGCGTCAGGCCGAGCCGCTTTTGCAACTCGCCGAGCAAGTTGAGCACCTGCGCCTGCACGGACACGTCAAGCGCCGAGACCGGCTCGTCGGCGACGACGAATTCCGGCTCGACGGCGAGCGCGCGCGCAATGCCGATGCGCTGGCGCTGGCCGCCGGAGAATTCGTGCGGGTAGCGCGTGGCGTGATCAGGCGACAGGCCGACCAGGGTCAGCAGTTCGGCGACCCTGTCGGCACGTCGCTTGCCTCGCGGAAAGCCGCGCGCGTCGAGGGCCTCGCCGATGATGGCGGCGATGCGCATGCGCGGGTTGAGGCTGGAGAATGGATCCTGGAACACGATCTGCAGCTTTTGCCGGTAGCTGCGCATTTCACGTGCGGACAGCGAAAACAGATCGACGCCGTCGAACAGCGCTTTGCCTCTGGTCGGCTCCACCAGCCTGAGGATGGCGCGCCCGGCGGTGGTCTTGCCAGAGCCGGACTCGCCGACCAGCCCGACCGTCGAGCCGCGTCCGACATCGAAGCTGACATCCTCGACAGCATGAACGATGCGGCCATTGCGGGCGGGAAAGTGCTTTGTCAGACCCTGCACGCTGAGCAATGGCGCAGTCGCCGCACGACTTGGTATCACCCCGGCGCTCACAGCTCTGCACTCCTGATGCAACGGGAAGCGCCATGCGGCCCTGCCGGCATTAATGGCGGCGGTGCCGCGCGACAGGGCGCAATGGCGAAGTCACAGCGCGGCTCGAAGGCGCAACCCGGCGGCAATGCGGTGATCGGCGGCACGCTGCCGGGAATGGAATAGAGCGCCCGGCGCTTGCCGTTGTCACCGATGTCGCGCGCGGCATTGGGCGTACAGGCCAGCAGCCCCCTCGTGTAGGGATGGCGCTGGTGCGCAAACAGGTCGTTGACCGGTGCCTGCTCGACGACACGGCCGCCATACATGACGACGACATCATGGGCGATCTCGGCGACGACACCAAGATTGTGGGTGATGAAAAGGATCGACATGCCCATCTCGACCTGCAGGCGACGCAAGAGATCAAGGATCTGCGCCTGGATGGTGACGTCGAGGGCCGTAGTCGGCTCGTCGGCGATCAGCAGCGACGGACTGCAGGCGAGTGCCATGGCGATCATGACGCGCTGGCGCATGCCGCCGGACATCTGGTGCGGATAGTCGTCGAGCCGCGAGACGGCGTCCGGAATCTCGACATGCTTCAGCATGGCGAGCGCACGGCTGCGCGCTTGCTCCCGGGTCACCGGCTCGTGCACCGCGATCATTTCGCCGATCTGATCGCCAACCGTGAAGAGCGGGTTGAGGCTGGTCATCGGCTCCTGGAAAATCATCGCGATTTCCCGACCGCGGACCTTGCGGAATTCCTTCTGAGTAAATCCGGCGAGGTCGTGGACACGCTCCTGCCGGTCGCGGAACAATATCTGGCCGCCGGCGATCCTTCCGGGCCGTGACAGCAGGCCCATGATCGACAGGCTGGTCACCGACTTGCCGGAACCGGATTCTCCGACCACGGCCAGCGTCTTGCCGTGCTTCAGGTCGAAGGTGACGCCATCGACCGCCTTGGCGGTAGGACGGCGGGTCTGAAACCAGGTCCGCAAGTCCCGAACCGACAGGATGACGTCGCTGGCGATCGCGCCGCTCATGATTTCCACCCGCAATGCGGACAGACGTGCACACTGCCCGCAGAACCTTCCGGCGGCAGGTGGCGGTGGGCAATGATCGCCTCGGCACCGAGGATAGCGTGGCGAGGCTCGAACAGCCGGTGCAGCGTGCTTGTCGCCCCTTGCGAATCCTTCACGGTGAGCTCGGCGTCGGCGAGGTCGAACAAAGTGAATTCTGCCGGCCTGCCCTTTTCCAGCAGTCCGTCGGCGGGCAACCGGATGGCGCGGCGCGGCGCCGTCGTCGAGGCCGTCACCACATCGTCGAATGCCATGCCGAGCGACAACAGCTTCGACATGGTGGTTGCCATATCCCACACCGCGCCGTCGAGCGAGCGGTTGTGCAGATCGGTCGAGATCGTCTTCGGCGGCAGACCGCGCTCGAGCGCCGCCTTGGCGACATCGAAGGAGAACGAGGCGCCGCCGTGGCCGACATCAAGCACAATGCCGCGCTGCGCCGCATCCTCGGCGAGCCGATAAAGATCGTCGTCCTCGATGATCGAGCCGCCGGCCTTGCCATTGAAGCAATGAGTGACGATGTCGCCTTCGCTCAGCAGGCCGAGAACATCGTCATAGAGTGGCGGCGGCTCACCAACGTGCACCATCAGCGGCAGCTTGAGGATGCGGCCGAGCTTCTTCGCCAGCCGGACCGGCGTCAGGTCCCAGCCGCCGGTAATGACGTGGCTGGCACGCACCTTCAGTCCGACGATGACGTCGCGGTTGGCCTCGACGGTTGCAATGGTGCGGTCGATGTCGATCGAGCGCATGTCGGTCAGCTCGCTGACACGGTTGCAGGCGACGAGACCGATCGAACCTATGTTCAGGAAGGCGTATATATTCTCTCGCGCCGGCTCTATGATGAACTCGCGAAAGCCGTGGAAATTGGCTTCGCCGGCTGAGCCGGCATCGACCATCGTGGTGACGCCTCGGGCGGCGCCACATTGCTGCGGCCGCAGCGAAATGTCGGTGCCGCCGTACCAGACATGCACGTGAAGATCGGTCCAGCCGGGCGACAGGAACGCGCCATTGGCGTCAAGCATCTTCACATCCTCGCCGGCGGCAATGGTCGAACCGGTTTCGGCGATACGGCCATTCTTGCCGATCAGCACGTCGATCGTCTGGCCAAATTCGCCGCCGAAGCCGACTGGTTTTGCGCCCCGGATCAACAGCGGCCTTTCGGTTTGGGAAGAGCGATTGCTGAACATCAGATGTCCTTTGCCAGACGAGGGTCGAGAAGATCGCGCAAGCCGTCGCCGACGAGCTGCAGCGACAGCACGGTGATGACGATGGCGCCGCCCGGAAACATCATGATCCAGCCGGCCTGATCCATGTATTGACGGCCGGTGGCGATCATTGTGCCCCAGGTCGGGATGTCGGGCGATATGCCAACGCCGAGGAAGGACAGACCGGCCTCTGCCAGGATGGCGTTGGCGAAGATGAAGGTTGCCTGCACCAGCAATGGAGAGGTGACGTTGCGCAGTACGTGCCGCACCAGGATAATCGGGGTCGGCACGCCGAGTGCGCGGGCCGCCTCGACATAGGGCAGTTCGCGAATGACCAGCGTCGAGGCGCGCACGACGCGTGCGAGCCGCGGCGCATAAACCACGCCGAGGGCGACCACGACATTGACGGCGGTAGCGCCAAGTGCGGCCACGAGCGCAATTGCGAGCAATATGTCGGGAAAAGCCATCATGGCGTCGATCAACCGCGACACCGGCGCGTCGAGCCTTCTGAAGAAGCCGGAAGTCAGTCCCAAAACGACACCGATGATCGAGGCGAAGATCACGACAGCAAAGCCGACCGCCAGCGAAGTGCGCGCGGCGTAGAGCATGCGGGTAAAGATATCGCGCCCAAGATCGTCGGTGCCGAACAGGTGGTCGAGGCTCGGCGGATGCAGGCGACTGGCAATGGAGAGCTTGGTCGGTGCGTAGGGGGCGATGACCGGCGCGAGGATCGCGGCGAGCACGATGGCGATCAGTACGGCGATGCCCACCGCCGCCGTCGGCCGGGTCGTCAGCCGCGAAAGCATATTTGGCTCCGCCTGGAGCGGCACCGAGATAGCGGCCATCAGTAGCGAACCCTCGGATCGACAGCCAGATAGAGCATGTCGATGGCGAAATTGACCAGGACGTACAGCCCGGCAATGACCAGCAGCGCGCCTTGGATAACCGGATAGTCGCGCCGTAACACCGCCGAGACGACCAAGCTGCCGACGCCGGGCAGACCGAACACCGTCTCGGTCACCACCGCACCGGAGATGAGCAGTGCCGCGGTCAGGCCGATGACGGTGAGGATGGGGATCAAGGCATTTCTGAAGGCATGCTTCAGCACCACACGCCATTCGCTCATGCCTTTGGACCGGGCGGTCCGCACATAGTCGTCATTGAGCACGTCGAGCATCGAGGCGCGCGTGAAGCGGGTGATCAATGCCGAGCTTATGAGACCGAGCGCCAGCGCCGGCAGCACCAGATGATCAAGCCGGTCGGCAAACGAAGCTCCCGGCCCGCCATAGCCGGATGTGTCGAACCAGCCGAGCTTCACGGCGAAGAACTGAATGAACAAAAGACCGAGCCAGAAGCTCGGCACGCTGGCTGCGAACATGGCAATGGTAGTTGCCGCCTGGTCGAAGATAGAGCCGCGCTTATAGGCCGACAGGATTCCGACCGGCAGCGCGATGAGCGTCGCGATCACCAGGGAGAAGACGGTGAGAAAAAAGGTCGGTTCGGCGCGTTGGGCGAGCGCGGTCGTGACCGGCTCGCCGAGGAAGATCGACTGGCCGAAGTCGCCTTGGACGACATCGAGAACGTAGCGCCCGAACTGTTCGAGGATGGAACCGTCGAGCCCGAGCTTGGACCGCAGCGCGGTTATATCGGCGGCCGTGGCGTCTGGACCCAGCATAACTGCCGCCGGATCGCCGGGCGTCACCCGTACGATGACGAACACGATCGTGACGACCAGCGCCATGACGACGATCATGCCGAGAAGTCTGTTGAGGATTGAGCGCAGCATCTGCGTTATAGTCCCTGAGCAATCACCGAACGGTTTGCCGGGCGCCACGGTTCTTTGTCGGCCGGCACCCGGCCGCCTATCCTTGGGTTGAGGCGGAAGGTGGGAGGAGCCGTCTCAGTTGCCTTCCAGATAAGCGTTCCAGAAATAGGGCCATGGCGCCGGCGTCACGCCTTTCAGCTTGGGGGCCTGGGCGGCCAAGGCGTTGAAGTCGCCGACCTTGAACGCTGGAACCTCGTCGTAGATCGCCTTCTGGACATCTGCGAACAGCGCGACGCGCTTGGCCGGATCGGCTTCGGCGTTGAACGTCTCAAGCACCTGGTGCTTGCGATCCGAAACCCACCAACCCGGAGAGGAGTCCGACATTATGCCGGTCAGCGACGGCTCGGGCAGGAACGGACTGTGGCTAATGTAGATGTCCCACAGCGCCGGGTCGGTGCGGTTCTTTGTCAGCGTCGCCCATTCGACCACGTCGAGCTGGACCTGGAAGCCGGCGGCTTTCAGATACTCGGCCGCGACCTGCGCCAGCTTGTAGTGGAACTCGTATTGGCGGCTGGTGAGGATGCGCAAAGGCTTGCCGTCATAGCCGGCTTCCTTCAGCAGCGCCGCAGCCGCCTCAGTGTCGCCATCGGGCTTGTAGGGCTCGGTGCCGGCGTCCGTGTGCCAGGCAAAGCCTTCGGGATACATGTCGCCGTCGGCTGCGAAGAACTCCTTCGATCCGAATGCGGCGAGCAGCATGTCGTTCGGCGCCAGCGCTGCTTGTATCGCCTTGCGGATGCGAATGTCGGAATTCAGCCCCTGCTTGGTATTGAGGACGAATACCGGCCAACCGAACGGCTTCAAGATGACCGGCTGGGTCTTGCCACCCGAGATCTTGTCAAAGGACTCGACCGGCAGCGAGTCAACATAGGCGAACTGGCCGGAGACAGCGCCTTCGACGCGCGTGTTCGCATCGGGAACCGGCACGAAACGGATTTCGTCGAGATACTGTTTTCTGGCGCCACCATAGCCGTTGGGTTCGCCGTCGCGCGACTTGTAGCCGTCGAACCGGGCAAGCTGGATGTACTGGTCCGGCTTGCGTTCCTTCAACATATAGGGGCCGGTACCGACGAAGCTGGTCAGCGGCTCCTGTCCCACGTTTTCGGACGGGATGATGATTGCGGCCGCATTGTTGAGTGAGAGCAGCGACAGAAGTGGCGCGAACGGCTTTTTCAGGGTGAGCTTGACGGTGTGGTCGTCAACGGCGTCGACCGTGGCGATGACTTCGGCTGCCTGCTTGCCGCGCGTGGCAATCTTCATCCAACGCTGCAGCGAAGCGACCACGTCGGCCGAATTCATATCGCTGCCGTCGTGGAACTTAACGCCGGTTCTGAGCGCGATGGTGTAGGTACGGCCATCCGGTGAAATCTGTGGCATTTCGGCGGCCAACAGCGGCGTGATGCCCCAGTCCTTGTCGAAGGTATAGAGCGTCTCGTAGATGTGCTGCGTGACAATGCCAACCAGATCGGCGGTCGAGGCCATCGGATCCAGTGTCGGCGGCTCCCCAATGGTCGCCACATCAATCACTCCACCTCTAGCGGGCTCGGCCCAGGCAGCGCCTGTCGCCGGCAGCATAAGCGCGGCGAGTGAAGCGACGATTTGCAAGAAACGCTTCATCTTGGTTCCCTTCGCTCTGTTCCATAGTAATGGAATTTATATCCTAGTTACGGACGAAGTAAACGCATCCGAATATGATGTCGTCAAGCTTTTTTCGCCCAGAGGACGTCGCGCGGCTGGAGTCGCTGATGATCCTCGTGCGCCAAGGCGTGGCCTTGCCACAGGCCTGCATCACGCGATCGCCCAGGCGCCTAGGCCGCGTGGTGGGATATCGGTGGCGGCGCGCTGAACCTGCTGTCTGCCGCCAGCGCACTGCTAAGCAGTCCTGAGCTCGCGCGATCGAACTCAGGTCCATGGAACACCGCCTCACCCGACGACGACTTTACGACCGCGCTGATCCTCGCCGGTTGGTCGCCTGGCAAGTAGCAGGCGACATGGCCACGTCAGTCCATACGATCAAGCTGGCATCAGCGGCTTGACGCGATCGACAATGGCGGCGACCGCTTCCTTCGGGCTCTTGCGACCGAGGACGGCGAGCTGAACCTCCTCGAGAAATGTCGACTGAGCGCGAGCGGCTTCGGGAAAAGCCGGGAAGGCCGGTCGCGCCTTGGCGAGCGCGGCAGCCTCGACCTTCGCCTGCGGCAACGACCCGGCGAACGACGGCTCGGCATAGGTCGAGGTGCGGACGGGGCCATTGCCGTTGCGCGCCATGTCGAGTGTGGCCGCCTTGCTCGCTACGAAACGGATGTAGCTCCAGGAGAGCTTCTTGTCCGTCGAATTGGCGGGAATGGCCATCGCCCAGGATTCGACGACCGGATGCATTTCGTGACCGCTGCCGAGGGTTTTGGAGCCGGGGAACTCGATCGCCTTGATCTTTCCCGGTGCGGTCGACTGTTCCTTGTTGTTGAGCTGCGCGTAGCGGGCGAAAGGCAGCACCGCGAAGGCAGCGCGCCCCTGCTGCGTCCACGTCACCATGTCGTCGTTGCGCGTTGTGGCATAGCTGCGGGGGAGCGCGCCGGCCTTGAAGAGGTCGGCAAGCACGGACAGGCCTTTTTCCATCGCCTCCGGATCGGGGACCACCTGGAACTGCTTGTCGATGAAATCGCCGCCGAAAGCGCGGGCGAACATGACCGGGAAGACAGCGAGGTCACTCGCAAGGATTATGCCGACGACGGGCGTGCCGGACTTGGAGGTGAAGGTCAGCTTCTTCGCCTGCTCGACCAGTTCCTCCAATGTGTTCGGTGGCGACGAAATGCCGGCCTCCTGAAGCAGCTCCTCGTTGTAGAAAAGCCCCTGCGTGGCATGGCGCACGGGGATGCCGACGAGCTTGCCGCCGACGGTCATCGATTGGCGCAGGCCCTCGGCGATATCGTCGAAATCCTCGATCGGCTCGGCTTTCTTGAGGTGGTCGAGCGGCTCGAAGAGCGAGGCGATCTGCGACGTCATGCGGTTGTCGATGATATAGCCGACGTTGAAGTCGGTCTCGCTCAGGCTCGCCTCCCGGAATAGCCGGTCCTGGAGCGGATTGCTGTCGAGCGTGGTCCAGGAGATCTGGGCGTTGTTCCTGTCCTCCCAGGGCCTGATGACATCGCCGGCGGCACCGGTCGTCAGGTTGGCTTGGTGGACGCGATGGCAAAGCACGTTCAGCGTCTTTGCCTGGGCATGGGCCAACCGACCCAAGGCGCCCGTCGCGCCGGCGGCCATCGCGGTCGTCAGCAGGGCCCTGCGTGTCATGTGCAAAGGCATTGTCTTCCTCCCTTTCTCGGTGACGTCGTCACCCCTTGGTCGCGCCGGCGGTCAATCCGGCGACGAGAAACCGGTTCATCAGGACCACGAAGACGAGAACCGGCAGCAATTGGACGGTAGAGGCAGCAAAGAGCACGCCCCAGTCGACGCCATCGATCGAACTGATCATCTCCGAAAGGACCAGAGGCGCGGTCTTGGCGTGGTTGGCGGTGAAGATATAGGCGAACAGAAACTCGTTCCACGCGAAGACGACGACGAAGACGGCGACGGCGAGCATGCCGGGCGCTACGAGCGGCAAGATGATCTTCACAAGGATCGTCAGCGGCCGCGCGCCATCGAGGACAGCCGCCTCGTCGAGTTCGCGCGGTACCTGATCGATGAACGTGCGCATCAAGAGCGTGCCGAGCGAAACAAAGAACGTCGCGTAGAGCAGGATCAGCACCAGATGGGTGTCGTTGAGCCCGAGCCGATTGACGACCGGGAACAGTGGCAGCGTCACGACGATCGGCGGGATCAGCCGCGATCCGATCAGAAACATCACCGATCCTTCCAGGAAACGGACGCCCCGATAGCGTGAGTAGGCAAAACCGGCGAGCAGACTTGCCATGACGGCAAGCGCCGTCGCCCCGGTGCTGATGACCAGGCTGTTGACGAGCCCGTCGAAAAAGGCCGGCCAGCGCTGCCACAGCGAGGCGTAGTGCTCGAAGGTCGGTTCGAAGAAGAGCTCCGGTGGAACCGCGAAAATCTCGCGACCGGGTTTGAACGACGAGAGCACGATGAAGCCGATCGGAAACAGTGACCAGACGACGATTGCCGCAACAGCGAGCATCTTTCCGGCACCGATGGCGAGACGCCTAGAACGCATTGGCCACGGATTCCTTGCGCAGCCGCCATACATAGCCAGTCGCAAGCAGCAGCGAGATGACGACCATCATCCACGCCGTCGCGGCCGCCGTGCCGAACGAGTTGTAGCGGAAGCCTTCCTGATAAAGATAAACGGAAACGACCTCGGTCGTGCGTGCCGGGCCGCCCTGGGTCAGGAGCCAGACCTCGGAAAAGAGGCGGAAGGCGAAGATGTAGCGGAAGAGCAGCGCGATGAGCATCGCTGGCGCCAGGAGCGGCAGCGTGATGTTGCGGAAGAGCTGGAACGCATTGGCCCCGTCGGTGCGCCCAGCCTCGTAGAGCTCCTTCGGAACCGCGAGTCGTGCCGCATAGAGGATGATGAATGTGAATGGCAGGTGCAGCCAGATCGTGAGCAGGCCGACGAGGACGAGGCCGTGAGAAGGGATGAACGTCCAGTCGAGCGTCGGCAGACCGGTGTATCGCAGCATCAGCGTGATTGGGCCGACGTCCGGATCGAACAGGAAGCGCCACATTGCGACCGCCGTCACCTCGCTGATGGCGTAGGGAGCGAGCACCACGACGAGCATGACGCGCTGGAGGGGAAGCCCGGAAGCGAAAAGCAGGGCCAGCCCAAGGCCGAGCAGCAGTTCGATGTGAACCGCCACGGCGACGACGAGGACGGTGTTCCAGACCGAACGCCAAAAATAGGGATCGGTGAGGACGCGGATGTAGTTATCGAACCCAACGAAGGTTGCCGATTGGCCGAATGACGAGGCTTCGAAACTCAGCCACAGGACGAAGATGGCGGGGAGCACGATGATCCCAAGCACCAGGAGGTGCACGGGCGTCGCATAGAGGTAGGCAGGCGAAAACGCGAAGCGCCGCCTCTTGGTCTCGCCAGCCGCTTCCGCCGTCCCCTCCCCCCTGTGGCCGACGGATGCCTCGGAATCAAATGCCATTGCTCCTCCCTGAGCGGTTGCGCGTCAGCCGTCCCTGGCGGCAAGTGGAACGGTGCCCTCCACCGTTGTTCTGTACATCACCCGGCGATATCCGGGATAATCGTTGATGGCGGTGTGCAGGACATGGGGATTGTTCCACATACCGAGCGTCTTCGGTTCCCAACGCAGCCTGCAGTTGAACTCGGGCCGGACAGCCCGTGCCATCAGGAAGTCGATCATCGGCTTGCTTTCTTCCTCCGTCATCCCCTTGAAATTGGTCATCACGCTGCTGACGAAGACATAGCGCCGGCCAGTCTCGGGGTGGCGACAGATCACAGGATGCTCGACGACGGCATTCTCGATCGCCTCGACATCGGCCTTGACGCCGAGCCGGCTGTGGGCCGCGTTGATGGCGAAGACCCCGCGGCCGCTATGGACGCCCGTCAGGCCTTGCAGGATCTCGACCAGCCGCGGCGAAAGCGAGTCATATGCCTTCTCGAGGCTGGAGAAGCAGGTGTCGCCGCCAACCGGCGGCACCTCCTCACCGTAGAGGATCGTAATGCCCGGCGGCTTCGGTAGCCAGGCGAGGTCCATGTGCCAGTCCTCGCCGATCACCTTGCCCGTGTCGTCCGGCTCGCGCACGAAGCGCACGATATCGTTAAAGCCGTCGATCGGCGTGTGCACCGGATTGCCGCTAAATGGTCCGAACCGGCGGGCGACCTTGTGGACGCCGGCGGCGTCAAGCTCCTGATCGCGCACGGCGAGCGCATGATACTTGTAGAGCGCGCGGCGAACGTCCTGGAAGGCATCCTCGCTCGCGCTCGCCAGATCGATCCCACGAATTTCTGCACCGAGCGCTCCAGTGAAGGGGCTGACCTCGAACCGAGTGAATGCGTCATCGCGCAGCACGTGATCCTCCCTAATACGCGCCTCGTCGCCATCATGGGCTGACTTACCTGCAAGTAAGTAACTTGAAAGCCAAAGGCTGTCAACTCACCCTCGCTTTGATCCACTGGATGTCTAGCCTCGACCCGAGCCCTTCCCCGCATCATGCCAAGCGGCGCGGATGATCGCGGCGAGCGCTGCGAAGGTCCTGGCGACCTCGTCGAAGCTTCCGGTGTCCTGCGTCATTGGTGGACAGGACAGAAGGGTAATGCGCAGCATGTGCACGAGCTCGTCGCTGAGTGTGTGGGAGGAAAGCTCTCCGTCCTTCACCGCCTGGTCTACCGCATGACGCAGGCTCTGATCATAGACCCGGTTGACGCGCTCCAGGGCACGTTCCGCTGGTTCGCCGAGAACCGGGAGGTCGTGGCGAAGGCGCGAAAGCGGGCTCCACATATTGCGGGCTCCCTTCTCAGCATTGAAACGTTCGTAGAAACGGCGCAGATCCTCGAGCTGCATATCGAGACGGTCGAAGAACCGGATATCGGGGGTCGTCCAGAAGCGCTTGATGCGGGCCTCGGCGTTGGCGGCGAAGTCTGCGATCAATTCCTCCATCAGCTGACGCTTGTTGCCGAAGTGATGATGGATGTTGGCGCGCGTCGTGCCGATTGCCGTCGCTATATCGCCGAAGCTGAAACCATCGTGGCCGCGCAGGACATAGAACTCGGCCGCGACCTCTTTGATTCTGGTCCGCGTAGAGTGCGCCTCGTCACCGGGAGATCCTGAAGTGTTGGCTCTCATATGCCTTCCGAAATTCATGCCGCTCGCTGCCGCGACGATCACTATGCCGGAACGAGCCGCAACCGCCCACCGACCGGCACCAGACGCGATCAGCGTTGCTATCACAAATTGCCATGCGATGTACCCGTCGTACTAGAGTCTCTTTCTACGCACTGGCGGAACTAATTTGCGCCAGGTGCAGACATTCGCGGTGGGGCGGGTGAGTAGATACGGGAACGCGTATATCGACCTTCAACCTGGTTCGCGCCCTTGACTGATATTACCGGTCAAAAGGGCAATGACCTTGCTGGGGACACGCCACAAACTCAGGCAGTGGATAGCGGCTGCGCATCGGCTGCGCCGATCACTTCTCTCATCGTCACGATGGTGCGAAACGCCTTCACGTTCGAATCGGCGTGGAAGACTTCCCGCGTGAAGACATCGTACGCCTCCATCCCTGGCAATTGCAGGAGGAGCACGAAATCGGTTTCACCGGTGACATACCAAGCCTGACGAACCTCCGAGCGCCCGCGAAGCTTGCCGATGAAGGCGTCCAACTCGACAGCGCTCTCCCGTTCCAGGGAAACGAGCACATGGATGGTTAGCGGCAGGCCCACGGCCCCCGGGCGAACGACGGCAATGTCTGCTGCGATCACGCCATCCTTCCGCAGCCGGCGCAGGCGGCGCAGAACCGCGCTCTGGGAAAGCCCGACCTGCTCGGCGAGACGCCGCGCCGGGATCTGGTTGTCGCGCTGAACCAGCGACAGCAGCACATAGTCGAAGCGATCGAGGACGGCAGTTTTCGTCATGAGGACAGGCATGTATGACGAAATCAGGCAGGCGAGCAACGATAATAGGCGCGAACCGGCGTGGTTTCCGGGATAGAACTTCGCCTCATGGCCATAGACACACAGCCGGGCCTTGACCCTGATCAGATCGCGGCGCTGTTACAGCGCCTGTCGCCATTTTATGCACCGACACCGTTGCTCGACCTGCCAAACCTCGCTGCGAGCCTGGATGTGGCCCAGGTGCTTGCCAAGAACGAGGGACACCGTGCCCTGGGCAGCTTCAAGTCCCTCGGCGGCACTTATGCTGGTCTGTGTGCTCTGGCCCGGGCTACCGGGATGGATATCGACGAATTGCTCGATCCAGAGCGGGCCAGGACGCCGTTGCCGGCGTTAATCACGGCCAGCGCCGGCAATCACGGACTTGCCGTTGCCGCGGCGGCGAAGTTTGCCGGTGGGACGGCAAAAATATACCTCCACACGGGCGTTCCTGCGGCGCGGGTCAGGCGTATCGAATCACAAGGCGCCGAAATCGTGTGGGTCGACGGCACCTACGACGATGCCGTCGATCGGGCCTCCGCGGCGGCCCGGGCCGGAGAAGGCATTCTGGTGGCCGACACCTCTAGCGACCCGGACGACCTAGCTGTAGCAGATGTCGTCGCTGGCTATGGCGTGCTTGCTGCGGAAATTCGTCGCCAGGTCAACGAGATCGGCCATCTGAGGCCAACCCACCTCTTCGTGCAGGCCGGTGTCGGCGGACTTGCCGCCGCCCTGACGACTGGGCTGAAGGACTGGTTGATGCCTCCAGCCATGATCGTCGTAGTAGAACCAGAGGCCGCAGCCTGCGTCGCGGCCGGGCTGTCGCAAGCACGGTCCGTGCGGATATCCGGCGATCTCAAGACGTCGGCAGACATGCTCGCCTGTGGCGAAGCAGCCGCATCGGCGCTCGACGTACTCCGCCAAGGCAACGCTCGGGTCATAACCGTGTCCGAAGCGGCGCTTGCCGACGCGAAGAGCCGACTTCGCGAGGCAAACGGTCCAGGCACAACCCCGTCGGGTGCGGCCGGCCTCGCCGGCCTCGCCACCGCCGTCGCGACTTCCGGCCCGTCGCGGGAGCTTGCGCTCGACGAATCGAGCCGGGTGCTGATCATCGTGACCGAGGCCGAACTGGAGAAGGACGCATGACGATGGCGCCAAACCCCGGACCATTGAACAAAAGAGCGGCTGGGCCGCGGACTGCTCGAGATGCCCACGCTTCAGACTCAACGCAGAACGGGTCCATGAAGCTCATCTACCAGACCCACTCCCCCTACGCGCGCAAGGTTCTGGTCTTTGCCCACGAGGCCGGGCTTGCCGGACGTCTGCGCGTCATTCATCACGAGACGAGCCCCATCAATCGCAACGATGATGTGTTTGCGATCAATCCGCTTGGCAAGGTGCCCGCTCTCGTTCTCGACGACGGCTATGCGATCTTCGATTCGAGCGTAATCTGCAGCTATCTCGACAATCTCGAAAGCAGTCCTCGGCTCATCCCCGAAACAGGGCGAGCAAAATGGTCCGCCTTGCGCCTCCAGGCGCTCGCCGGCGGCATGTGCGACGCAGGCATTTCCATCCGCTGGGAAAACGAGCGCCGCCCTGAACATCTGCGTTATCCTGCCTTGGGCGCAGGCATGACGATGAAGCTCATCGAATCCTATAACTTCGTGGAACGCGAGGTCGAATTCGACGCACCGCTCCATGTCGGCCACATCGCGCTCGCCACTTGTCTAAGCTGGCTGGAATTCCGGGGACTGCCCGACTTCTTGCAGGGAAGGCCACGACTGACACGATGGTATAGATCCTTCGTGGAACGCCCTTCAATGCGTGCCACACCCTACGACGGCGACACGCGTGATTGATATCGATCGCTAGGCTTTCGAAATCCAGTATGTGTCGGTCACCAGCCAAGCGTTCTCGAGGCCATTTGCTGGTCGGCCTGGATGATATTGCGCGAGACGGGTGACCTTGCCTCGGGCAGCCTTGAGGGCGGCCATCAAGGCCTTTTCTTCGTCACTGCGCCTAGCTCCGCTGCAGGGGTAAAACCCGCATGGCACAAGTGACCGTACGGGAAACGTATCGCCGACCCTTTCCAGAAGCATCATGAAACCTCGTCGGTCCTCACCTGTGAACGGCAGTGCCATCCGGCCAGCGTCGGACAAATTTGAAAGCCACCGTTCCGGCACGTGCGTCACGCCGGCAAAAGCGACCACGACATCGAGGTTTGGCAGATCAACTGCCTGCGTTGCATCACCTGATATCACTTCTACATGGGCACAATGAGCAAGATTGCTTTGCGCACGCCGAGCCAGTTCTTCGTCGATCTCATATGCAATCACGCGTCCTTCAGAACCCGTTAGTTCAGCGAGGATGGCGGTGAAATAGCCGACACCGGCGCCCACCTGAAGGACAGTCTGGCCGGGAGTGATGTTCAGATGGTCGAAAACCAATGCCCAAAGCGACGGCAAGCCGCTGTTCAGTCCGCGTTTTTCGTCAAGCAAGACCAGAACGTCGTGGTAAATCTCATGAAGTGCGGCTGAAGGGCTGGTATGGACCGCCCCGATTTGCAATCTCGAATGGATACGCCAAGGCCCGTTGCCAAGGTAGTGTTCGCGCGGAACCTTTGCGAAGGCCTCGATGACCGCAGGGTTGTGCAAGACAGGTGATGAGACACGCAGATCTTCGGCAAACCACCGGCGCGCTTCACTAGCATCGATTCTTGTCGGCATGGAATATCGGCTCCGGATCGCACGTACTCAATCATGCTCTCAGAAAACCGAACGACGGCAAAGGGGCGCTATCCCCGCATTGAAGGGCAATGCCCGCTATCCCTTTGCCATAGAGCGCAGCTTTGCCGAGTGCCCTGCCCTCTTTGCCTGTGGACCCGCCCGTTTCGGCGCCTGGCGTCTGACCGAATTTGGCGCACGGGTGCCCGGAACGACGCCAGGACATCAACTCGCGCGGCGGATTGATACTCATTCTCGTGACATAGGGGGATTTTATAGCAAAGCGCGGACACCGGCGGCAACCTCGGCCAAGTCGTCATTGAGCTGGTGGTTGCGGCCGTCGAGCCGATGCAGGAGCGCGCTGGGTATCGCTGCTGATAGAGATCAATATGCGCAAAAGCGCAAGTTCGTCCCTGCTGCCGTGATGGCTTTTTCGTGGGCGAGAACCATCAAAATTTCTGGCATTGTTCCGAAGGCCGACCGCGAGGCTGTAAGGCGTGGCGATATGGAAGACACGCAACGCTCCGCCCGACGATCACATCCTCCGGCTGGCCAGCAGCCTTGTGAGCCAGTTCGGATCCATTTCCGGCACGGAGGATAAAAGCCGCTCGGTATAGGGGCCGTGCGGCGGCGTGAGAATTTCGCTCTTTAATGCCCGCTCAACGACTTTACCTTGGTGCACCCCAATTTCGTCGGCGATCGCCCGCACGGTGGCAATGTCATCGGTGATGAAAATGCAGCTCATGCCGAGTTCGCGCTGAAGCCGCATTAAGAGCTTGAGGATTTCCTCTTGCACAATCTGGTCGAGCGCGGACGTGATTTCGTCGCAGATGATGAGTTCCGGATCGGCGGCCAACGCCCGGGCGATGCAAACGCGCTGCTTCTGACCCCCCCGACAGTTCGGCCGGCAGACGATCCAGGTAAGTTTCGCTCATCTCGACCATGTGCATGCGTTCGCCGATCCCCCGATCCCACAACCAAGCCGTACTACTGCGCGGCAAGGTGATTGGCGGTTCGGAGCCTGTTGCCGGACCTTAACCCGGAGACTTAACCGCCCTTGTACACCCTAAGTTAAACGCAGTTTACCAAACAGACGAGGACAGTAGGCAAACCCGCCCCTAGGGTAAGAGGTCGTTCTGTCGATTTATCCGGGAGATACTATTGTCAGTCGTGTGGAAACAGAAGCAAACTTGCGATTCTCCATGCAGACACTATTGCAGTTCATGTGCTCTCATTCCATAGGGGGACGTTGTCGAAGAATGAGTGGGGGAACAACAATTTTCTCGGTGTTACCGCAAAAATCTATAAACCCCATTCGGTGATATGCCGGCAGGAGGACGACAACAGTGAGATATTCATTGTAAAATCGGGCTGGGGCATACTTTATCAGGCACTGCCGGACGGAGAGCGGCAGATCATAGACACTCCCCTCAAAGGGGATGTCGTCGGTTTCCGTGGCTTGGACGGACCCCGTCTTGCGTCGCTGGCGTCCATAACCGAACTAGCTGTTTATGAAATTTCCAGTAAGGAACTGGTCGAGGCCATCCTGTCGGACGGCCGAATCGGGAAGAAGATCGCCTGTTCGCTGGCGCGCCTGAACGCCATCCTTGCCGAACATCTGACAAATACCGGGCGACGGAACGCGATGAGGCGTACCGCCCATTTCCTGCTGGAGTTGGAAGAGAGGCTCTCCATGGTTGAGCTGTCGGTTGATGGAAGATATGAGTGTCCTCTTGCCCAGCATGAACTGGCCGACATCCTCGGAATGACCACGGTTCACGTCAACCGAACGTTAAGGGAGCTGCGCAAGGCCGATCTCGTCTCTTTCAAGTCAGGCCATGTAGAGGTGATCAACCGCAAGAAGCTGGTCGAAACAGCCGGATTCGACAGCGAGTATCTCAGGTAGCGGCTATATCTCTTTGAACGCCAGCGCATGGACACCAAAATGAAGACGGTCGTTCCGTCGCCGGAACAGTTCGAGACGACATTTACGGAGGGCTGGTCGTGCGCGGGACGCCTGACGTCTCGACGACAGCGGTATGCGGCTCGAGGCGGTCGACGGTTGGGCTGAGCGGAACGCAACCCAGCTCGTGCCGAGCAAAGCAAAGTGTGCGAAGGGAGATCATCATGACCCGACGGCAACACTTGTGAATCGGCGTGCAAAATTCGACGCCGATTTTGCACGCCGATTCACAGGCCGAAGCCTCCCAGACCGAGGACCGGGCGGTATGGGCTGCGAGAGGCTTGGCGGCGAAACACGCTGGCGTCATTGCCGTGGTCGCGCGATGCTAACCCTGCATTAGGCGAATACGGCGAGCCGACGACATTGTTCGTCAGCCGCGACGTGCCTGATATGGAATGAGCTTCCTTCGGAGACAAGAGCTACGGCGGCAGTAGCTTTCCCTCCTCTTTGGCGGCCTCAAGGAACGCTCTGCGAACCACATCGGGCTTCACCTGATCGATCATTGCATCCATGCAGAGTTGCACCGCGCTATGCCACTTAGGGCCGCGCTTGCTCCACTTCAGGAGCTGCTCAGCGGCCCTTCGACGTTGCTGCATTGGTAGATGACGCCGGGACGGCCGGTCTTTACGGGAATCGACGGTGAAAACCAATGGAGCGACATTTGTACATAAGCCTTATCTAAACTAAGAGTTCCGTCAGCCACGCCCCGGTTCGAGCCAAGGATCGGAAAACCGGCTATGGCCCAGCCCCGCGCAGCCCCTTCTGGCTGGCCATATCGGGGTAGGGACGCAGCGTAGACATCTATTTTAGGATGCATTGCCAACTCAGAGATGATCATTGCGGTGATGCGAGCCGCTTGGCTAAAGCCGTCGTGGCAACGCTGATGCAGCGGGGCCGGTGATGACGGTTGTAGTCTCGCGTCTCGGCCGCGGTGCGTTTCTCAGAGCCCCTTAGAGACTGCCCCAGCCATAGACCGTTGCGGCCGGGTCAGACGGCCTCGCGGTTGAGATGAACTGCAATTGAATTGCGCTCCACCAAGCGGGCCGCAAGGACACGGTGCTCGAAAGGTAACGTGGCCTCCGCCAACCTCTTCAAGAGAAGCTCCGCTGCCGCCGCTCCAATCAAATGTGCCGGCTGCGCGATGGCTGTGATACCCTGGGTCACGAACTGCATCCAGTCGAGATCGTCGAAGCAGAGCAGCGAAACGTCTCCTGGAATCGCAAGCTTCAATGCGGAAATGGCCTCCAGAACCCCTGTCGACATCACACCATCGGCCGTAAACAGAGCGGACGGTGCATTGCGCATTGTCAGCAGATCGAGCGCCTCCTTGCGGGCTGCCTCGCTAGAATAGACCGCCACGCGACGGATCAACTGCGGATCCGGCGTAATGCCCGCGGCGCGATGGGCTTCGAGATAACCCAATAGTCTCTGCCAGCTTGGATGATGGTAGCGAAGATCAGCGCTGGAGAGATCAACGTTTGCCACAAACGAGCCAACATCGTCGCGTTGGCCCGGCCCGAGTTCCGCCAATATTCCGATGCGGCTGTGTCCGGCCGCTATCATCGCCGCGATGCTGCTATGCGTTACAGAAACGTTGTCGACCACGACTGAATCGGTTTCCAGGCCCGCCACCATGCGGTCGAACTGCACGACGGGACAGCGAGCCGCGACTGCTTCACGAAGATGATCCGGCTCGTCCACGAAGGTCGATGAGACAATTAAACCGTCGACCTGCTTTTCCAGCAGCAGTTGCACCGCCTCTTGCTCGAGTTCGGCATTTTCATCACTGTTCGTAACGATAACCCCGAAGCCGCCACGGCGCGCGACATCCCCTATTCCGCGCAGCACGCTGGCGTAGAATGGGCTTTCGATGTCGCCAACCACAACGCCGATAGTCTGCGTTTTACCGGTGATCAGACCTTTGGCAAGGCGATTGGGGCGGTAGCCCAGCTCAGCTGCTGCGGCCCGCACCTTCTCCTGAACCTCGGGGCTGCTGTAGCCGTAGTCACCAAGAACACGCCCGGCCGTGGCGGAACTCACCCCGGCCCGGCGAGCGACCTCTATGATAGTTGCGTTTTTGGGTAATCTTTGAGTCACTCGGCAAACCTACCGCCCATGCGCGCGTTGTGCCGGCGACCTAGCGGCAGTTAAGCCCGCCCCGCAAGGCCGAACACCGGAACAGCCGCCGTTGCGCACACCATTGCAATCACAGCACCTCGGACAAAAAGCGCCCAAGACGCGGGCTTTGCGGGTTATCAAATAGGTCCTCTGGTCGGCCTGCCTCGACAATTCGCCCCTCGTCCATGAATACGACCTGGTTCGCGACCTTGCGGGCGAAATTCATCTCGTGTGTTACGACCACCATCGTCATCCCGCCCCGACCGAGATCGGCCATCAAGTTCAGGACGCCTTTGACCAATTCCGGATCGAGCGCGCTGGTGACTTCGTCGAACAGCATAATCTCGGGTTCGAGGGCCAGGGCGCGCGCGATGGCCACCCGCTGCTGTTGCCCGCCCGAGAGATTGGCCGGCCGATGGTCCTTACGCTCCAGCAGTCCGACTTCATTCAGCCTCGCCAAGGCCGCGCCCTCAGCCTCCTCGCGCGACATGCGTTTAACTTTGCGAAGCGCCAAGGTGATGTTGGCGAGCGCGCTGCGGTCGGGGAACAGATTGAACTGCTGGAAAACCATGCCGACGCGCCGCCGGAGTTGGTCAGGGGTCTGTTTGTAGATGCTTTCGCCATCGAGCAGAATGTCACCGGCTCGACACTCTACGAGGCGGTTGAGGCAACGCAGCAAGGTCGACTTGCCCGAGCCGGATGGACCGATGAGGCAGGTGACGGTCCCCGGCTCCACTTTCAGACTGACGTCATGGAGGACCTGGACGGCGCCATAGGCCATGTCGATATTCTTGACCTCAATACCGCCACCCTTGAAGCGTGTGGGCTCTGCTGCAGGCAACGTCGCTGTGCCCGGCACGCCCGCTTCGGCAAGCTCGGCGACTTCCTTGAGGCCACTTTGCACAGCGGTGATACGTTTGCCGACGCGCATGCGCGCGTCGATGTAATTGACGAGGTGGGTTAGCGGCACCGTGATCACGAGATAGAACACGCCGGCCAGCAACAGCGGCGACAAGTTGCCGGTCAGCACGGCTTGGTCCTGGCCGACGCGGAACAGTTCGCGTTCGGAGGCGAGCAGACCAAGGAAATAGACCAGGCTGGAGTCCTTTACGTTGCCGATGAACTGGTTGACCAGTGCGGGCAGGACGCGGCGGATGCCTTGCGGGATCACCACCAAGCGCATGCCTTGGCCATAGGTCATGCCGAGAGTGCGGGTGGCGTCGATCTGACCACGCTCGACGCTCTGAATGCCGGCGCGGAAAATCTCCCCGATATAGGCGCCGGCGATCAGGCTGAGCGCCAGAATGCCCAGCGGATAAGGCGATGGACCGAACAGATCTCGGCCCAATCGCGCGAAGCCTTGGCCAATGATTAGGATTGTGACGATGGCAGGAAGCCCGCGGAAGATATCGGTGTAGACTCGGGCAAGGAGTTTCAGCGGCCGGTTCTCGGAAATCCCCATCACGGCGAGTACGATACCGATCAGCGTCCCGAAAAACGTCGAGGCAAGGGCCAGGATCAGGGTGTTCTTGAGGCCGACCATCACCATGTTCGGCAGAACTTCTGCCATCGCCTGGAAATCAAGAAAGCTGCGGGCGAAGTTGTCGAACCAGCTCATATCAAGTCCATCTATAACTCGGCCGGGCACCGTTGCTCACGGGCCCGGCCGGAAACGCTAACGAATACGCGCGAATTTACTTCTTTGGCAGATATTGATCCGGCATCGGGGTACCCGGGAACCATTTCTCGTGAAGCCGTTTCCAGGTGCCATCGTCCATGGCCTCTCGCAATGCCTTGTTGAGCGCTTCTCGGAAGGCGTCGTTGCCCTTCTTGACCACGAAACCGGCTGGCGCATCGAAGGACGGCACGTTCATTGTTATCTTCAGGTTCTTATAGCGCTCCACATACTGCTTGGCCGACTCATAGTCAGTGAAATGCCCATCGATCGTCCCGTTGTTCAGCGCCGCCACGGCAGTGTTGTTGTCCGGGAATTTGACGATGTCGCCCTTCAGATTCTTCTCGGCATAGATTTCCTGCAACGTCCCCTGGATCACGCCAATGCGCTTTCCGGCGGTGCTCTCATTGCTCGTCAGAGCCGGATCAGGCGAAATGATCGACAGGTAGCCAGCGAGATAGCCGTCGCCAAAATCCACGGTCTTCTTGCGCTCCGCGGTCGTGCCAATGGCGGCGACAGCGACGTCGAAGCGACCGTTGGCGACAGAGGGCAGCAGGGCCGAGAATTCCTGACCGGTGAAAACGACCTGCTCCTCCTTGAACCCGAGCCGGCGCGCTACGTCGCGGAAGAGTTCAGCGTCGAAACCGGTGAAGTTGCCGTTGGCGTCGGTGAAGACATAGGGTTTCGCATCGCCCATGGTTCCGACGCTGATCACCGTCGGGTCGATGAGGTTGTAGGGGTTGTCGGCCGCTTTTGCCTGCGTTGATGCGGCCAACGTGCCAAGTCCTGTCACCAGCGCGATCGTCAGCGCCAGACCGGATTTCACAAATTGGCGCCTGCTCGAATTCGTTTGCATGTCTTCTCCTCTTACGATTGGCCGAAGTCGGCCTGCGGTCCCACTCGACGACCCATCCATCAAAACGCTCTTTCATGGCGTTGGTTAGATGAATGAGAACGTTATCACTTTGACTAGCATTGTCCATTTCTCGCGTCAATTGCTCAGTTGAATTCCCCAACTAGACGGTTCTCTCGTCTTGAATGCGCCGAGCTCCGCGGAGGACCTCCGGCGTGATCTTTCCTAGATCAATTGCTGCCGCATAGCCGATCGCCCCGTAGTACCGGCAGGTAGCAGCCGCCGCCTCCGCGGCTTGGCTAAGAATGTCCTGAGGCGCCTCTTTCTTAAGCAGGCCGAATAGCGTTCTTGCGATGAAGGTGTCGCCCGCGCCCAGGGTGTCGACGGGTTCGACCAACCGCGCCGGGGTTCGGTAAGAGACGGTGTCGCCGTGAAGCACCGCGCCGGCCCGACCGCGAGTCACAAGAACCCACCTTGAACCAAATGCGAGCAATTCGGCTGCGATTGCGGCCAATTCCTTGTCGTCGAGACCGTCACCCGAGACACAAGCCAGATAGCAATAGGGCCCAATCTCGCGTCGGTGTCCCGGTTCCCGGCGGGTGGAAAAATCATAAGACAACAGTGACTTACTTGATACAGCGGCAACCCACGGGTCCAAACCGCTGGACTGGCCGATGTGGACGGCCTGAAAACCCGAGAGAAAATCCAGATCTTCTTGCGTCGGCGTGAACACCGAAACTCCGAGATCGAAGTCCAGGAAAATCCGATCGGCGTTGCGGTGACCTATGAGGCAGTAGGCGGTCGGCCCTTCAAGGCGCCGCAATCGGGTGATGTCCACGCGGTCGGACTTGAGTGCGGCGTGGATCAAGTCCCCTGCCCGGTCTTTGCCGATCGCCCCAACATAGGCCGACTGCCCGCCGAAGCGGCTGACATACACCGAGACATTGAGGCAATTTCCGCCAGGATACATCTCGCCGCGAGCGAGATAACAATCGACCACGTTGTCGCCCATCGCGGCAATCTTGACCATCGCAGGACTTTCAGTTTAAAGGGTGTGATAACGTTCGCACAATGGCCCGCCATTGTCAATTGTGCGCCGGCCCAAGCTCTGTCAACGAGAAGAGGAACCTAATGATTTTCGCCCTCCCCGCCGACGTTGAACGCGCCCTGGCCGCTACGGCGGGCAGGCAGTTTTCGCATCTATTCCTCGTGGCGTGCGGCGGCTCGCTCTCGATCATGATGGCAGGCAAATACTTTGTCGACCGTCACAGCGGCACATTCGCCTGCGATATCTACAACGCGGATGAGTTCGTCTGCCGAGATCCGCGACGGTTGGGACCTGACGCGCTCGTTGTCCTTTGCTCGCAGACAGGCACCACCCAGGAGACCGTGCGAGCGGCCAATCATGCAAAGGATCAAGGCGCGACGACAATCGGCATGACGCTCGACCAGATATCGCCCCTCGCGCAGGCGGTCGACCACGCAGTCGCCTACCAGGCCTCCTACACGACGGGCAAACCGATCGATGCAGCCCGCAGCAACTACGGCGTGCTCTACATGTTGCTCGCCGGCCTAATCGATGCTCGGGAGGATGCCGGGCTGACCGCCGATCTGCTGATGAGCCTGAGCCATCTTCAGCCGGCGATCGAACGTGCGCACCGGACCTATGCCGACCGGTTTAAGGCCTTCGTACCCCGTTTCGCGCCGCGCAAAGCGATCTACACACTGGCCAGCGGTGCAAGCTACGGTGCGGCGTATTCCTACGCCATCTGCGTGTTGATGGAGATGCAGTGGTACGACTCGCAAGCCATACACGCCAACGAGTTCTTTCACGGCCCGTTCGAGGTGGTGGACCGGGATACTTGCTTCGTGGTCTTGATGGGTTTGGACGAGACGAGGCACCTTACGGAACGCGCTCGCGATTTCCTTTTCAAGCACGGCAGCCGGGAAAACATCCTGGTGCTCGATGGAGCGGAACTCGACCTCAGCGGTATGTCCGAACACATCAAACCCTATCTCGTGCCCTTGGTCTTCTTCGACACTCTATGGCGTTTTGCCTATACGCTGGCTGGTCTGCGCGGCCAGCCGATGCTCGAGGGCCGGCGCTACATGAAGAAGCTCACGGACTACTAGTTCCGCCGCGCTCTGCAGCCATCCAACAACTCCCAGCCCGGCTTCTGCGTAGAAGGATTTTTCTATGACTGCATCCCCAAAACCGCGCCAAGTCGTCGTCATCGGCGCTGGCATCTTCGGCATCTCTTCCGCGCTGCACCTCGCTCGTCTTGGCTTTGATGTAACCATTGTCAACGACGGCGCGCCGGCCAACGGTGCATCCGGCCGTTCACTTTCCTGGCTGAACTCAGCGCGACGTGCTGACACTGCTTACCACCGCTTGAGGCTTGCGGGCATCGACCGTTATCGGACCCTGGCGGCCACAAGGCCGGAAACGGCGTCGTGGCTTCGCTTTGACGGCGGCCTCACCTGGGATGCGGATGATGGGACGAACCAGATCGCCTCCATCTGCCAGCTGGAGCAGGATATTGGTTATGACGCGCTTCTGCTCGGCCCTGCCGAAGTCGGCGCAGTGACGCCCGGTGTCAACGCCAGCGCAATCACCCCGCAGGGTGCCATCTTCAATCCTGGCGAAGGATGGGTTGACCTGCCCTGCCTGATCGATCTGCTGCTCAATGAGTTCCGCTCCCGCGGCGGCAAGCTCGTCCAGAACGCCGGACGCGTGCGGATAGATGCCACAGGTGGTCGCGCGCGTGGCGTCGTCACTGCCGACGGTGTGCCGTTAAAGGCGGATGCAGTGGTCCTTGCCGTTGGGCCAGCGACGCCTGCCATGCTTGCGGAGATCGGAGTTCGTGTCCCCGACGCCACGCCGATTTCACTCCTCTTGAAAACCAAGCCGATCAAGACCGAGCTCCGTGCCGTGCTGAATACGCCGCGCGTGGCGGTGCGCCCGACGCCGGATGGCGAACTTGTTTTGGATTCGGCGTGGTCGGAGGAAGAAGTCGTGGTCAACTCTGATGGAACTTACACCGTGCACGACAAGACCGTCAAAGGACTGCTCGACGAGGCTAGTGCGGTGCTCGAGGGCAATCGGCGGCTCCAACTCGCTACCTATGCAGTTGGCCCGAAGCCCATCCCGGGCGACGGCGAGCCAGTGCTTGGCTCCGTCGAGACCGTCGCCGGGCTTCACGTCGCCTTTAGCCACAGCGGCGCCACGCTTGGATTGATCGTCGGCGAATTGCTTGCCAAAGAAATCGCCTCAGGCAATCCGCATCCCATGCTTGCAACGTTTCGCGCTAGTCGATTCAGCTGAAAGGGCAATTGCGGCAAGGCCGAACTGTCCAAGCGCGGACGCTCAAGGGAGAAGATGAATGCCCCGCAAACTATGGCCAGATAGCCGCTCGCGATCCACTGGAGTGCGCTGAGCGCGACAAGTTGCGCAAGCCTCAATTCAAAGCCAAGAAGATCGAAAGGCAGACTGCACCGAAGAGCCCGGCGGTCTACCTTGTGGGAATTAGGTGCAGTGCAGACTTCCCGCCCTTCACGGGCGCCGCTGACAGCTTGCGGTCAAAGCTGGCAAGTTGGCCGCCTCGCGCCTTGGCGAGCGCGAGAAGGTACGTATCCGTGACCTGTGCCGAAGTCAGGATTTTCGCTGCATCGATGTCGCCGGAGCCAACCAGGCTCACATCGTCGGGCCAGAAGCTGTGCCCGTGCAGAGCCCGCAACTTGGTAACGATTTGCGCAACGATGGCGGGCGAGCCGGGAGAATTAGGATATCTTTGGTTCCCGACGATGCGCAGGACGCCGTTTTCGGTGATCGGACAAGTAGCCCATGCCGCGTTGCCCGTCTCTTCGAACCAGCCATGCGCGTCGCCATAGGCGACGTGACCAGGATCGATCAGTGCGATCAGCACATTGACACCGAGCAGGAAGGTCAAGGCAGTTCGTTTCGCAAGGCGTTGACCGTCTCAAGCGTGACAGGAGGTGCATGCGGCCGAGGCGACAGAAGAGGAATCCCGTTGCGCTCGCCGCCAGCTTGAGGCCGGCGCAGCGAGCGCCGGGCGAGATCGCTAATGACCTCGCCGAGGCTACGACCCTGCTGCCGGGCCATGGCCCTGGCCGCGACCAGGACGTCGTCATCAATCCCCTGCGGCCCTGGCGAAGCACCACCGCGCGATCGGCGAGTTCGACGACGTGTTCCATGTTGTGAGTGATCAGGATGACGGCATTGCCCTGGTCGCGGAGCGCAGCAACCAGATTGAGCACCTGCCGTGATTCACGCAGGCCGAGTGCGGCGGTCGGCTCATCCAGAATGACAACCTTGCGGGCGAATACGGTCGAGCGGGCCACGGCAATGGCTTGTCTTTGTCCACCCGACATCATGGCGACGACGGCATCCAGCCGCGGCAACGTGACCTTGAGATTCACCAACAGAGCGCGGGTCTCGGCGTCCATTCGGCGCTGCTGCAGAAATCGCAGGCCGCGCGGAAGCCATTGCGGGCCAGCCAGCTCGCGGCCGGCAAAGAAGTTCTGTCCCGGTGTCAGATTGTCGAACAGCGCCAGGTCCTGATAGACGGTCTCGATGCCGGCGAAGCGCGCATCCGCAGGGGAGCGTATCTGCGTTGGCGCACCATCCAAAAAGATCGCGCCGGCATCGAGTTGGTGCACCCCGCTGATGCATTTGGTTAGCGTCGATTTACCCGCGCCATTGTCGCCGAGCAGGCCGACGATCTCGCCTCGCCGCACCTCGATGCTGACATCGTCCAGAGCCAGAACCGAACCGAAACGCTTGGTCGCACCGCGTACCGCCAGCACGGGATTGTCCGCGGTGACCGCATGATCGACGTTGGCCGCAGCAGCGCTCATGACTGCCTCCCGGCTTGCATGACACGCACACGCCCTTCGAGGTAATTGCGCAGCACGTCGGACTCGACCGCTATGACGATGACCACGCCGATGACGATGAGCTGGAAAAAGACGTTGACGTTGAGCAGGTTGAGCGCGTTGCGGATAACGCCGATCATGATGGCGCCGATCAAGGCATGGCCGAGGTGGCCGCGACCACCAAGAAAGCTGGCGCCGCCAATGATCACCGCCGCGATCGTATCCAGTTCCAGCAGATTGCCGAAGAGCGGCGAACCGGCGTCGGTGCGGCCGGCAAGGATGACTGAACCGATGCCGGCGCACAGCCCTGAGATGACATAGACGGAAACCAGGACCCAGGACACGGGAATACCCATGCGCAACGCAGCGTCGGGCCGGCCGCCAACCGCATAAATCCAGCGCCCCCAGACCATGGTTTTAGCCATGACGAAAAGCACCGCGGCAACGCCGGCAACAACGAAAACCGATCCAGGCAGACCCCAGACCGCGTCGCGGCCAAGCGCATCGATCGAATCCGGCATGCCAGGGATGGCGCGGCCATCGGCCAGTTGCAGCGCAACCCCTTGGCGATGCTCAATGTTGCCAGCGTGATGATGAAAGGATGCGGCAGTCGGCCGAAGACATAGAAGAGCCCGTTGATCGCGCCGACCGCGGCACCGCAGCCAACCATCACCGCGATCACAACGATGGCGGGGGCGCCAGCATGAAAGCTCAGCGCGCCAACGACGGAAGCCAGCGCAAGGTTCGAGCCGACGGAGAGATCGATGCCGCGTGTCAGGATGACCAGATGCTGGCCCATCGCCACAACCGAGATGACGGCCGTCTGGGCGAGGATGTTGCTGAGATTGCGTCCTGTCAGGAAATAGGGTGACAGAAAGCTGAGGACGGCGACCAGCAGCACCAGGATGACGACCGGACCAGCGCTCAGCAGCATCAGGCCAAGCGCAAGGCCGGGGACGGCTTCTGACTTCCTGGATGCCGGCAACGCGGCCTCGCCGACAGTCGTGCCGGTGTTTCCCGTTTCAGGCAAATTTCCCCTCCCCGCCGCAGCTTGTGCGAGCCGCGTCGTCAAAAACTCAATTCGTGCCTCTTCTTATCGATAAAAAACAACCAGCAGGGTCGGGTCAAGTTGTTTTTTATGGATAAAGTTCATGCTAAAAAGGACAAGGTATTGTTCCAAAGGAAAATCCGATGAGAACGGACACCGTCTACAAGAAGGCCCTTCAATCGAGCTGCAAATATGCTGCGCGACGGACAATTGGCCGGCGAACTTCCTTCCGAAAATGAGCTTAGACGGCGAATGTGCGTCAGCCGCACAACCGTCCGAAAGGTTTTGCGAGAACTTGTTAACCGCGAACTTGTCACCGAACGCCACGGCCTCAGAGCGACGGCCGCGCGGTCGACGACAACGACTACTATCCGGACGCCGAAACTACGCCTCGCGCCAAACATGTCGAACAGCAGTTCATGGAGTGGATGCTGCGGGGTGACACCAGGCCCGGAACCAGCATCAATGAGCTTGAGCTTGCACGGCAATTCGGTGTTGCGACCAATGGAATTCGCGAATTCCTGATCCGCTTCAGCCGGTTTGGACTGATCGAGAAAAGGCCGAATACAGGCTGGCTTTTCAAGGGTTTCACTGAAGACTTTGCACTTGAGCTCTTCGAGATCCGGGTGATGTTTGAACTGCGTTCGGCACAACTGTTTTCACTGCAGCCGAACAGCTCTCCGCTATGGTCGAAACTCGCCGCGCTCAAGATGGCGCATGCCGACCTGCTGGAGCGAATTGAGAGCCGCTTTCACGACTTCTCCGGCCTGGATAACCGGTTCCACCGGCTTATAAACGAGGCATCACCGAACCGCTTCATCGATGACTTCTACGACATCATCACGTTCATTTTTCACTACCACTATCAGTGGAACAAGCAGGACGAAAAGCAGCGCAACCTTGCCGCAATCCACGAACACATTGCCTATATCGATGCGCTTGAGAGCCGCAACGCCACTCGGATTGAGGTAGCCTGCCGAGCGCATCTGGCTTCAGCAAGGGAAACACTGATGCGTTCGCTTACGGGATTTGATGAAACGAGCATCAATGCATAACGAAAGAGCTTTGAACCTGGGGGGCAAACAGCGCGATGCGGGCGTTTATGATCCGAAGCCGAATTGCGGTGACAATGCCCTTCCAGAAAGGGAACCGACGCACCCCTTTGAGACGCGTCGGAAGAAGGTCTACGCGTGGCGGATTTCTGTCCCAAGCACGTTCAGGCACTCGCGGATAAACGCTGCAAGCGCCGTCCAGCCCTTGGCTGAAACCATCGTGCCGTCGACATATGCCTCCGTTGGAGACAGGTCGATATAGGTGCCGCCCGCAAGCGTCACTTCGGGCTCGCATGCCGCCAGTGCGCCGACCTTCTTGCCACGCACGACGCCGTCTACCGCAATCAGGATCTGCACGCCGTGGCAGATCGTGAAAATCGGCTTTTTGGTTTCGTGGAAGTGGCGCACCATCGCCTGCACGCGCTTGTCGGTGCGGATGTATTCGGGCCCACGACCGCCGGCGCAGTACACAGCGTGGTATTGCTCCAGCTGCTTCTCAGCGTCGGAAAAGGTCTTGTTGATCAGCGCATAGTGGCCGAGCTTTTCGGTGTAGGTCTGATCGCCCTCGAAATCGTGCAGCGATGTTTTGATCAGGTCTCCGGCGCTTTTGTCTGGGCACACAACGTGAACCGTGTGGCCCACCGCTTCCATCGCCTGCTGGTAGACGAAGATTTCGTATTCCTCGGTGAATTCACCGGTCAGCATTAGGATCTTTTTGCCTGGCATGGTCGTACCTTTCCTGTGACAACGGCCGGGCGAGACCTGTACTCGCCCGGTGGGTTTGACTTTCTAGAAGGGTGAATCGGGGAAGTATCCTTGGCACTGGCCTGTGATCAAAGACATCGGGACAGTCTCAGTCGAACGCCAGCAACAAACGGTCGCGGGAATGCTCGATATGGCGACGCATCGCCTGCTCGGCAGCGGCAGGATCGGCCGCAGCGAAAGCGGCCAGAATGGCCTCATGCTCGTCGAGCGCCTCCTCGGTGACGCGCGAATGGAACATCAGGCGAAATATGTGGAAGTGGGTATGCTGGTGCGCCAGCGTCTCGCGCACGAGTTCGTTGTTGGCGAATTCCATGACCTTGTCATGGAAAATGGCATCCTGGCGGGCGAAGTTGGAATACCTCAGACGCTCGTCCTTGCCTTCACGGCGCGCCATGACGCCCGCCGATTCCTGAAGCTGTGCGAGCTTTACCTCGTCCATGAGCGCGGCTGCCTTGGCCGCGCCATGAGGCTCGAGCAGCAGGCGAAGCTCGTAGAGCTCGTCAAACCGTCGTTTCGTGATCTGCGGCGCAGCGCGGTAACCGATCAGATGCGTCTTCAGCACCAGGCCTTCGCCTTCGAGCCGGCCGAGCGCCTCGCGGATCGGCGTGTGGGAGACGTTGAATTCCTTGACCAGACTGTCGACCGTGATGCGCGAGCCCGGCGCAATCTTCAGCGACATGAGTTGCGCAAAAATCGCTTCGTAGACGTCCTCAACCAGGCTGCTGGAGCGCTGGATACGCCCGCCGGCGAGGTTCGGTTCATCTAGACTGGGTAAGTTCATGGCCTGCATTTTTTGCCCCTTGACACATTGAGTTGCTAACACGATGCTTCGGCCAATGCAATCCTATATCCTATACGATTTTATAGAGGATATAATTTGAGGCTGTTTCAAGACAAAGCAATCGTACTTGCGGTGGCCCTGCTGGAGCAGCGGGCCGACTCCGCGGGCCGGGCTTCCTCACCGTCCGAGCCTGAACGGACCGTCAGCGCTCCGGGCGATGGTTCAACGCGTCGGAACGCAAGCGTGCTGCAAGTGGGGTTTGACGTCAAACCCAGCCTTTGGGCCGAGTTGAACGGCCTTTCGCATTCCAATCCAGACATCATCACAGGATGCAGATAATGAGCCTTTTCGCTGCCATAAGGCTGCCGCGCGAAATCCTCTTCGGGAAGGGCCAACGCCACGTCATTCCGGTTGTCGCGGCCAGGCTCGGGCGTCGCGTGCTCGTCTGCACCGATGAACGTTTTGCCGCAACGGGCCCGTTTGGAGAGATCGTCGCGGCGCTGCGAGCCAGCTCGATAGACGTACTGGTGCATGACCGCGTGCTACCCGACGTTCCCCGGGACACCGTTGCCGTCTGCGTCGAGGAAGCACGGAGGTTCGCGCCCGACATGGTGATCGGCATTGGCGGCGGCAGTTGTCTCGATATGGCCAAATGCGCCGCGTTGCTCATCACTCACGGCGGTCAGCTCCAGGATTACTACGGCGAGTTCAAGGTGCCCGGCCCGACGCTGCCGCTGATCGCGGTGCCGACGACAGCCGGCACGGGCTCTGAAGTGACCCCGGTCGCCGTAATCTCCGATCCGGATCGCACCCTGAAGGTCGGCATCTCCAGCCCATATCTGATCGCGGCCGCGGCCATCTGCGACCCTGAACTGACGATGACATGCCCGCCGGCATTGACGGCGATCGCAGGCGCCGATGCGCTGACGCATGCAATCGAGGCCTTCACCGCCGTCAGGCGGGGGACCGATCCCGGCCTTCCGCAGAAACATGTCTTTATCGGCAAAACCGCTTTGACCGATCATTTCGCCCTGCTGGCGATCAAGCTGCTTGGCCGAAGCCTTGAAACGGCATACCGCCAGCCCTCTGACGAGGACGCCCGGGCCGACGTGATGATGGGTGCACTGGCCGCCGGCTGTGCGTTCGGAACGGCCGGCACAGCGGCAGCGCACGCCGTGCAATACCCGGTTGGCGCGATAACCCACACCCCTCACGGACTGGGTGTCGCCACCATGCTGCCATACGTCATGAAGTACAACAAAACAGCCGCAGCGACCGAGATGGCCGAGATCGCCGACGCGCTCTGCCTCGATGCAAAGGGCTGTACGCCCGAAGAGTTGGCCGACGCGACCATTGGCGAGGTCAGTCGGCTGTTTGGGGCAATCGGGATCACCCCCTCGTTGGCCGAACTGGGGCTGCCCGCCGATAAGCTCGATTGGACGGCCGAACAAGCGATTGGTATCGAGCGCCTCATCAAGAACAATCCGCGTCCATTCGACTTGGGGTCCATGCGACGCCTGGTCCAGGCCGCCTTTGATGGCGACCTCGCCAGCATCATGTAACAATCGGGAATATCGAGATGAACACGTTTTCACAGGTTCTGTCGGATGATCAGGGAATCAGCGACTTCCACACAATCTCGCACGGGCTGTATATTGGCGGCCAATGGCGCCAGTCCGCGGATGGCAGGGTGATTCCGGTCGTCGATCCTTCGACCGAGGCTGTCATCGCCGCTGTGCCCGATGCGACCGTGAACGACGCGGCCGCTGCCGTTGACGCCGCTGCCAAGGCAGCCCATGGCTGGCGGACAACGTCGCCGCGAAAGCGTTCCGAGATCCTCAGACGCTGCTTTGAACTGATGACGGAACGATCAGAGGCGCTCGCGACTCTCATCGCATTGGAAAACGGCAAGGCTCTGCGGGATGCCCGCGGCGAGATCGCTTATGCCGCGGAATTTTTCCGTTGGAATGCCGAGGAGGCCGTTCGCATTACTGGCGAATTCGGTATTGCGCCTTCCGGCACCAATCGCATCGTGGTCGACTACGAACCGATCGGTATCTGCGTCCTGATCACGCCTTGGAATTTTCCTGCCGCGATGGCGACCCGCAAGATCGCGCCAGCACTTGCCGCTGGATGCACGGTGATCTTGAAGCCAGCCAGCGAGACCCCGCTTACCGCCTACGCGCTGGCCGCGCTCTATCAGGACGCAGGCGTGCCACCGGGGGTGGTCAACGTCCTGACGACCTCCAGTCCCGGCCCTTTGACAGCCGCCATGCTGGCCGACCCGCGAGTGCGCAAGCTCTCCTTCACCGGTTCGACGGGTGTGGGTCGCGCTCTGCTGGCAGAGGCTGCCAGGCATGTGGTTTCGTGTTCGATGGAACTCGGCGGCAACGCACCGTTCATTGTGTTCGACGACGCTGATCTCGAAGCGGCGCTCGATGGCGCAATGGTAGCCAAGATGCGTAACGCCGGTGAGGCCTGTACGGCCGCCAACCGCCTCTACGTGCAATCTGGCATTTACGAAGCCTTCTCGGACGGCCTCAAGAAGCGGATGTCGTCGCTCAAGGTCGGCCCTGGCACCGACCCGGACACGGAATGCGGACCCATGATCACGAAAAAGGCGGTCGAGAAGATAGATCGCCTTGTCATCGACGCGGTCGCACGCGGCGCGCGGGTCATGTGCGGCGGCTCAGTCCTGTCCGGAACTGGTTTCTTCTACCCTCCTACAGTGCTTCGCGACGTGCCAGGCGACGCAAAGATGGCGCATGAGGAGATATTCGGGCCCGTGGCGCCGATCTCGAGCTTCGACACCGAGGCTGAGGTCATCACACGCGCCAATGACACCGAATATGGGCTTGCTGCCTACATCTACACGCGCGATCTGGCGCGCGGCATGCGGGTGGCCTCCCGGATCGAGGCCGGGATGATCGCTGTCAACCGGGGGCTGATGTCCGATCCGGCGGCCCCCTTCGGCGGCGTTAAGCAGAGTGGGCTCGGCCGCGAGGGAGGGCAGCATCACGGCATTGCCGAGTTCATGGAGGCGAAATACCTCGCCATCAGCATGTGAGCGGAGAAAGCATGCAAGACGATCCCTTTCGCATCCGCGACCACGTCGCGGATTTTGACGAAATCGTGCAGGACTTCGTTGGCCGCAGCGAGGCCGCCCGCGCCACCATTGCGATGACCGCGGACGTGGCCTGCGGACCGGATCCGACCGAAACCATGGATCTGTTCTTTCCCCCGGGGAAAAGAACGGCGCTGCCGGTGCACATCTTTGTCCATGGCGGCTACTGGAGAATGTTCTCCAAGCGCGACTATTCATATGTCGCGACGACGATTACCCAGGCCGGGGCCATTGCCGTCATCCTTGATTATGCTCTGATGCCCAAGGTCCGAATGGCGACGATCGTCGACCAGGTGCGCCGCGCCAAGCAGTGGATCCTGGCCAACATCGCCGATCATGGCGGAAACCCGGCGGCCCTGACTGTCAGTGGTCATTCGGCTGGAGCACATCTTGCAACGTTTCTGTTCGACGGCGAGCATACCCCCTCGAATGTGAGGGCAGCCCTTCTGCTGAGCGGGCTCTACGATTTGAAACCGCTCCAGGATTCCTTTCTCGCCGACGAGATTGGAATAACCGACGAGGAAGTCGCCATGTTTACGCCGCTCGCCTGTCGGCATGATCCTCAAACCAGGGCGGCGGTTCTGGTCGGAGCCAATGAGACGCCACCCTTCCATCAGCAAGCCGATCGATTCAAAGCAAGCTTGGTGCGGCAGGGATCGTTGGTAACGTCGCATGTGCTCCCGAACCGCAACCACATGGACAGTGTCAGAGATCTTGGCGTGCCAGGGACGGAGGCTGCTGATTGCCTGACAGAACTGATCGCCAAGGCCCGCTGACTACCCTGCCGAGATACCGCTCACCCAGCGCAGCTTGACCGCAAGCGGTCCGCATTCGCTCCGGATGAGTTCGAGGCGACATCGCGGATCCCTGCGCCACTGCGTCCAGCCGCTGGTATCCACGTCCTAAATGTCGATGCGCTGCTCGCTATCCGGATCGAACAGGTTGACGCTCGCCGGATCGACGGCAAGAAATATTGGCTCTTTGCGCCGGCCGGCAAACCTCGGCGGCAGGCGCGCGATGATCGCGTTCTCGCCGACCTGCACAGTCACCATGGTTTCAGGCCCGGTGGGCTCTACCACGTCGATCTCCCCAATGATCGAAGCTCGATTCTCCGCAACGGTTCTCAGCTCTTCAGGCCGTATGCCCAACATCACCGGTCGCTCAGAGCCCACCTGCCGGTTCCGCGTCGGCAACACGATCGATACACCGCTCGCTTGAAACCGGACACCCTCCGAATCCGGGACCAGTCGTCCGGCAAGGAAGTTCATTGCCGGAGATCCGATGAAACTTGCCACGAACATATTGGCGGGCCGTTCATAGATGGTGCGCGGATCGCCCAATTGCTGGATGTAGCCGCTTTTCATGACGGCCACCTTGGTGCCCAGCGTCATCGCCTCGATCTGATCATGCGTGACATAGACGATGCTCGTGCCGAGACGCTCGTGCAGGCGCTTGATCTCCGTGCGCATTTCCACGCGAAGCTTGGCATCGAGATTGGACAATGGCTCGTCGAAGAGGAACAGCTCCGGGTCGCGCACGATCGCGCGGCCCATCGCAACGCGCTGCCGCTGTCCGCCCGAAAGGTTGGCGGGGCGTCGATCGAGCAGATGGGAGATTTGCAACATTCGCGCGGCATCTTCCACGGCACGCGTGCGCTGGTCGGCGCCCACGCCACGCATTTCCAATCCGAAGCCGATATTCCTCGCGACCGACATGGTGGGATAAAGCGCGTAGGATTGGAACACCATCGCGATATTGCGGTCCTTGGGCGCAAGGTCGAGGACCGAGCGTCCACCGATCAGGATGTCACCGCTGGACGTGTCGTCGAGGCCGGCAATCATGTTGAGCAAGGTCGACTTGCCGCATCCGGACGGCCCGAGCAGAACCAGAAAGCCTCCGTCCTCGAGCTCGATGTCGACCCCGTGAAGAACCTGTACGGAGCCATAGGACTTGCGCACGTCCCTGATGGAAAGTGTCGCCATGCGAAACTCCTAACCTTTGATGGCGCCTGCAGTCAGCCCCTGGACCATGGTTCGCTGGACAATCGCGAAGAGAACGATGACAGGGATGATGCTGAGAATGCCGCCTGCCGCCAGAACGCCCCAAGGAAGCTGGAACTCTCCGACCATCAGTTGCAGGCCCACGGGCCAGGTGCGAGACCCCTGCCCCGTCGTGAGCATCAGGGCGAACAGGAACTCATTCCAGGCCGCGATGGCAATGAACACCGAACTTGCGACCAGGCCGTTCCGCGCAAGGGGCATGACAATACGGACCATGGCGCCAAGCCTTGTCGAGCCGTCGATGCGAGCCGCGCTCTCGAGTTCCTTAGGTGCCGAATCGAAGAACCCCTTGAGCATCCACACGAACAGCGGCAGCAGGAAACTCGTATAGGCAAGCGCTAGGCCGAAACGGCTGTCGACGAGCCCCACACCGCGCATAACAACATAAAGGGGAATGATCATCATGACTGCGGGAAACATGCGAACGACAAGATAGCCGAGCATGAGCTGATCTCGGCCTCGAAACGCGAAGCGAGAAAATGCATAGGCGGCAAGCGTGCCCGTGACGACGCAGATCGTCACCGTCAGCAAGGTAACGACGAGGCTGTTGCCTATAAGCCGTGGGAAACCCGACTGCGTCCAGATGGCGACATAATTGTCGAAGGTAACGCGGCTCGGGAGGTACTGCATCGTCTGGGTGACAATGTCGGCCTCATATTTGAGGGATGTCAGGAACATCCAGATCATCGGACCGATGCAGAACACCGTCAGGCTTGCGAGCACGATGTAGGTGGCGATGTTCGCGATCATCCGCCGGTGACGCTTGCTTTCAATCATCGCCCTGTCCTTTGGTAATCCTGGAGATGCGGATATACCCGGCCGCGAAGATCATCAGGGTCACGAACATCACCACCGACAGGGCGGATGCGTAGCCGAAATTGAACTCCTTGTAGGCAGTCTGAAAGGCGTACAACGACAGCACTTGCGTGGCATCTCCCGGTCCGCCACCGGTGAGAATGAGGAGCAGATCGGGCGAATTGACCAGACCGATGACGCGCAGGATCACTGCCGCCGCGATGACGGTCTTGAGCATGGGCAAGGTGATCAGCCTGAGCTGCGCCGCCAGGCCTGCGCCGTCGACCGCCGCTGCCCTGTAGAGATCCTCGGGAATACCCTTCAGGCCCGCGAGCAGCAGCAGCGCGAAGAATGGAAACCCATGCCAGGCCTCGACGAGAATGGTCGCCGCAAGCGCAGTATTGGGATCAGCAAACCATGCCTTGTAGGCCTGCAGGACGCCTAGCCGGACAAGAAGATCGTTGATGACTCCGAGCCGCGGATCGAGCAGCAAGGCCCACATATGGCCCGCTACGACATTGGGCAGGAAGTAGGGAAGCAGGATGAGCACGGCGAAGATTTTCGTGCCCGGCAAATCCCTGTTGAGAGCTGTCGCGGCGAGCAGACCAAGCGATAGTTCCAGCACGACCGCGGCAGCAACCCACACGACGGTGTTCTTCAATGCGATCCAGAATACCGGGTCTGACCACATCGCTAGATAATGTTTGAAGCCGACCCAGCCATCCAACCCGGGACGCGTCAGACGCATCTCGCGAAAGCTGATTGCCATGCCGTAAAGCGTCGGATAGGCGATCACGAGAAGGATAAGGGCGAGGCTGGGAAGGAGCAGCAAATACATCCAGTATCGGGTCTCGGATAGTTCGCCGAGAGCCCGCATAGGCAGATATCTGCTCGAGCTTATTATCATGAATCTGCGATGCGAAAGCACCGTCCCGTTGCGTTCTGAGCACGGCTGCACGTCCGGGGATCAGCGGAGCGCCGCCTCCAGGCCCTGGATCATGCGGTCTACTGCCTGTTCCGGCGTCGACTGACCCGTCAGCACCGACTGGAAAGCGGGATTGACGACATTTTCGGACCAGCCCGCGGCGCCGACGAAATTGTTCGGCAGGCGTCCGAACTTGAGCGTTTCCGTCGCCGCATTATAGATCGGATTGCCGGTGATCCGCTGATCCTGCAGCGCAGCGGCGGAGGCCGGAAAATAGCCGGTCCCCTCGAGCAGGGCCAGGGCAGCGTCCGTTTGGCCCCAGAAGCTCACCCACCGCCAGGCAGCCTCGATATTGTCTTCCTTCATGACGCCGTTGCCGGCGTACGCGACGCGAGCGACATGCGCCTTCGGACCGGCCGGCATCGGCGCGGTCGAGAATTGTTCGCCCTGCTTCATCGCACTCGAGATTTCGTTCAGCGAACCGGTATGATGCCACACCATCGCAGTCTGCCCGGTGCGGAAGGCTTCCATGATCTGACGGTAGCTGTCGTGGGGCGCGCTCGGCGGCACGACCTTTTCCTTCAGGAAGAGATCGGAATAGAACGTTATCGCCTCAATCGCCGCGGCCCTCTCGATGGCCGGCTGCCCATCCTTGACGATCGGCGAGCCGAACGCCTCCATGACATCGATGACATATTTGAAACCGCCGGCGCCGGCGCGCATGCCGAAGGCATACCTGCCCTTCGAAGGATTGGTCAGTTTGCGGGATGCCTGAAGGAATTCGTCGAAATTTCGGGGTGGCCCCGCCAGTCCAGCTTCCTCGAAATAGTCTGCGCGGTAGTACATCCAGTCAACGAAGGCGAAGGCGGGAACCGCATAAATGACGCCATTGCTTGAAAGCCCGGTCCAGCGGTTGTCGGGAAAGTTCGCCTTGCCCTCCCACCCATTCACGCGCTCGGTAAGATCGATCAATCCCTCCATCGCGGTAAGATCGGCGAAGCGCTCGGCGATCACCATGGCGGTATCGGGACGCCCGCCGGCCAGCACGGCCGATGAAACCTTGGCCATATATTCCGAGTTCGGGATGTTTTCCTGGGTCACCGCCACATCTGCATTGGCCGCCTGAAACAATCCGATGATCTTGAGTAAGCTGGCCATTTCCGACTGACTGGTGAAGTGGTGCCAGTAACTGATGGCACTCGCGGCACGGGCACCACCAATGCGCCCTGCCATCGCGAGGGCCGCCGAACCCACGAGAAACTGCCTTTTGTTCAACCGCATGCGAACCTCCAAGATATCAGATCAGCAGACTGATCGATCAGTTGGAGTGTTGGGTAACATCATTTCCCAAGCCGTGCAACCGCGCCGGAGAGGCAAGCAACGACGTGTCAGACCAGACCAAGGTTCCGCTGCATGGCCGCCTGGAAATGGGACTGCAGCTTTGCTTCGGCAGCGTCGGCATTCCTGGTGCTGCAAGCCTCAAGGATGTCGAGGTGTTCCTTCAGTGTCCGGATCATGATTGGCGAGGTGAGTTTGCTGTCCAGCCGCAACAGACGTAGATAATTGTGCATGCGCCGATAGGTGCTATCGATCAAGGGATTGCGCAGCGCGCCGATGATTGCGCCATGCAGCTCTCCCTCCAGCGCATCCATCTCCTCCAGTTGCTCCTTTCCCACACCCTCCCGTTCGATGCGCCGGACCAGCCGGGAGTGCCGCATTTCCAAGGCATTCATGACGGCTTCATCGCCCTGCTCGGCAAAGACCCGAATTGCCGATCGCTCTATGATGGCGCGGAATTGGTAGGTGGCGCGCGTGAGCTCCATGCCAGGTTTTATGAACTGGATTCCGGAGCGTGGATGGATGGTGAGAATTCCTTCCGCCTCGAGCTTGCGCAGAGCGTCACGAAGCGGAGCGACGGGCACGTCAACGATCGCGGACAGTTCGCTCTGCGAAACGAATGCCCCGACCGGAACGCGCCTGTCGAACAAGCGTTCCAGAATTCGTTCGTAGGCAACATCGCTCATACGGGTGGCCGCCACCAGGGTATGAGAGATGGCTTTTGCTTTGCCCGCCACTTGCGGCACCTCCATTGATTCGGTACTGAGACATCTTAGCTGATAGATCAGTGCGTTGTCATAAACGATCAGAAAGCCCCTGTGATGAGCCTTTCGCATTTTCGTATAACCCGATTTCAGTTCGCCCGCGACCGGGTAATCGGGGACAGTCAGGTTCGAGCCGACGATGTAAACGTCGCTGCGCTGGAACTCGTTTCGAAAAGTGGTGAAGTGGGACTGGGCTTCATCCAGACGCTCTTCAATCCCCTGCCCGACCAGACTGAGATTGAGACCGTTTTCGAAAACGAGGTTTGGCCGGGGCTGAAAGGACATAAGGCGATCGCGCTGGTTCATCGTGTGAACCGCCCGCGCGGTGGCAATCAGCGGGCGTACTCCCTGCCTTTTCATGAAGCGATCCAGGTGGCGCTTTGGGATCTTGCGGCAAAGGAAGCTGGCCTACCCCTTCACGTGCTGCTCGGCAGTCGTCGCAACCGTGTGAAAGCCTACGCCAGTGGCCTCGATTTTCACCTCGACGACGATGCTTTCGTCTCCTTGTTTTCCCACGCGGCGTCGCTTGGCTATTCCGCTTTCAAGATCAAGGTCGGCCACCCGGATTTCGATCGCGATCTGCGGCGCCTGGAGCTGTTGAAAACCTGCGTGCCGGCAGGCTCGGAAATCATGATCGACCCGAACGAGGCGTGGACCTCGAAGGAAGCGCTAATGAAATTGGTGGCGATCCGCGATGCCGGCCACGATCTTCTCTGGGTCGAGGATCCAATCCTGCGTCACGACCACGAAGGATTGAGAATGCTCAGGCAGGCAATGACATGGACTCAGATCAACAGCGGCGAGTATCTGGATCTTCAAGGCAAACGGCTTCTTCTGGAAGCCCACGCAGCCGACATCCTGAATGTCCACGGTCAAGTCACCGATGTTATGCACATTGGTTGGCTGGCCGCCGAGCTCGGCATCCCGGTCAGCATCGGCAACACCTTTCTGGAGATCGGCGTGCACATGGCGGTCGCGCTGCCGGAAGTCGAATGGCTGGAATATTCGTTTCAGAACTTCGATCATCTGGTGGAACAGCCCATCGAAATCCGGGACGGCTACGTCTATGCGCCCGATCGACCTGGCCATGGATTGGTACTGTCCGAAAGAGCGCGCGGCGAATGGATGAGACCAAGGCGCCTGATACGGTCGGAACTGGGTACCGCGCCAGAAAATGCACGCCTCCCTGGCAAGTGAGTGAATGACCGAGCCAGCTTGGGAGTTGGCGATGCATGGCACAATTCACGCCACCTCGAAGACCACATGTCCGAAGAACGTGCCGACACGATGCGCGCGATCATCTCCTGGGGCGCTACGCGGAGTTGTTCGGCTACGACGAGCCGTCGAAGCAATTCGACCTCGAGAACCCGGCGTGAGCGAGTTCGCAGGGCTGTCTTCTCAGGAACATTCCATGATTTCGATCGAACAGGCTGCCAATTAATTTGGGCATCGTCCTGCCGCGCGGGTCCGGGATCGGGTTCCTCGGTGCTGGAATTATGTTTCTCAAGAAGGAACTGAACGTGTGCGACCTCAATACTGCGCCGACCCGCTGGTCTTCCGCCGCGTTCGGCGTCCTCGCCAAGCCCGCCGGACGCTCCTCGCCGCGGTCGCGGCTGGTTAACCGAGTTCGAGCCCAGTTTCTCGTCCGTGTGGTCTGCCGCAATCCCGACGTCGGCATCGGTCATCTGAGCCTTCGGCGCCTCGACCGCCCCGATCTGAAGAGCACCCGCGCGTTTCGAGGTAACGTCCAGCAATCGGCGACAACCCGCAACCAATGCCGGTTGAAGCTGTTGTGGGACGGCTCGGCCCCGAGCCTGCGGTTTCGGCAGCGCGATAGTCTAGGGCGTCGAGACCTTGATAGAGTGTCGAAGATAGCTTCCGGCCTGGTTTCCACCGCCATACGAACTGCGGCGGGTGATCAATTGGCTGTCACATGAACCAGCTCATGAGCATTCCGACCATGCACATCGCCATAGCGATCGTGGAGGCCCATCCCAGCCAGCGCAGCCAGCCCTTGACGGTGAAGTCGCCCATGACCTTTGGCTGGGCTGTCATTATCATCATGACCGTCATGACCGGAACGGCGACGACACCGTTGACGACGGCTGTCCAATACAGCGCCTTGATCGGATCGATTGGACCGAACGTGATCGCTGCTCCGAGCCCCGTGGCCGCGGCAAGAGTGCTGTAAAACGCCACAGCCTCCTCAGGTCTGCGCGACAACCCCACGGGCCATCGTCTCGCCTCGCCAATGGCGTAAGCCGCCGCGCCGGCCAGGATTGGTACCGCCAGCAACCCTGTCCCGACGATGCCGAAAGCGAAGATAGCAAAGGCAAAATCGCCGACGATCGGCCGCAGCGCCTCGGCCGCCTGAGCGGATGTCTCGACGTCGGTGATGCCGGCTTTGTTCAAGGTCGCCGCGGTCGCGAAGATGATCGCCAGCGCGATGACGTTGGAGAATGCCATGCCTATGAGAGTGTCGGCGCGTATTCGCGAGAACGCGTCGACCGCCTGACGTGGAGCCCTCAACAACGATTTTCTGCGATGATTTGCGTGGACCTCTTCGGCCTCCTCTGACGCCTGCCAGAAGAAGAGATAGGGCGAAATCGTCGTGCCGAAGATAGCGAGAAGCGTAGTGAAGAACTCGTTGCTCCAGACAATTCGCGGGACCAGCACGCCACCCAGTGCTTCGGCCCAGGGAACTTGCACAGCAAACACGACAGCGACATACGAGAACAGGCTCAACGTCATCCATTTCAAGATGAGCGCGTAGCGATCGTAGTTCACGAAAACGATTCCAATTACGCAAATGGCTGCGAACAGGACGACATAGAGAACGGTCGGGCCGCCGATTAGAAGCTTCGTCGCATCGGCCATGGCGCTGAGATCGGCGCCGATGTTGACGGTATTTGCGATGAACAGAAGAGTTACGATGGACTGTAGAAGCCAATTCGGATAGTGGCGGCATAGATTGCCTGCGATGCCGTGGCCGGTGGTCCTTCCGATGCGCGCACTGATTTCCTGAATCGCGACCATCAGAGGATAGGTCAGCAGCATCGTCCATCCGATTGCGAACCCGAGTTGGGCCCCCGCCTGGCTATAGGTGCCGATCCCGGATGGATCATCGTCCGACGCGCCAGTGATGAGGCCCGGCCCCAGTCTGCGGAGGATCGTCTTCTTCACGGGAGAGACAGATGAACTCGGTCGATTTTTCTTGGAAGCCGCCAGCTCATCCATTGCGTCGGGTCCACAGAGCAAAGCCAGCAGCACCAGTAGCTGCCGCGATTTCGCCAATACCAATACCGTAGAAACGTGCCACTTTGGCGGAGGATCTCCGCCCTCCGAAGGCAGAAGTTACAGGTTCGAATCCTGTCGGGTGCAGCATTGCCGCAGTTCGTTTGCGACAACTATTCCTGCTGGAATTGACAGGGCCAATCTTCAGGCCTCGTCAAGCCAGAAGTCAACTCGGTCCGGGCGTCTCCGCAAGCCATGTTGAGCTGCCACTGGGACAGACCCACCGAATTGGAAAGGTCGAGGCCCTCGATACGGGTCAGAAACAAAAAAGCGCGGTCAAAGTCTACCGGCGCGGTGAACGTCGCTCCTCGGAAGTCCGCCCGTGCGAGATTGGCAAACGAGAAGCGGCTGCCGCTGATATCGGCGTCATGGAACTGCGCACGCCCCAATTCTGCCTTTGTGAAATCAACATTGGTCAGATTGGCGTCCTGGAAATTCGAGCGCTGCATTTCCGCGCTCGCAAACACAGCGCCCTGCGCGTCCATACGGCTGAAGTCGGTCCTGTAGGCCTCGATTCTGTCGAACCGGGCGCCTTTGGCGGTCGAGTCGGCCAGGGAAGCACGCACAAGCGTTGCCTTCTCAAGATTTGCGGCAACGAGATTGCTGTTCCTGAGGTCGGTCGAAGTGAAATCAACACCGAACAGGTTCGCCCCGCTCAGGTCCTGTCCTTCTAGGATGAGAAGCTTCTTGTCACACTCTTGCCAATTGACGCCAGGCGTCGCGGCTGCGTCGCAATTTTGAGCGGCAGTGGCGTTCTGCCAAGCAAACACAGTGCAAAGCGCTAGAACCAAGCCGGATGCGCCGTAAGCTCTGATTCGCCTCAAAGTCATTGTTGCTGGACCTCTGCTACTCGCCGACACTCAACCTTACCACATCTGCTGACACACGAGCCACGGTGACCACCGCGGTCACAGTTAGCGCATTTCTCATATTCACGATTTGATGTTGATCAACCGATCAACCCGCGCGTAGGGCGCGATTTGCGAGCGCCTCCCCATATCGCCGGTCCAGCAGAGCGCCCTGAAAGAATCGCCAGCCCGAAAGCGGACTATAACGCTAGCATCGACTACGCGCGCGCAGAAGCAAGCCGTGAAAACGTGGTTGTGAAGATCATCGAGTAGCGTGCCGGCTAAGCGTATCTCTAGGGAGCGAGGATGATCACGCCGCCAAGACGACACGGCGTGCCGATCGCGAGATACTGCCAGGAGGCCATGGGGCCGGGATTCCAAGCCATCGTAGGTTGCCTGCTTGGGCCGGATGGACGCGAGGCGAAATCATGCAATCCCCGCGACGGCTCATCGCCGCCGACAATATGGACCCAGAAAGAGAGGCGAGGACGGAAGCGGAGCTTGCGATTGCCGAGCGATGGTCTTCTTGCTCGTCGGTCCTCTCTAGCGGGTTCCCGGGAGGGCGATGCAAAGCTAAGTCTCTGCGCGGCGACGCCACCACGTGAGCCCGCAAGCGAAGACCCAGTTGAAATAGATGAGGGCGATAACCGGCCCGGCCAGGGGACCTTGCAGGTGCCAATAATCAAGGAAGTACCGTGCGCCTTCTGATAGCGTTCCATACGCCGTACCTACGAGCACGACGCATGCGGTAACAAGCAATCCGTTAGCGATATGGAGTGAAGGTATAGTGCGCAGTGCGTTGAGCCAAGCGGCAAACGAGACCGCAGCTAATGGCAGGCAACTCAACGCGCCCGCGATCCACCCGTGGCCAGCGCCAGCCAACGCGATGAAACCGAACAGCAGCAAGGCGCCGAACAGCGAGGCGATGACGTATTTCATGCGTCTAGTTCCGGGACTCCGAGTCCTTCTTAGCTACGGCCATCCCATTCTCCTCGCCGAAATCCTTTAGCGAAGCGTGCCGCAAATCCTATTCACCGCGCAAGTACTTTACGCGGCCAGCCCGTACTTGCCAGGATGCGACCTCTAGGAGAAGCCGTCAGCTAATTTCTTTGTCCAGCTTGCAATCGCGAGCCCGCACGCGATGCCGACACAATCGGCAAACCAGTCGAAGATATCCATGTCGCGACTTATTATTTGCATGCCCTGCAGTATCTCGATCGCGCCGCCAGTAAGGGCGAGAAAAACTATCAGCCTTGCTCTGTGCTCTGGCCAACCAAGACTGCCGATAGCCGTCAACACGACGAACGCTGCGGCGTGATTGAGCTTGTCATCGTGAGAGGTGAACCCGAAACCAAAATTCTGCAAAAGCCACACCGGTGAGAGCGCGAGCACGAGGACACCGGCCAGTGTGACCAGAAAAGCAATCCTTGCCACGATGGGAAAAGGTCTCGCACGCAACAAATCAGGCCACTCCTTTTATCCGAACCTAGGACGCCGCTACTTCGAACATAGCCATCCGCACGTGGCGGCACATTGGGGAACAGAGTCCATTGCCGCAGATGGCTGGGAAAAAGGTAAATTGGAATCTCGGTAGGCTTCTGCGTTTAATACGGCAGTATCAGGGCGGGCGTCAGAAGCGGGCTGCGATCGGTGCCACCGACCAATGCAGCAATCGGAGGGGGAGTTTGCTGCGCGTACCGAACCGGCCACCCGGTTGTTCACCAACGGCGGCCGCGCCAGCAAGAGCTGCAGCGGAAAAACCAAAACGAGCTGCTCGGGCGGCAGCAGCGACAAGACAGCCGCAACCGCAATCAAGTCGCGGGGCGCCTCGGAGATCCCTGCGTCCGAAAATCAACGATTCAGCCACGGTCAGCCCGTGAGGCGCGCACGAAAGAGCGTGGAGCCGTCCGCCAGGCGCGACCTCGAAATATCCCGGAATCCAGCCTCGGTCATCCACGCGCGATACTGACCTTCAGTGTACGATTCGCCGTGGCGATAGAGGTTCAAGAAAGTGACATTCAGAAAGACACCCTCAGGCGGGCCGAGGCGGTCGTCATCGACGACACCCCACCCCGCAATTGCGATCTCGCCTCCGGGTGTGAGGCAACGTGCCGCGTTCAGGATCGAACTGCGCGCCTGGTCCGGCGGAGGCACCTGGACGACGGCCTTCAGGATCGCCAGGTCGTGCCGACCGATCGATGGTGCGACAGTTATGTCCCCCTCTTCGACAACCACGTCGTCGGCACCGTATTCTGACAGGATATCTGGCGCGACCGCTGCCACCGTTGGGAGTTCCATCAGCGTCGCCGCAATCTGCGGCCGCCGCTCGCGAAGTCCGACGAGAATGGTCCCGGAGCCCCCGCCGATGTCGATCACCGAACCGATCGCAGAGAGGTCCATCTCCCGGGCCAGATGTCGGCCGAAAATCACCCCGCCCGGTGCGAGCAGGCGGCTGAAGGCCGCCGCGGCCTCGGGCCCCGCTTCGGAAAAGTCGTGCAGCGCAGCCGGCCGGTTCTGTCGCAGCGACTCTGCGGTCAGCAGGTCGGCTCCCCAGAGCTCGCGCAGGAGCGCATGATCGCCGCCGCGGTAGGTCGGTTTGGACGCGTCGAGGAAGGCTGACGCTTCGGCTCCGTTGCGAAATTGACCATCGTTGACTTCGAGGAGACCGATGCTGGCGAGCGCGTAGAGGAGCCGCGACAGACGATCGGGCTCGACTTTGAGCGCGGCCCCAAGGCTGTCGGCAGTCACCGCGCTGCCGCCGAGCCGGGTGAAGATGCCGAGGTCCAGCCCGGCGCGAAGCGCCAAGGCGGGGGGCACCGCTGCGATCAGGTTGTCGATCCGATCAGAACCAACCATGCCACATCTCCTTGCGCAATCCAGGACCGAGTTTGAGGCTCGGAAGATCGGATTGGACCGAGGCGGCGCTGTCCTCACCTATCCAAGCTGAAGAGTTGTGCGACCGACCGTGAAAAACACGCCGCACTCTACAGCACGACCGGTCTATCAGGCATTGCACCACGCCAGTGGCGTGGAATTGGGTTGGGCTGTACCCGGTGCGCGGGTTTGTGAAAGATCATACCCGCGCCGCTGCTTAGCTACTGAAATTTGGGACTTCAAAATGCCGTTCAAACGAGCCGTCCATACCATTCCGATCTTCATCGCGGTGACTTTCACCAGATCCTGGCTTCGCAGCGCGCCACCGGAAAGAAGATATCGATAGCCGTTGATGGTCATCCAGTGCGCGCGCGCTAGATGCGTCTGCCAGGCTGTGAAGGCCCGCTCCGGCTCCTTGTCCGAATCCACGTGCAGAACGATCCTAGAAACTTCCCTCCAATCGGCCCCTTCGTCAGAAGCATCAAGCAGGCGGATAAAGGTAAGCAGGTGCTCTTCGTCGTAGCCAGGCGCCTCGTCGGCAACGTCGGTGTCTAGCAAGGGCTTGAGCATGGCCCAAGAGAAAAACGCACCCGTGGCAAAGCGTCAAGCGAGAAAAGCTCGCCAGAACGCTATCGTAATCACGATCAGATTGCGCACCAACTCCGGATGCTGGATGGCCGTTCTGAAGCGCCGAGGCACCCGAACAGCCGGGGATGTCTGCCTGGCGATGCCGAGGGCGCGAGAGTTCGGCGATATCATCGCCGCTGCTTCCGCGGGCTCATGCGCGTGTCGCGCAGACCGGTCCGGCTGTAGCCTTCGACGTCAATGGGACGCTGACCTGGCACTTCTCAGACAGCGGGCCCAGTGATCTGGGCCTCGTTCCTGCCGCTGCCGATCGGTGGCATTGTGTCGGACCTCGACCCCGCCGAATAAGCTGCTGTTGCATTGCTTCATCAGCAGGCTGCCGACCTCGAGCGCCTCCCAACCTTGTCTGGAGCTGATGAAAGCGAAGCGTGCCGGTTGATATTTGCAACGAATGAGGTTTGTTGGCGGAAACGACGAATTGTTTGCCTGATTCCGAAATAAACAGCTCATCCGTTTCAACGCGTGCCATTAGACAAGAGGAAAACTCGATGAACGTTTCTCCGGACCGAAACAACCAGGCTGATCTCACATCAATTACGGCCGACATCGTTTCCGCCTACGTGTCGAACAATCCCTTGCCGGTCGGCGAGTTGTCGAAGCTGATGGGGACACCTATGTTGCTTTGCAAGGGATCGGCACGCCTGTCGTTCCGGCCGCAGTCAAGCTGGAGCCGGCGGTGTCGATCAAGAAATCAGTGTCACCTGATTTCATCATCTGCCTGGAAGACGGGAAGAAGTTCAAATCCCTCAAGAGGCACATCGGAGTTCATTACAATTTAACGCCCGACGCGTACCGCCAGAAATGGAGCCTGCCGTCCGACTATCCGATGGTGGCGCCGAACTACGCAGCCACCCGCTCGGCTCTTGCGAAATCAATTGGGCTCGGGCGCAAGGCGGCGCCCGCACCAGCAGCGGCAGAAAAACCAAAACGAGCTGCTCGCGCCGCGGCGGCGACAACAACCGCAACGGCCGTCAAGTCGCCGGTGAAGAAGGCGCGCAAGGCACTCGTCAAAGCGTAGCGTGCTGCACCCGATAAGGAGCTCCAAGCAGTGTCGTACCTGAACGTGGCGAAGCCCGCCTTTTGCGACGGGGCTCCGTGTTGGGGCGGATCACTCTGCGGCGCGGCGGGAAAATGATGAGCGAGAACTCGTTTTTTGTCTGGGTATCGACCACGCTTGCATAAATCGGAGCAGGAAAGCTTGGATCGTCGAGCTTGACCGAGTGATATTCGCGGCTTTCGCGACGTCTTCCATGCGGTGCCGACGCGCTCGTTCTGATTGACCTGCTTCCGGCCCGCTCAGATGAACCTCGCGGGTAGGGTGGAGGCGCTGGCCGGCTTCGGGCTTAGCACGGGCGACATTGCCTGCGTGCTCGCCACAGACGAGCAGGTTTAAGGCGACCTATGCCCATAAGCTCGAGAGCGGCGCCATCAAGGCCGACGCACGGGTCGCCGAGAACCTATACCGCAAGGCGAGCGGTGAAGGTCGAGGGCCGTCACTGAAGCAATCTTCTGGCTGAAGACCAGGGCGCGCCGGAAGGAGACGTCGATCCATGAGCTAGAGGGAGACACATCAGTGACCTTCGTCACCACCTTCAGCGCTGGTCCAGCTTCTTCGCAGTCTCCCGCTGCTTCGATTCGATCTCGTCCAGTACTGCTTCTGGCGCAATGTCTCTCTTAATCTCGCCGACTTCTATATCGCTTAAGGCTGGTTTTACACTCAACCGATCCGCAATTGAATCGACAAGTTCAGTAAGCTTTGTGAGTTCGTGCTCCGTTAGCAGGCTCACCTGAAGGTCCAGATCCGCCCGTTTATCTGCGGCAACTGACATCCGGTTTTGGCTGATCAGTACAAAGGTCGAGAGGAATATGGCCTCGACGGAAGCTACCATAGCCAATATCACGAATGTCGGATCAAATGGCGGAGTGATCGGTATCCAGCCCAAGTTCAAGACGATCCAGCCGCCATACACGGCCAAGTGAAGGTACACGAAACGCATACTGCCCGTAAAAGAAGTAATCGCCTCAGCGATTTTCTCTTCCAAAGTTGCATCGCTTGCTTCCTTCGCCCGGCGCTCCTCAATCGCTTGGATATTGCGTTTCAGTGTTTGGCTGAGTTCAGTCGGAGGTGGCGGAGGCAACGTTGGAGAATCCATGGAACACCCGTTGGATAGCTATCGGTACTGCCACTCAGGGCAACGTACAAAATCATGGATATTCGACTTTGTTCCCGACTAGAGCCATCTAATCATTGGCTCCGCTTTTTACCGGGGCCCGGGGTCTTAGACGCTTGGCGCCACCAAACGGTGGTTTGCAGTTTGCGCACCCTTGGGGAGGTCAAGTTGCCGAGCGCAGTGGTGTCTCCACGCGGCGGTAAGGCCGCTCGGGACTGGGCATCGAGGCTCAGCGCACCGCGGTCGTCCAGGGGGTGCTACGGCCCTCTGTTTAGGGCTCGGAGTGCCCGATGTCCGGTTCCGCCTCTACATCGTGACGCGTGCCCCTCATGGGAACATCGCCCAGGACCGATGAGCACCACGTGCTGCAGCCTTCCGACTGATCCTTCCCGGCAACCGCCGTCACGACTATACCGAATGCAAGCGAAATGGCGAGGGCGACACCCATTGGGAGATGATGCATGCCTGCCCGCCTACCGAGCGCTTGGAAGACGGTCGATGGAAAGTTTGGAGATAGTCCCATCACCGCCTCAACATGCCTAACGAACCGTTATGCGGCTGGCGGCACGGTGCTGCTTGATCGAACCATCGTCGCAGGCGGGGGTTCTGCCCAAGACAACAAAAGCCCGCCGACCGAAGCCGACGGGCCAAGTGCAACCAACAGCTGATCACAATTTGCTGTCTGGCCGGAGTACAGGCACCAACACGCGAAAGGGCCGAAAGTTCCGCAGATGCTAATATACAACATGTGCGAGGCTGGCCCGGAATTCCGGTGGGAGATCCGACCCGGCGGAACCTTTCAGAGCCGCATGCCTTGTCCCTTTTGGATGAAGGAGACGACAAATGAGCCTTGACATAGGAAAGGTCGCCATAGCGTTGCTTGGCCTGCTTGCCTACAAGAACAAGGACAAGATCGGCGAGCTGATCGCGGGAAAGAGATCGACAGATCCCAATAGTGCCGGCTCGCCCGGCGGCCTCGGCGACATCCTGGACCGCCTCAGGAATGCAGGTGCCGGCGACCAGGTTGATTCGTGGGTAAGTAAAGGATCAAACCGACCCGTTCAGCGGGAGCAGGTTGAAAAAGCAATCGACCCGCAAACGTTGAACGATCTGGCCGAGCAGACCGGATTGTCCCATGACGAGCTTCTCGATCGGCTCACAAGAGAACTCCCTGACGCAGTGGACAAGCTCACTCCCGACGGCCAGTTGCCACCGAGCAAAGGTCCAAGTCTCCTGGACGAGGTCCCAAGGACTGGTCGCACTTAGCGCCACCTCGCCACGACATGTCAGGTCATCCCGGGTCGCTATCGCTCGCGGCCCTTCGCGAACGCGGCTTTGAATGCCGCAAAGGTCTCTGGCGGAACACCCTCAAACTCGTACCGCTTGCCGCTGGCCACGAACCACACCGAAAGTACCTTCCGCTCGGGATCGTACTCCGTTTTGCGAATCGAGGTAGAGGGCATAAAGGATCAACGAGCGGAAAAGCCGTCGCGTTCCTCGTCTTTGATGGCGGGGCGCAAAGGAAGCCCGGCGGCGCGACCGTCCCTCTAGTTCAGCGCCGGCGGCTGCCCTGGCCTGAAACTTTTCAGAGCGGCAGCGATGCCCATCATGATGGACGGGTCAGGAAAGTCGAGCAAGCGCAACGTGCCCGGCTCCTCGCCGCAAACGCAACGGATTGGCACGATTTGGTAGTCATCGTCGAACGGCGTGCCGCAGCCGTTTGCAAGAAAATCATATTCCGGGAAGCAGGCCTTCAGGAATGCTTCGACCTCGCGCAACACCGCTTCGGACCGAGCCCCTGAAGGTGGCAGGATGACGAAGCTATCGACCTCGTCGCTTGCCGGAGTACCGGAAGTATTGATGGCAGTAAGCATGAAGAACCCGACATAGCTCCTGGCGACTTTGGAACCAAACGCGGCATCTCGCGCGTTCCGTGAGGCTGCCCGCCGCCGTATGCCGGCGGCGGGCGCATCGTCCGCTACCATGATTGGCGGCTGTACCAGTCATCGACGTCGGATCGGACCCTGTCCTTTTCGATGCCGTAGCGTTCCTGAATTTTGCCTTCGAGCTGGTCACGCTTTCCGGCAATTAGATCGAGATCGTCATCAGTGAGCTTGCCCCACTGTTCTTTAACTTTGCCTTTGACCTGCTTCCAGTTTCCTTCCACGCGGTTCCAGTCCATGGTTTTCTCCATCAGGCGGGATCGCCATAGTTACGAAACGATTGTCACCGGTTTTGGTTCTACGAAACGAAAGGCTTCCCGATCAGTTGCTTGGATCGGCTGAACGCAAAAAGCCCGCCGCACCTTTTCGGCACGGCGGGCTTCAGGTAGAAAATCAGTCGTAGATCTTAAAAGTTTTGCGGGTACCTGGATCAACCAGGACGGTTCGTCCCTCGGCAACTACATAGCTACGTCCGGCACTTCGTAAAGCTCTGACTGTGTCGGGCAGAGCGGTGCCAATGTTGAGCTCAGCACAGGGAAGGCTCAGGGATGCTATCGGCTTCTTCTTTACATATTCCCGGATCACCATGTCTTGCTCAGGCTGAATGATGACGTCCTGAGCGGCGGCGGTTCCGATACCTACGAATAGAAAGATTCCTGTGGCAGCAGATAAAAGTTGCTTTCCCATATAGCAATCCTCCAGCGAGGCAACCTTCCGCTACGGTGCTTGATGCTTCCGTGCGAGGCTACTTACCTAAACGGGCAGAAGGACTTGTTGGAGCGCTCCTCGCCTGGGCCATATCCAAGGGCCTCAAGCTCGCTGATCTCTTGGGCCGGGGGCATGGTGCCGATGCGGTCCCAGAACGCCTTTCGCTTCTCCGCCAGCGGGTCAGCCTTTGGATCGAGCTTGTCGCCCACCTCTTTTCGCCAGCTGAGCTTGTCGGCGTCGGTGCGGATGTAGGGCAGCTGCTGCGCACGAAGCGTCGCCGGCCCGACATACACATGACTTGAGCGGGTCGATCGTCTGCGCCAGGGCCTCCAACGTATACGGATAGTCTTCTGGCGCCTCCGTGAAGCTGAACCCGGGCAGATCGGGCGCGACGACCCGTGCCACTTCCGCCAGCGGGTTGATGACGTCGCGGAAGCTGTACGATGAGCTGGGCTGGCCGTGGAGCAGCAGGACACCGGGCGCATCGCGCCGCCCCGCCTCGCGATCGAACAAGTTCACCCCGTCCACTTCGACCGTATGATGCTTGGCTTTATGAACGTTCAGCATGGCCGTTTTCCGTCTTTGGTTTGCAGCGAGCGAAGAAACCTGATAAATCGGTCAATCCGGTTACGTTTTGTAACCATGTAACGGAATATTAAAGGTTAAGTTCCCTGTCGCGCGATCCCACGGCCTGGGTGCCAGAGCACTTCATAGGCGGCCACGCCGCCCTCGACCTTTCGAACGCCGTGTATGACCGGCGAAACCCGCCCCTGCACAATGAACTCTTCAACTCCCCTCGCGATATCGGGACGTGGTTGCTCGCCGCGGGGTTGGCAGACGAACAGGAAGCAGTGGCCGTTGCCGAGATACGGGATCGGCACTTCCTCCACGAAGTTCGTGACATACGGGAATCGTCATACGCGCTCTTCGACGCGATCGCCTCAAATCTGGAGCCTCCCTCGCAACCGCTTGGTCTTTTATGCTCACGCGCCGCAAACAGGTTGGGAGCCCAGCAAGTCGCGTGGGATGGGACACGGCTCGCTCTGGCGTCTGATCAATGGGAAGACCCAGCCTTGGTGACCGCATTCCTTGCGTTCTTGTCCATCGAGGCGTTTTTTACGCTACCCCGCGCAAGGCTCCGCGTGTGCCCACGATGTGGGTGGCTCTTCGTAGACATCTCACGGGGCGGAAAACGTCGCTGGTGCAATATGCGGGTTTGCGGGAATCGCGAAAAGGTAGCCCGCCATCGGGGCCAAGTGGCATCGTACGAGGTAAGATGACAACGCATCCCGCGCCATGGCCTCATTCGTCGCATATTGTGGGCTCCGGATTCAAACATCATGGCGCGTCGTTGTGCCACCGGCGAACTCGGCGCGAGCTGACTATTCGTTTGTTACAGGTTTGTTGAGGTTTCCCCCGGCACCGAAGGTGTCCCCGGATGCCAGTTCGCAGAGCTGGCGATCAGTGCAGCAAAGGCAAAGACCAAGCTTGCACCGCTGATGCCTGCCCAGCCGGCCTGGGCCCAGCATACTCCAGCGAGACTGGAGCCGGCCGACCCACCCAAGAAGAACAACCCGGTGAAAAGCGCATTCATGCGTCCGCGCGCCTCCGGTCGGACTGTGTTGATGGCGATGCGGCCGAGCACCTGGTCGGCGACAGTACCGAGATTAAGCAGAACCGCCCCAATGGCCAACGCCGCGAGCGACAGCCAGGGGAAGCGATCCGCCTCCCAGAGACCCCAGCCGCCGGAAGTTGGCAATCCGATGAGCACGACGCCGATGAAAGCCGACAGGTGTGCAAATCGCGTTGCGCCATCTGACCAGCCTCGATCGGCGATCCGGCCCGTGAAAGGCGCAATCAACGCAGCGGGTATGCCGACCAGTGCGAAGGCTGCAATGCCAATCTGGTCGAGCCCGAATGGTGGCTCAGCAAGCCTCAGGGCGACCGCCGTCCAGAAAATATTGAAGGCAGCCATCAGCAGGAACTGATAAAGCACGCGACGGCGCAGCAATGGCTCTTCACGGATCAGCTTCCAAAGCGATCCGATGAGAGCGCCGTACTGAAGACCGGTCGCCGGGCGATGAGCCTTGACAACGCGCGCAAGGATCAGGCCGAGCACAGCAACCAATACGGCCATGATACCATAGAATGCACGCCATCCAAGAAACTCGGCAGCCAGGCTTGCGGACGGGCGCGACAGGAGGACGCCCACCACGATGCCGCTCTGCACCGTGCCCACGATGCGGCCCCGATCTTTTTCCGCCGCCAGTCTCGCGATGACCGGAACGAGCATCTGCGCGACCGTGGAGGTGATGCCGACGGAGGTCGAGGCGACAAGAAAAAGTGCCGCCGTTGGGGCAAGCGCGCTGGCAATCAGCGAAAGCACCATGAGGACAAGTGTCAGCCCGATAAGCCAACGGTTCTCCATCAGATCGATGAGCGGGACCAGGAAGATCAGTCCGGCTGCGTAACCAAGCAGTGTGACGGTCGGAACCAACCCCGCCATTTCCGGACCAACCTCGAATGTAGTCCCAATCAAGCCGAGCAACGGTTGAGAGGCATAGAGGCTCAATACGATTGCGGCGATGGCGGCGGTGAAAACTGGGACCAAGCGGCCCTCGGTGGCAGAGGCATTGCTTCTGCCAGGGTAATCGAGAGATGACGTTCCGTGTCTGCGCCGTGGCACGAGTTGGAAGATCAATTGGGAGACCGACATCGGAGATACCCTCTTTGCGAGAAAATGGCCGAAGGCGTCGATGAGATCAGGCGGCCGCGGCCGCCCCGCGCGACGCTGCAGCAAGTTCCTCGAAAAACTGATGCAACGTGCGGGGCTGGCGTCCGAGGATGGCACGCAAGGTCAGGCTGTTTCCGGCGGAACCGAAGTCGGAATAGGACTGAAATACCCGTTCGAGCTGAGCAAGCTGCTCCCCCCGGAAGGGCGGCTTCGCGACAGCGGTCCATTGCTCGAACGTCACCTCGGCTGCCTCCACGGGCCGGCCAAGGGCGACGCTCATCATCCCCGCAATTTCAACGCGATCGTGCATACTTTCTGCCGCAAGCTCGAAAGAGCCGTAGGCGAGCCGGTCGGACGTCAGGGCCTCGGCCGCCACTTCGGCGACGTCGCGGTAGTCGACACGCGCCAGGCGCGCCGTTTTCGCAAACGGCTCGGCAAAGACGCCGGTTTCCACCACGCCTTTCCAAGCAGCTGCCATGTTCTGAAACAGCGTCGCCGGATAGAGGATGGTGTAATCCAAATTCGCGCGGAGAATGGCCTGCTCAACGGGCAGCTTGCTTGCGTGGTTTGCAAGTCCGTTCGCCGGGTGGATAACTGAAGAGAAAACGAACTTGCGGATACCGGCACGCTTTGCGGCCTTGACCATGGTTATGCCTAGGTCCGCTTCATCGGCCACGAACGGCGGTCCGACATGATAGACTCCGTCGACGTTTCTCAGCGCTGCCTTTAGGCTCTCCGGATCTCGAAGGTCACCTGAAGCAATTTCGGTCGCTCCGCTCGCGCGTGCCGTCGCAGCAGCGTACTCACTGCGGACCAACGCCCTCACCGCTATGCCCCGCCGGGCAAGCTCGGCCGCGACGAAGCCGCCGCTGCGGCCGGACGCACCGACAACCAGAACAGTTCGTTTCTTGGGTTCTGACATGAGTTCTTCCTTTCGTAGCGAGGTGGCGTCCCTGCCCCATCGAGTGAAATATCGAGTTCCGCTTTTCGGATGGTAGGCGCGGAAAATGTGATATGGTCTCTCTAAATTTGAGAGATCATCATGGGCGGATTTCGAGACATTGAGGCGTTTCTCGCTGTCGTGGAGCGCGGCAATCTCTCAGCCGCGGCGCGGCACCTCAGCCGCTCCTTGCAATCTGTCAGCCGGTCGCTTGCCGCGCTTGAAACCAGCGTCGGCGTCGAATTGGTCCGCCGAACCACCCACAACACGCAAACGACTGAGGCAGGCCACGACTTTTATCGACGGGTGAAACCGGCACTGTCTGAGATTGTCGAAGCAAAGGCCGAAGCCGGCAAGCGCAGTGCCGAACCTTTCGGACTCCTAAGAGTAGGAGCGCCGGTGCTCTTCGGCCCTACTTACCTGGTACCCGTCGTGGCCCGCTTCATGGAGCGCTATCCGAGGATCGAGGTCGACCTCAAACTGTCGGACCGATTCGTCGATCTCATTGAAGATGAACTCGACCTTGCTGTTCGCATCGGGGAACTCCGCGACTACGATCTCAAGGCCCGGCGCCTTGGAGCGATGCGTCTCGTCATTTTCGGCGCTCCGTCGTATTTCGCCACGTACGGGCGGCCACAACATCCGAAGGAGCTAGCGAACCATCAGTGCATCTTCCGCAACACCGACCGCGATGCTGGAAAATGGCAATTCCTGGAAGCCGGCAAGCAGCTGAGCGTCAATGTGGGTGCGCGATTTCACGTCGACAATGCCGCCGCAAGCCATGCGGCGGTCGCTGCGGGGTTGGGCATCGGTCGGGTACCACTCTGGCAAGTAAGAGACCTGGTAGACGACGGGGCGGTTGAGGTTATCCTGGCAGCGTTCGAACAACCGCCGATCCCGATTCATGTGGTGTGGCCAGCGACCCGGCTTCCACTTGCCAAGATGCGCGTCTTCATCGACTTCCTGGTTCAGAACCTAGTCATTGGGGACAGCGAGCGAAATTGAACCGACATCTGATTTTCTGTTAAGCCTGCCGCCGTTTGTCGCCTTCAGGAGCTCTTTCGAACTAGACTAGGCTGATCGTGCCTCGTACCGGCGGACGCCGAAAAAGCGTTTCGACGCGCCTAGAGACTAGGTGATCCGCGCTGCGAGAAGGATCAGCAGCCGCCTCCTGGCGTGTCTTGGCGATACATGAGGTTACTCTGCAGCAGCCCGTACAAGCTTCGTCACGCCTTCGCCAATGGCGTCGATCGTCGCGGAACTCGGCTGCCGAACGCCCGGTGCTACGTCAGCTTCTAGGCGCTGATGAGGCTTCCGGTTAGCCATTGGAGGTCCGCATGGTGTAACGCTTGGTGCCCGCACGAGATGGCGGGAGCCGGACCGTCTCGATCGTTCAGTGCAGTGCAGTGGGCGCCCGACGACGAAACTCGACTCCCCGGCCCCGCCACGAGGTAGTTGATGCGCTAACTCGGGTTTTCCAAGCGATTTGCTTTGCGCCACTCCTCGTACTCCCCGCGGGCATCGTCATGCAGCGGATAGTAGCGTTGCAATGGGCCCCCCTCCATGAGCTTGGCTCGCGAAAACTCCTCCCAATCGTGATGCTTCTGTGATTCTTCGATCACCTTCGGGGCCATCACGACGGGAAGCACCACCACGCCGTCGTCGTCAGCGACGATGATGTCGCCGGGGATCACCGTGACACCGCCGCAGGCAATCGGAACGTTGACGGCATTGGGATAGATGCTGGTCTGCACATGATAGTTTGGCGTCCAGCCGCGCAGCCATAGGGGTAGATCGAGCTTTTCGACATTGGGCCGGTCGCGCATGCACCCGTCGATGACGATACCCGCCCCGCCCCTGCCCTTGAAATAAGTCGACATCATATCGCCAAAGACACCCGAGCTCATGTCGCCGCGCGCGTCGACCACGACCACATCGCCCTCCTGCGCGTGGTAGAGCACGTGCCGGTGAAGTTGGGTCTCCGGATCGGCATATTCTCCCTCGGTGAACAGGTCCGGCCGCTGCGGCAGGAACTGCAGCGTCAATGCCGGCCCGACGATCGACTTCCCATGGTTTTGCGCCACCGGACCGACCATGTGCGGATTGCGGAAGCCCATTTGGCCAAGCGTGCCGGCAACCGTCGCGGCGCCGATCTCCCTCAGCGCGTCGATCAGGTCTTTAGGCGGCCGCGTGATGTCGGAAGTATGCGTCATTGTCGACTCCGGATGAATGGAACTACCAGTTCGTAACAGAACCATCGCGGCGCTTAAGGTGAGGCGCTTCCCAGAAACGCAAACTCTGCGCCTGGACCGCCACTTCGTTGACCTCGACGCCGAGCCCCGGCAGATCGCCGACCGGGTAATCGGTCCCGTCGAGCCGTGGTTGCACGGGGAAGAAGTCGGAACTGTCGAAGCCCAGCTTTGTTTCGGGCGCCCTGGTCTCGAGCCACGCGAAGTTGGGTACTGCGGCGGCGAGATGCACGGTAGCGGCCGTGCACACTGGACCAAGCGGATTGTGCGGCATCAGGTCCACATAGTGCGCCTCGCTCCAGCCAGCGATTTTCATTGCCTCGGTGAGCCCGCCGACGTTGCAAACATCGAGCCGGTTGAACTGGTGGATGCCGCGCTCGATGTAGGGCAGGAACTGCCACTTGCTGGCAAATTCCTCGCCGATGGCAAAGGGGATGTCGGTCATCGTGCGCAGCGATTCATAGGCCTCCGGCGTCTCGTCCCGTATTGGCTCCTCGAGGAAATCAAGCACGCCGCGGCCGAGCTTGTTGCAGAAGCTCGCCGCCTCTGCCACCGACAGCCGATGGTGATAGTCGATGCCGAGAACGGCGTCGTCGCCCAGCGCCTCGCGCGCCTTGTTCAGCATACCCGCGGTAGCGCCGATGGACTCGCGCGGCTCGAAGATGTCCTTGCTGTTTTGCCCGAAGGGGAAGAAGCGGATCGCCTGCCACCCCTGTGCGCGAAGTTCGCGGGCCCGTCCGATGGCAACATCGCCCTCGGCCTCGTCGCCGGTCGAGGCGAAGGTGGGGACGCGGTCGCGCTGCTTGCCGCCGAGCAGCTCGTAGACGGGCACGCCCAGCGCCTTGCCCTTGATGTCGTGAAGGGCGATGTCGATGGCGGAAATCGCCGCCTGCAGGACTCGCCCGCCTTCGAAGTACTGGCTGCGGTAAACCTCCTGCCAGATCCGCCCGATCTGCATCGGGTCGCGACCGATGAGAAACTCGCGATAGTGCTCGACCGCGCCGGCCACGGCCCTCTCGCGACCGCTCAAGCCGCTCTCGCCCCAGCCGAAGATGCCCTGGTTGGTCTCGACCTTGACGAGCATCTGGTTGCGCGTTCCTACCCAAACCGGATAGGGCTTGATCGCGGTGATCTTAAGCTTCTCAGTCATCCACGCCCACGTTCCACACGCATCGGCCCTATCTCAGTTGGCTTTGAGGGCCATTTCAGTTTCGCCGTCGAACAGATGCATCCGCTCCTGGTCGAACTCGAGCCAGATCTGCTCGTCGGGCGAGACGGCAATGTTCGGCGGCACGCTGACGTTGACGATGGCGCCGGACAGGAACGCCTGCACGAAGGTGACGTCTCCGGTCGGTTCCACGGTGTAGGCCTTGGCCGGAATGGAACCGGGGACCGCGCTCTTGTGGAGCTTGATCGTCGAGTGACGTGCGCCGAGCACGACTTTCATGGTCGTCGCTCTCACGACCTTCTGGGCATTGCGCGGCGAGAGCTCAAGGCGCCAGCCCTCGGCGCCGGTCAACACCGTGTTTCCGTTTGCCGTCGACGCCTCCAGCGGAATAAGGCTCATCGCCGGGCTGCCGATGAAGCTGGCGACGAACATGTTCACCGGATGGGCAAAGACCTGCGCCGGTGAATCGTATTGCTGCAGGTAGCCGCCATTCATCACCGCCATCTTGTCAGCCATGGTCACGGCCTCGAGCTGGTCGTGCGTCACATAGATGATCGTCGCCTTGAGGTCCTGGTGGAAGCGCTTGATCTCCGACCGCATCTGCACGCGCAGTTTGGCATCGAGGTTAGACAGTGGCTCGTCCATGAGGAACACCGCAGGGTCGCGGACGAGGGCACGGCCAAGGGCCACGCGCTGCTGCTGCCCGCCCGAAAGTTCGCGCGGCTTGCGCTCGAGCAGATGCGTCATGTCGAGCACTCGCGCCGCTTCCTTGACCTTCTTGTCGATCTCGTCCCTAGGGAGTTTGCGCATCTGAAGCGGGAACGCCAGGTTCTTGTAGACCGATTTCTGCGGGTAGAGCGCGTAGTTCTGGAACACCATTGCGATATCCCGGTCCTTGGGGTCGAGGTCGTTGACCACCCGCTCGCCGATGATGATGTCGCCCGATGTGATCGGGGTCAGCCCGGCGACGAGATTGAGCGTGGTTGTCTTGCCGCAGCCTGAAGGGCCGACGAGCGCAACGAACTCGCCGTCATTGACCGTCAGCGAGACGTGGTTGACAGCTTTGAAGCCGCCATAGCTCTTGACGAGATCTTGGAGGACCACGTGGGCCATCGGCAACTCCCTAGTGCTTGACCGCGCCTTCTGTAAGGGCGCGTACAAAGTATCGTTGCAGGACCAGGAACAGCACCACGACGGGCACGCTCATCATGAAGCTGGCCGCCATCAGGCCCGGAAAGTCCGTCGTATTTTCCGAGAAGAAGCGCTGGATGCCAACCGGAAGGGTCAACTGCTCGTTCTTGGAGAGGAAGGTGTAGGCGTAGATGTACTCGTTCCACGCGCCGATAAAGGAATAGATTGCGGTGGCGATGATCCCCGGCGTCGAGAGCGGCATCACGATCATGATGAAGGCCTGGAACCGTGTGGCGCCATCGATGCGCGCCGCCTGCTCCAGCTGCACCGGGATGTTGTCATAAAAGCCCTTGAGCAGCCAGATCGCCAGCGGCAGGCCGAAGGTGAGATAGGTGAGTATCAGCGAGCCGTGCGTGTTCACCAGCCCGATCGCGCGCATCAGGATGAAGAGTGGCACGAGAAAGATCACCGCCGGGAACATATTGCGCAGCAGCACGGCAAAAAACAGGAAATTCCGGCCGGGGAAACTGAAGCGCGAAAACGCGTAGGCCGCAGGGACAGCCACGATCACCGAAAGGATTGTCGTAACCGTCGACACGAAAAGGCTGTTCCAGAAGAAGCGGAGGAAATCCTGGCCGACGCTGTTCTGCGGATCGAGCAGCTTCTGGTAACTGGCGAGGGTAGGCTCGTCCGGCCACCATTGCGGCGGGAATTGCGTCGCCGCGAATCCGGACTTGATCGAGGTGATCAGCATCCAGATCATCGGCAACGCAGTATAAAGCAGCATGAACACGAGGAATATGCGCCCGGCCCACCGCCAACCGTCGACGCGCATGCGGCGACGGGTCGGGGCTCGAGAGGCTGTCTCGGCAATCGTGCTCATGCGCTGCCCTCTTTCCGCTCGTTGCCGCTTAGCGCACGGACGTAGAAGTAGCCCAGTGTCATCAGTGTGAGGAACAGGAGCACTGAATAGGCCGATGCCACGCCCCAGCGCTGCCGTCCGAAGGCGAGCTCATAAATGTGGGTTATCCAGATATGCGATGCGTTCGACGGCCCGCCGCCGGTCATGATCCAGGGGATGATGAAGGAATTGAAGTTGGCCACTGCGAGCAGCAGCATCGTCACCACCGAGACGTTGCGCAAGTGCGGGAAGGTGACGTGCCAAAAGCGCTGCCATGCACTGGCACCGTCGACTTTTGCGGCGCGCAGCAATTGGTCGGGGACTGTCTGCAGGCCGGCCATCATCATAATCATGGCGAACGGAAACTCGCGCCAGATATTGACGACGATCAGGGAGGGCAGCACCGTGCTGACATTGTCGATAAAATTCGGCGGCCGGTCGGCCAATCCGAGGCCGACCAGCACCGCGCCGATGATCCCGAAGTCCGAATGGTAGATCCACTTCCAGATATAGGAGGCGGCGACGGCACTGATGACCCAAGGGATGATCAGGATAGCGCGCAAGACACCACGGCCGATGAAGTCGCGGTGGAGCGCCAGCGCCGTTGCAAACCCCAGGACAAAGGAGATGAAAGTGGACCCCAGCGTCCAGATCAGTGTGTTCCAGGTGACCTTCCAGAACACCTGACTGGTGAGGATCGTCGTGTAGTTGTCGAAGCCGATGAAGGTCTTGTCGCGGAGCTGCAGACCAGGCGGTGTCTTAAAGAACGACAGCTCGACCGTGTAGTAGATCGGATAGGCGATGACGATGAGCATCACGGCGATCGCCGGGAGCACATACGCGTAGTCCGCGCGATGCTCCCAGATCTTCCGCAGCGTGCCGGCTGTACCGGGTTGCAATCTTCGGCGAGCCTCGGCCTTGCCGGTCACGATCGTCACTTGTGGCGTGCCCTTATTCTTCGGAACGAGGCGGCTGCGCCAGCGGCGCAGCCGGTCAGGTCGTAGGTCAGGCTTGGACTAGAGTCCGCCCATCACGTCTTTTACCTTCTTGGCCGCGTCGTCCGCCGCCTCGTCGACGGTCATCGCTCCGGTCAGGGCATTCTGCAGCATGTCCGGGATGATAATGTTCATGATCTCGGGGGCCTGCGGCAGCGCTGGGAACGGAATGCCGTATGGCAGCATCGAGGTCGTGACATCGAGGAACTTGATGTTGTCCAGACGTTCCTTCATCCACTTGGTCTTGAAGCCGTTAAGGTTGCCTGGGTTTGATCCGGCGTAGGCCATCTTCAGCGACCATTCAGGGCTCGTCCACATGCAGATGATAGCCTTTGCAGCAGGCTCGTCTACCTTGCCGCCCTCGACATATTCGGGCTTCAGGATGTGAATGTTCGAGCCGCCGAACACGACGGCGCGCTTGCCGTCGGGGCCAGTTGGAATCAGGCCGTAGCGCATATTGTCGATGACCGTCTGCGCCTTGTCCTTGTCGGTGCCCGTCGCCTTTTTCTGCAGGTCGAGCATGACGTTGTAATCGGACGGGTGCGAGATCATCATGCCGAGCTGGCCGGCGACGAACAGGGGCTGGTTATCGGCCTGCTGGTTGGTGAGCGCCGAAACCGGAACCGACTTGTCGCGAACATACATGTCGTAGGAGGCTTGCAGCGCCGCCTTGCTCTGGGGACTATCGAGCTGGACCTGCTCATAGGTCGGATTCGCGGTGGCTTCGTCGAAGACGCCGCCGCCATAGGCCCACAGCTGTGGCATGAAACGGTACGGCGTATTGCCGGCATTCTTGCGCGCCACGAGGCCGTAGCCGGCAATGCCGAGCTTGTCGTGGATCTGCTTGGAATATTTGACGACGTCTTCCCAGGTTGCCGGAGCCTTGTCCGGATCGAGACCCGCACGCTTGAAGATGTCGGCGTTCCAGATGAACGCCATCGTCTCGTTGTTGGTCGGAATGCCGTAGGTCACGCCCTCCCAGGTCACGGCCTTCATGGCGCCGGGCCAGAAATCCTCGGTCGAATACCCCACATCCTCTGGCTTGAGCGGCGCCAGATAGCCCTTTGAGGCGAACTCGGTACCACCCAGGATTTGCAGGCGGACCGCCATCGGCGCGGCATTGCCCAGGAGCGCCGTGCGGAACTTGTCGAGAAGGTCGTTATAGGTGAGGGCTTGTTCCTCGAGCTGGATGTTCGGATAGGTTTTGCGGAAGGTCTCGAAGAAATCCTTGTAGTACTGGCGCAGGAGGTCGGGGTCGCCCTCGAACACGCCCTGATACCAGAAAGTCAGCCGCCCCTTGTAGTCGAGCGGGGTGACCTTGGCGCAATCGGCCGCCGTGTCAAAATCCTGTGTGCCGGCGATGGAGCGCACATATTCCGGCGACCACTTGCTGAGGTCGACCGGTGGCGCAGCCAGCGCCGATGTGGGCATCAGGGATGCCATCAAAGCAGTGACGACAGTGCCGCGCAGGACCGCACTGCCGAGCGTAATCCTCGTCATAGGTATCCTCCCTGGTTCTCCCATGCCGCCCTGCGCCAAGGCAAAGCGGTCCTTGCTCGTTTCGATCGCGAGGATGCTCAATGTATCCTCCCGATCCCTTGGTACGTTTTCAGATCATGGATTGCCTGTCAACGCGCAGGATCGTACATTGTTTGCGAAAGCCGTGTGTGATATCGGGCAAGGTATGTATTAAGTTGGGGAGCCGGCCTTGGCCGAAATAAGCGATTTCAAAGCTATGCCACCTGTGGGCACCGATCCCATCGGAGCCTCCAGCGAGGGCGCCTCGCTTTATGAATTGATCAGGGAAGACATCATCGAGGGACGGCTCGCCGCCAACGAACGGCTTGTGGTCACCGATCTGGCCCGGCGTCACGGCACCTCGACCAATCCTGTGCGCGAGGCCCTGCAGCTGTTGCGCGGCGAAGGCTTTGTCATCTTTGTCGCCAACCGCGGGGCACGCGTCCGACCCATTGATCAGGATTTTGTCCGGGATATCTACGAGATCGGTGTTCTGATCGAGCCAGCCCTGACACGATGGTTTGTGAATATGGCTACCGGCGAGGACATTGCCGAACTCGAACGTCTCCAAGGCCTGATTGAAGAGAACAACTTCGCCGACACATTCAGGCACAGTGAGCTGGATACCGCTTTCCACACCGTGATGTACCAGCGGCACTATAACCGCCACGCCGCCGAGCTTTGGTGGAAGCATCGCGAAGTGCTGCGAGCCGTGAGCCGTCGTTTCAACTTCACGCTGGCGCGACGTGCCGCGATCATGCGCGAGCACCGCGAACTCATCGCGCTCGTAAAGGCGGGAGAGGCCGACAAGGCGGCCGAACTCGTCTCCCGCCATGTCGAGGGCTCGGGCCGGCATATTCTCGAACAGATGCGTGCGCGCAACGCCGCTCGGGCCGGATAGAATATCCAGTCCAGAACATCGTTAGGCTGACCATTTTCAGACAAAGGTAGTTGCGATGAAAATCACGAGCATTCGGCCGTGGCTGATCAAGTCCGATGCTTCTTATTGGGGAGAGTTCCTGTTCGTCGAAGTGACGACCGACGAGGGAGTGAGTGGCTGGGGAGAGATCACCACCACCACAAGGCTCGCCAACCGCGCTCTCTGCACGATCCTGCGGCAGATCGGTGTCGCCGTGACAGGCGAGGATCCAGCGCGTATCGAGCATCTCTGGCACAAGATCTTCCGCAGCTTCACCTACATGGGCAGCCGCGGCGCCGCCGTCGAATGCGTGAGCGCCATCGATATTGCCCTCTGGGACATCCGGGGCAAAGTCCTTGGTAAGCCGATTTACGAGCTGCTGGGCGGACCAGTACGCGATGAAATCGCGCTCTACACCCATCCCAACCAAGCCAAATTCACGAGCAAGGAAGCCGTGGTCCGCGAAATTCTAGACATTGTCGAGTCCGGACACACTGCGCTCAAGTTCGATCCTTACCCGCACCAGGGTCGCAGCGCCGATGGTCTGCCTCGCGAACAGCGGGACGGCTACCTCGATGGCAGCATGACCCGCAAGGACGAGCGCGAAGCCGCCGAACTCACGGCTCTGATCCGTGAAACGGCGGGACCCGATGTCGACATTCTCATCGATGCCCATGGCCGCTTCGACGTTCCCACCGCCATTCGCCTCTGTCGGAGCCTCGAGGAAGCCGGTCAGATCGACTGGTTTGAGGAGCCCTGCCCGCCCGAGAGCCTTAACGCCCTCAAGCAGGTGCGTGAGAAGGTCAATACCGCCATCTCGTGGGGCGAGCGCGGCCACACGAAGTGGGATTTCGTGCCGGTACTTGAGAACAAGCTCGCCGACTACATCATGCCCGACGTCACCTGGACCGGCGGCATTACCGAACTCAAGAAAATTTCTGCCCTATGCGAAGCCTACTACGTCCCGGTCTCGCCACATGACGCCGCGGGACCGATCAATGTGGTTGCGGGAGCACAGGTGATGATGACCGTCCCCAACTTCTACAAACTCGAAACGTCGGAGTGGAACCTGGGCAAATACGATCACCTGATCGACAGACCACTCGACATTTCGAACGGCAGCCTCAAGCTGACGTCGAAGCCTGGTCTCGGTATTGAGATGGACCGCGACTATCTGCAGGCCCACGAGATTGAGCTGGGCTAGCAACACTCTATGCCCAGGGTACGGGGCGACAAGCCGAAAACGAGGATAAGTCATGGCAAAGACAGGTGGCGCCGACGAGGCGCTCAATCGGGTGAACGCGAACTCCAGGCCATCTCAGCTTCGCATCACCGACATGCGGGTAGCCGAAATCGTCGGCGCGCCGTTCACCTCAACCCTGCTCAAGATTTACACCAATCAGGGCATCGTCGGACTTGGCGAAGTGCGCGATGGCGCCAGCGCCACCTACGCGCTGATGCTGAAGAGCCGGCTGCTTGGCGAGAACCCTTGCGACATCGACCGCCTGTTTCGCCGGATCAAGCAGTTCGGTGGGCACGGCCGGCAAGGCGGCGGCGTCTCGGCGGTCGAAATCGCGTTGTGGGATCTCGCCGGCAAGGCCTATGGCGTGCCCATCTATCAGATGCTTGGCGGCCGGTTTCGGGAGAAGGTGCGCCTCTATTGCGATACCGATGCGACCGTGCCGAGCGGCACCGAGACCGGCAAGCGCCTCAAGCAGCGCATGGCGCTTGGCTTCACCTTCCTCAAGATGGATCTGGGGCTGATGCAGATCGCGGATGTACCCGGTGCGGTCGTATCCCCTGCCGGCTCACTTGAAGGGTACCGCGTCCACCCCGGCCGCGGCCCGGTCAAGACCACGGAGGAGCGGCGCGCCCGCAATGCCGCGTATGATTTGCATAATGTCCCCCACCCGTTTACTGGCCTCCACTTTTCCGACAAGGGCCTCGACCTGCTTGAGCAGTACATTGCCGAGGTTCGCGAAATTATCGGCATGGATGTTCCGCTCGCCATCGACCATGTCGGCCACATCTCACTGCAGAACGGTATTCGCCTCGCCAGGCGGATTGAAAAATACGTGCCAGCCTGGCTCGAGGATGTGATCCCATGGCAGTACTCCGAGCAGTACCGACAACTGCAGGCCGCCACCACGGTGCCGATCTGCACCGGCGAGGATATCTACCTTAAGGAGGGCTTCGAGCCTCTGCTCAAGAGCGGCGGCCTCTCCCTTATCCACCCGGACCTGCTCACCAGCGGGGGCATTCTGGAGACCAAGAAGATCGGCGACATGGCGCAGGATCACGGCGTTGCCATGGCCATCCATATGGCCGAAAGTCCAATCGCCGCAATGGCCGCGGCACATGTCGCGACCGCGACTGAAAACTTCATGGCGCTCGAATACCACTCTGCCGACGTCGACTGGTGGGACGATATCGTCGCCGGCGTTTCCAAGCCGCTCGTGAAGGACGGCTTTATCACTGTTCCGGACAAACCGGGCCTGGGGATTGACGACGTCGTCGACGAGGTGATCTCGCAGCATCTGCAGCCGGGTGTCACCGACATCTGGCAGCCCACGGATCACTGGGACAACGAGTATTCCTGGGACCGCACCTGGAGCTGAGGCGAAAAGAACCGAAGATGAAGATCACCGACCTCCGCTGTGCCGTTATCGGCAGGCACCCCATCGTCCGCATCGTTACCGACGAGGGCCTCTATGGCCTGGGCGAAGTCGAGTTCACCAAGACCTACCTCAAGCCCTGGGTCCTGCATTTCCGCGAGGCGCTGATCGGCGAGGACCCGACCGACGTCGAGCGGGTGATGCTGAAGATCCGCCAACGCGGCTCTTTCAAGCCCTATGGCGCGGCGGTAAGCGCCATCGAGCATGCGCTGTGGGATATTGCCGGCAAGGCTGCAGGCGTGCCGGCCTACAAACTGCTCGGCGGCAAGGTGCGCGACAAGGTGCGCGTCTATAACGGCTCGATCCGCCAGAAACGCACGGGCGACCGGCCGGAGGATTACGCCGCTGACGTCAAATGGATGATGGAGCAGCCGCAGAACTTCTTCATGATCAAGCAGGGAATCTCGTTCCACTCCGACATGAAGGACACCATCGAGGGCTTTCACTACGGCGTGACGCAGAAGAAGGCCGGCTATCACGGCGCCATGGACCAGGGCGTGATCAGCGAGCGCGGTTTCAACCACATGCTCGACTGCGTGATCGCGATGAAGGAAGTGCTGGGCGACAAGGTGAGCCTGGCGCTCGACTGCGGCCCGGGCTGGATGCTGCCCGATGCGATCAAATTCGCTCGCGCGGTCGAGAAGTACAATTTGATGTGGCTCGAGGACATGCTGACCGGCGACTATGTGCCGTGGGTCAATCCGCAGGCCTATCGGGAGCTGACCACCTCCACCTCGACGCCAATTCATACCGGCGAGCAGATCTACCTGCGGCACAATTTCAAGGAGCTGATCGAAACGCAGGCGGTGCGCGTCATCGGCCCCGATCCGGCCGATATTGGCGGCATTGCCGAGCTCAAATGGGTCGCCGAGCACGCCTATATGCACTCGATCCTGATGGCACCGCACGGCACCGCGAACGGCCTTCTCGGCCTCGGCGCGCTGATCAATGTCTGCGCCACCCTGCCCGCCAACTATATCGCGTTCGAATACCCGAGCGCCTCCGACCCCTGGTGGGAGGATCTCGTAATCGGCCTGCCGTCGCAGATCGTGAAGGACAGCATGGTGGAGCTGCTGGAAGCGCCGGGGCTGGGCCTCGATATCGACGCCGAAGCAGCCAGGAAGTATCTCGGGGAAGAGGATGCAGGCTTCTTCGACTGAACCATCCTTCTTGCGCCACCCAGCACCACGCGGACCGCTTCACGCAATCTGTCATCCGGAATGACCGTTTCGGGGCCGGAAGCAGATTGTCGGCTACGGGAGAATCCGCCCGACTCCTTCCGACAGGCGAAAGTTCGCTCTGGAAAGCACCGCGGGTGTCTTGAAATGGCACGACCGAGCCGGCGGGCGCATCGGCTCGGACTATACGCGTGGGAGCGCTCTACGTCTCGATCGGGCGGAAAGGTCGCACACGGGAGCGGCCTAGTAGGCTCATCTGCGCCAACAGGCGACTTGTGGATCAAGCTTTGGAAGGCGGCTCCACAAGCCGATGCTTCGACACTACGGCCCAAATTAGCCCTCGCCGATGCTCCGGCTGCGCCAAAGGCTTGTTTGGATGCCTCAGCTTGGACCTGGTGGCTTGGCAACCAGGGGCAGTTCTAGACCGGTCGGGGCGCGGCCAGACTTTCGAGTTTCAAGATAAGCCGCCACGGATTTGCAATGATCTCCACGACGAAGCCATAGCGCTGGTTGCTCGCGCAACCCTATGGGCGTCCTGGGGGCTGCTCCTGCGGAAACTTGTCTTCATGGACGATTGCCACGGCCCGCACAAGATTGCCTCTCACCTCGAAACCGATCCAGTGTCCGTCCATCAGGTGTGTTTGTCTCGGACAGGCGAGGAAATAGTTCCCCGCCTGCTGGGCAACAAAGTTGAGTTGTCCCTTCTCATTAATTTTAATCCCCTCTAGCGGAGCGGTGTACGCCCCCCAAATCGCATCCTCAGCCTCCAACTTCACTGGCATCTCCGACCGAGCATAGACCCTGGTCACCATCAGACCGTGCCTGAAATTCGAAGAGCCATTGATGAACTCGATCTGTACCGACCATTCTTCTGGCACGATGATCGTGAGATTGCCGTCCCAGTAGCCGTTGAAGTCGATAATGTCGGTCCGGATGTTGTCCCTGCGGTACCGCTCGACTTGGTTCCAATCGGCGACAATCTCTATAGCCACCGTCTTGGCTGCCGGATCGTTTTTGATCCAGCTCGGGACGAAAGGCTCCCCAGCCAGCGCAATTCCAGGCAACAATCCAAAGGCGAGAAGGGCAAGGTGGGCAAAGCGCGCCATCGCAATCAGAGGCTCCTCCCGAGCGGAGCGGCCAAGCTTAAGCGACCGTAATCGAAATCGACTAGGCCTATCCCTCAACGAAGAGAATACCCCCAAAACAAGATCCACACCAGCAAACCCCCTTTTGGCGGAACGGAACAAAACTCGCCGTCGCCGGAGGCGCCCCCAAGCGAACGCCCCACCTCGCACAGGCCGATGTCTGCCGCCGAAAAGCGAAGGAGGGTAAGGTTATCCCGCCAGGCTGATCGCCGCTCGGCAAAGGTCTCCTTCGGGCCGGAAAGCGGACAGATGCTTTTCTAACCCGGAGCGACACGAGCAGACCTTTTGTCCGGCGCAAGTGTCGTCCTGACGTGACCCAATGCGGCCTTCAGTTGCGAGCGTCGCTCGCTGGAGCTGCGTCAGTCGGTCGGGGGCCAATGGTATTTTCAATGGAACGCTAATATATATGGAAAACCGAACGAGCAGCGCCTGCCAGATACTTGAGGAATGCCATGCGAAGGCTCATCTTCACGGCTATGTGTATCGCCGCCGCAACAGCCGCTAACGCCCATGATTGGTACGAAGACAAGATTGACCCACAGACCAAATTCAAGTGCTGCGGTGGTTCTGATTGCCGCGCCGTACCTCGGTCTTCGGTGCGGTCCAGGGTAGACGGTGGGTATACTTATTTGCCGCATAATTTCACCATCCCACGGGACCGTGTGCAGCAATCCCCGGACGGGCAATACCATATCTGCGAAAATAAATATGTCGTAACCAATCAGCTGTATTGGCGTTGCTTCTTCGCACCTCGTGTCGATGTGTCTATACTTCTAAAGCATTAACCGCGCGTCGCTTCCGCGATTCACATCCGCAAGGTGCTAGTCCATTAATTCTGTTGGACTTTCTTCAAAATTGTCGAAGCTCAGGCGGTGCGCGACTGCCTCAGGGATTTCATTGAGTACATCGCCGCTACCGAGAGCAACTCCATGGGGCGCTGCCGCGGGTGACTTCCGGCGGACTCCGCAAATTCGGTGACAGTCCAGATTTTATCGTGTCGGCATGGCCGTGGTTGTGTAGATTGGCTGTGTGGCCCGCCTTACCCGTATTGTCCAAGTCCACTCGCCACGAGACGCAACGCGGTAACGGCTGGCGATTTCGACCACGATGGACAGCCAAGCGATAGGGGTAACTGGCGCGGGATCATCAGCACGGTTCATGCGAGAGCAGCATTCGCCAGAGGCCGGAGCTACGGCTGCAGCCTCGAATTTGACGCATCAGCACTTGCAAATCGTCGGCCGAGGTCTTTTGCTCGCGCGATAGTTGCCCTTGACCGTTGAATGGTTGGCGAACAGATGAATAAAATCGATCGACGGCGGCCAGAGTCGGAAACGGACGCCACCGTAAATGCCGCGAGACTTGGAACTCGACTGCGCCTCGCCCGCCAGACACGCGGCATGACGCTGAAGAGCCTGGCCGCGGCTGCGAATTGCTCGGAAAGCCTGCTGTCCAAGATCGAGAACGGCAAGGCTTCGCCGTCTCTGCCCATGCTTCACCGTCTGGTCGAGGTTCTCGACACCAACATCGGCTGGATGTTCGAGCAAGTCGATGACGACGAGGCGATCGTATTCCGGGCGGGCGCAAGGCCTTTGATTGCGCTCGACGCGCTACGGCGTGGCGAGGGCATTTCGCTCGAACGCATCATTCCGTATTCGCCTGGCCACCTCTTACAATGCAACATCCATCACATCGAGGCAGACGGCGAGAGCGAAGGCCCGATTCAGCACGCCGGCGAGGAAGTCGGCTACGTGCTCGCCGGCCGGATCGAGTTGATCGTCGACGGCAAGCGACATGCTCTCGCCACCGGCGATGCCTTCGTTTTCAGGTCGGAGCTGCCGCATCATTACCGCAATATCGGCAAGGAACGCGCCAGCATTTTCTGGGTCAACACGCCGGCGACTTTCTGAGCAACGCTCTGCGTTCATTTGGATTGACAAATATTCAAGTCTCTTGAATGCTTGCCTCGTGCCTGTAGCACCAACGGGAACCAGCCGGTCTGGTCCGCAAGCAAGGGGAACCGAAAATGCGTCTGTTCAAAATTCTCGCCGGCTGTGCCGCCGCCATTGCCATGGGCTCGGCAGCCATGGGATCGGCGCTTGCCGATACGTTCGCACTCGTCAACATCAACCAGCAGGCCCTGTTCTTCAACCAGATCAACGAGGGCGCGCAGAAGGCAGCCGACGCCGCCGGCGCCAAGCTGGTCATTTTCAACGCCAACAATGTGCCGAGCGCGCAGAACGACGCGATCGAGAACTACATCACGCAGAAAGTCGACGGCATCATTCTGGTCGCCATCGACGTCAACGGCGTCAAGCCCGCGATTACTGCGGCCAAGGCGGCCGGCATTCCCGTCATCGCCATCGACGCGCAGATCCCCGACGGCGACAACGTTTCGTTCATAGGTGTGGACAACACCAAGGCCGGCGAGGACATCGGCAAATTCTACGCCGACTATGTGAAGACCGAGATGGGCGGCAAGGCCAAGATCGGCATCGTCGGCGCACTCAATTCATTCATCCAGAACCAGCGGCTCGACGGCTTCAAGAAGGCGGTGACCGAAAGCAGCCAGGCCGTCACCTTCCTCGACACGGTCGACGGCCAGAACGTTCAGGAGACGGCGTTGAGCGCTTCGGAAAACCTGATGACCGCCAATCCGGACATGAACTCGCTCTATGCCACCGGAGAGCCGGCCTTGCTCGGCGCCGTTTCGGCCGTGACCAGCCAGGGCCGCACCGGCGACGTCAAGGTGTTCGGCTGGGATCTGACCAAGCAGGCCGTTCAGGGCATCGACGACGGCTGGGTGGTGGCGGTCGTGCAGCAGGATCCGGCCGGCGAAGGCAAGGCTGCGGTCGAAGCGCTGGGCAAGCTCAAGAAGGGCGAGAAAATCGACCCGATCATCAATATCCCGGTGACGATCGTGACCAAGAAGAATGTCGACCAATACCGCGCGATGTTCAAGTAAACTGCGTCGGCGACCGAGCCGCGGCGCCGCCTGAAGCTGCGCCGCGGATACCTGGCAATCGCGTGGAATCCCAGATGAGCAGTGGCCAGACCTATCGGGTGCGGATGAGCGGCATCTCAAAGCGTTACAACGCCATCCAGACGCTCGATGATGTGTCGCTGACGCTGAAGCCGGGCGAGGTGCTGGGGCTGGTCGGCGACAATGGCGCCGGCAAGTCGACATTGAGCAAGGTGCTGTCGGGGGCTGTGGTTCCCGACGCCGGCACCATCGAGATCGACGGCAAGCCGGTGATCTTCAGCTCGCCGGCGGACGCACGTGCGGCGCGCGTCGAGATGGTCTACCAGGACCTGTCGCTCTGCGACACGGTCGATGTCGCCGGCAATCTGTTTCTCGGCCGCGAGCCGCGCCGCCGCATCGCCGGCATTTCCTTTCTCGACAAGAAGCGCATGCACGACGAGACGCGCCAGATGCTCGATCGGCTCGGTATCGTCATTGCCGACACGCGGCTCAAGGTCGAAAACCTCTCCGGCGGGCAGCGCCAGTCGATCGCCATCGGCCGCGCCGCCTCGTTCGAGCCGGCCGTGCTGATCATGGACGAGCCGACGGCAGCGCTTGCGGTGGCCGAGGTCGAGGCGGTGCTCGAACTGATCCGCGCGGTCAGCGCGCGCGGTGTCAGCGTCATTTTGATCACCCACCGGCTGCAGGACCTGTTCCTCGTCTGCGACCGCATCCAGGTCATGTATGAAGGGCGCAATGTCGCCGAGCGGCTGATCGGCGAGACCAATATCGAGGACGTGGTCAATCTGATCGTCGGCCGCAAATTCAGTGCGCGTTCCGCCACCAACGGCTATCGCGGTGGAGCGCCGGCATGAGCGATGCGATCCACGCTGCCCAGCCCTCACGAGTGCGCAAGGGCACCTGGCGCGATGCGCTGCTCGCCAATGGCAGTGTCGTCTCGATCGCGCTGTTCTTTCTGGTCGTCTGCATCATCTTCTCGGTGGCGACCGACGCCTTTCTGACGTCGCCTAATCTGTTGAACATCCTGCGGCAGTCGGCGCCGCTGCTGATCGTCGCCGCGGCAATGACTTTCGTCATCACCACTGGCGGCATCGATCTTTCGGTCGGCTCGGTACTGGCGCTGGTGGCAACGCTGTCGGCGACGCTCTTGCAGTTCGGCCTGCCATGGCCAGTCGTTATCCTCGCCATGTTGGCGCTCGGTGCCCTGCTTGGCGCGGTGCAAGGCTATTTCGTCGCCTATGAGGGCATCCCGTCCTTCATCGTCACGCTTGCCGGGCTTTCGGTGATCCGTGGCGTAGCGCTGCTGATCACCGGCGGCTATTCGATCCCGATCGAGCCCGGAAGCGCTTTCACCGTGCTGGGCCGTGCCTGGTTCCTTGGCGTGCCGGTGCCGGCGCTGATCGCGCTGGCGATCCTGGCCATCGCCTATCTCGCCTTCAACGAGACGCCGTTCGGCCGCTATGTCACCGGCATCGGCGCCAACGCTGAGGCGGTGCGGCGCGCCGGCGTCAACACGCGGCAGACGACGCTCTTCGTCTATGTGATTTCCGCCACCGCGGCAGCCCTTGCCGGGATCATCATTGCTGCCAGGCTTGGATCGGGATCTTCCAATGCCGGACAGGGTTTCGAGCTGGAAGTCATCGCCGCCGTCGTGCTCGGCGGTACCAGCCTGTTCGGCGGCCGCGGAACGATCATCGGCACGGTGCTCGGCGCGCTGACCGTGGCCGTCATCGGCAACGGCCTGATCCTAGCGCATCTGTCGCCTTTCCTGACGCCGATAGTCACCGGAACGATCATCCTGATCGCCATCTGGCTGAACTTCCGCCTGTTCCGCGGCGCCGTGCGGAGCCGTTGAGCCGATGAGCGATCTGTTCGATGACGCGGTGCCCAGGCAGCGGCTGCCAATCGGGGTCGAAACCGGCCATGTGATGACCGTGCTCGGCCCGGTTCCGGTCGAGGAGATGGGCATCACGCTGATGCACGAGCACATCTTGCTCGAGGGCGCGCGCAGCTGGAAGTGCCCCTGCCATCCCGATGACATGGCGATCGCCGAGCAGCCGGTGAACATCGAGATCATCGGCGAGTTGCGCATGAACCCTTACGTCAACCGCGACAACGTCTCGCTCGACGACGCCGACCTGGCGCTCGCGGAGCTGCAGCGCTATCGCGCGCTGGGCGGCCACACCGTCGTCGATGCCACCAATATCGGCATCGGCCGCGACCCCGAAAAGCTCGCCCGCATCAGCCGCATGTCCGGCCTGAAGATCGTCATGGGCACCGGCTTCTATCTCGAGCACACCCATCCCGAATGGCTGAAGGCGATGGATGTCGACGCCGTTACCGAGTTCATCGTCAACGACGTCGGCGGCGGCGAGACGCAGCCGCCGATCATGGCCGGGCTGATCGGCGAGGTCGGCGTCAGCAAGGATTTCACCGCCGAGGAGCGCAAGTCGCTCAAAGCTTCGGCGCGCGCTTCGCGCATCACCGGCGTGCCGCTGTCGATCCATCTGCCTGGCTGGGAGCGTCTGGGGCACGAGGTGCTCGACATCGTCGAGGCCGAAGGCGCCGATCTTCGTCACACGGTGCTCTGTCACATGAACCCGAGCCACGACGATCCCGATTACCAGAAAAGCCTCGCCCGGCGCGGCGCGTTCCTCGAATACGACATGATCGGCATGGACTATTATTACGCCGACCAGGACGCGCAATCGCCCTCCGACGAGGAGAATGCACGCGCCATCGCCGCCCTTGTCGAGGCGGGCTTCGGCGACCGCCTGCTGTTATCGCAGGACGTGTTCCTCAAGATCATGCTGACGCGCTTCGGCGGCTTCGGCTATGGCTATATCCTGAAGCATTTCATACCGCGCCTAAAACGCCACGGCGTCGAGCAGCCGGCCATCGACCGCATGCTGATCGCCAATCCGAAAAGCGTATTCGCGCGGCTCTGAATGGCCTCGAGTTACGACGGGAGTTCAAATGTCCAAGAAGAAAATCCTGCTTGCCGGCGAAAGCTGGGTTTCGACCGCGACCCATATCAAGGGTTTCGATCAGTTTCCGACCGTTACCTACCACACCGGCGCCGACGAATTGCTTGGCGCGCTGAAGGCGACCGATTTCGACGTCACCTTCATGCCGGCGCATGAGGCGCAGCGCGGCTTTCCACAGACGATGGAGGCGCTGTCGGCCTATGACGCGGTCGTGCTCTCCGACATCGGCGCCAATACGCTGCTGCTGCATCCCGACACCTGGGTCCACTCCAAGCCGACGCCGAACCGCTTGCGCCTGCTGCGCGGTTACGTCAGCGGCGGCGGCGGTCTATTGATGTTCGGCGGCTACTACAGCTTCCAGGGCATCAATGGCGGCGCGCGCTACCGCAAGACCCCGGTCGAGGACGTGCTGCCGGTGAACTGCCTGGCCTACGACGACCGCGTCGAGGTTCCCGAAGGTTTTGCGCCCGTGCCGAAACCAGGGTCGAGCCATCCCATCCTCAGGGGCCTCGGCTCGGACTGGCCGATCCTGCTCGGCTTCAACGAGGTAACGCTGAAGGACGGGGCCGAGGTCCTGGCCAGCGTGTCGTCGGATTATGGCTCGCTGCCACTGCTTGTCACCGGCCATTACGGCAAGGGCCGCACCGTGGCCTGGACATCCGATGTCGGGCCGCATTGGCTGCCGCCGCAATTCATCGCCTGGCCAGGCTACAAGACCCTGTTCGAACAGATGCTGGGCTGGGCGACCGGTGAGAGCTGAGCCATGCATGTCCACGTCGTCGGCAACGCCTGCGTCGATACCGTGTTTCGCGTCGGCCGCTTCCCTGCCGCGGGCGAGACTTTGAATGCCGTGAGCTATGCCGACGGGCTCGGCGGCAAGGGCGCCAACCAGGCAGTCGCAGCAGCACGGACTGGTGCAGAGGTGACGTTCTGGACGGCGCTCGGCAAGGACCCAGCTGGCGCATGGATCAGGAGCCGCCTCGACAACGAGCTGTCCGACCTTGAGGTCAGCCAATTCGAGCTGCCGAGTGACCGCTCGACCATCGTCGTCGATCGAGGCGGAGAGAATTTCATCGTCAGCGGCGTCGCCTGCGTCGAAGCCTTCGACCCGGTGGCGCAGACAGCACTTGTCCGCTGGATCGCTCCCGGCGACATCCTCGTCTGCCAGGGAAATCTACGGACTGCCGTGACCAATGCCTGCCTCAGAGCAGCAAAGGGAAACGGTGCGCGCACCGTTCTCAACGCCAGCCCGATCGATGCGATTTCGCTGCCCGATCTCGGCCTGGCGGAGGTTCTGGTGGTCAACCAGTCCGAAGCGCAAATCCTGACCGGCCGGGATGACATGACAGCAGCAGCCGGCGCGCTGGTGGCCAAAGGCGCAGGCGCCGTCGTCATCACCCTCGGTGCCGCAGGCTGTATCGTGCTTGGCACGGACCGGACGGAACCGCTTCGCTTGCCGGCGCCGAAGGTCGAAGCGCTCGACACCAGCGGCGCGGGCGATGTGTTCTGCGGCTGCCTCGCCGGCGGGCTTGCGCGGGGCATGCCGGTCATCTCGGCGCTGAAGCTGGCGCTCGCCGCCGCCGCAATCGCCGTGACACGGCCGGGCACGCTGGCATCCTGTCCTTCCGCCTCCGAGATGGCGGTGCTCATCGATCAAATGGAGATCTCATGACCCAGATCGGCCAATCCGGCGGCGACGCGCTTCTAGACCTTTTCGGCCGCACCAAGGTGGTGATCGGCGTCGTTCACCTGGCGCCGCTGCCCGGCGCGCCGCGCTATGACGGCGAGGCCGTGGAAGTGATCTACCAGCGCGGGCTCGATGACGCCAAAGCCTATCTCGACGGCGGCTGCGACGGCGTCATCGTCGAGAACCATGGCGACATCCCCTTCGCCAAACCTGACGATATCGGCCCGGAGACGGCGGCCTATATGGCGGTCGTCTCCGACCGCATCCGCCGAGAGCTCGGCAGGCCGATCGGCATCAATGTGCTGGCCAATGCCGCTATCCCGGCCTTGGCGATCGCCAGCGCCGCCGGCGCCGGTTTCGTCCGCGTCAATCAATGGGCGAACGCCTATGTCGCAAATGAGGGTTTTGTCGAAGGCGAGTCGGGTCGCGCGGCGCGCTACCGCGCCAGGCTGCGCGCCAACGGCATCCGCATTTTCGCCGATGCCCATGTCAAGCACGGCGCACACGCCATCGTCGCCGACCGCCCGGTGGAGGAACTGGTCAAGGACCTGGTCTTCTTCGACGCCGACGCCATCATCGCCACTGGCCAGCGCACCGGCCACGCCGCGGATTTGGGCTACATAAGCATGATCAAGCAGGCCGCCGGCCTGCCGACGCTGGTCGGCAGCGGTGTCACGCCGGACAATGCCAAGGATATCCTCGCCATTGTCGACGGGGTCATCATCGCCAGCGCGCTGAAGCACGACGGCGTCTGGTGGAACCAAGTCGACTCTGCTCGAGTAAAGGCGTTCATGGGTGGTCTGAGGCGATAGCTGACTTCAACCCCCACCGCACCGAAGGGCGGCAGTCACCTGCGCGAGGGGCGGGAGCTCTTCGGGCTCGCCCGCCGCCCAGAGCAAAAGATGGGCATCGAGCAGAAGTTTCATGCGTCGCCGCCAAACAGCTTCCCGATTTCCTCATCGGCCATGCGATCAACCTCGTCCGGAACTGAAAACTGCCCGGCCATAAACCCAACGCGACGCATTTCGCCGGCCGCAGGTGCGTCTATGGCAACGACCTTCACCATCGGCTTGCCGGATTTCGCAATTATGAAGGATTCAGCTTTGACCGCCCTGTCGACAAGACGAGACAGATGCGTCTTGGCCTCGTGAATATTGACGGTGTGCATTGCGGGCCCCGCGACTTAGTCCATGCAACTTAGTCTACTCGGGTCGATCTTCCACTATTGAGCGACTTCCTCGCGCCTAGCCGGCTCCTAGCAAGGAAGGGATTTCGACCTAATGGCCCGAATTCGCCGTTAGGAATGGCTTGATCAGGATGGTAGCTTCGCTCAACCACAGCAACGAAGTCGGAGGCGATAGTTCGATGAGTGTGGGGAAGGCATCTCGCCCAGTAGTGCCGTTGGACGCCCGTTTCGACTTCGATGCCGCCGATCTTCGACGGATCTCGAGACACAGTAACTGTTTGGATCAAGTCCCGCATCGCCTCTGCGGATTCGGAGTTGCCAGCCCCAATTCCTTTGGCAAGCCTATTTGAAGCTGGTTTAGTTGTTCATCGTAGCGTGCCGGCACCACAGGGCTCCAAACAAGTCACCGCGCATGGGTGTCGGCTGATCTCGACAAGGATCTCGCCGGCACTGACCAGTTTCTCGATCTCGCGGAATTCGTTCCGACGCTGCGCTCTCGCCTCGCCGCGAGACTCGAATTTCCCATTGCTCACCCGACGATTAATACCGCTTGCGCCTTTTGCGTCAATTAATAAATTTACGCATGGAAACTCTCGGACATTATCTGTAAATTTTCGCCTTGCAGTTGCACGCATGGCGGGCAGCGCCGAGGAACCACCCGGGATCGGATGTCTGTGACGAGAGGATTTCAATGCCGATGACGCACAAGACCATGGAGGATTTCGCCCGCTCCTGCGGCGTCTCCAGGCCGACCTTGTCCAAATATTTCGAGGATCCAACCAGCGTCAAGCCAGCGACGCGAAAGCGGATCGAGGAGGCACTCCGCTCGTCCGACTATCAGCCCAATCTGTTTGCCCGCAACCTGAACCGCAAGCGGACCCGCAGCATAGGCATCGTGGTGCCGACTCTCGCCGATCCTTTCTATTCCGAGATGGTCAGCCGCATCGAACTCAGGCTGCGCCACGAAGGCTACTGGCCGATCGTGATCTCCTCGCACGGCTCGCGCGAACTCGAAGTGGAAGCGACGCGAACCATCCTGTCACTAAAAGTTTCCGGTGGGCTGATCGCGCCGCTCGGCCTGCGCTCGGACCACCGTGCGCTGGAGAAGCTGACGCAGGCCATACCAATCGTCTATTTCGACACCTATCTCGAGAGCGGCACGCCATTCGTCGGCAACAACAACAGCCAGAGCGTTTCGACGATCGTCGATTACCTCTGCCGCTCCGGCGACGCGCCGGTCTATTTCGACATCCCGCACGTCAATCACAATACGCGCGAACGCCTGCACAACTATGTAAGCGCCATGCAACGGCTCGGGCAAGAGCCGGTGATCATTGGCGACACCCATGAATACACCTGGGATTTCGAACGGATCGGCTACCAGCAGATGGAGGCAATGCTCAGCACTGGTGGCTTGCCGGGTAAGACCATTTTGTGCGCCAATGACCGCCTGGCCTTCGGCATCATGGCGGCCGCCTATTCGCAAGGTCGCAAGGTCGGCCGCAAAAGCGATTGCGACCTGCGCGTCGCGGCCCATGACGACCACCCGCTCAGCCGCTACACCTGTCCTGCCTTGACCACCATGGCGCAGGACTTCGCCGCTATGGCGGGACGCAGTGTGGAGACGCTGCTGGCCCTGCTTGATGAGGACGGGACTGCGGTTGCACCCAAGATCAATCTCGACGCGACGCTGGTCATGCGTCAATCGGCCTGAGCATTTCCAAAGGCGAGATCGAAGCCGCGCCATGCGCCGACCGCCGCGCTGACCGCTTGCCGTGCAGCCGGGCCATGGCGGCCCATCGAGACGAAGCCGTGGATCTGGCCATTCCAGCGGCGCAGGGCGACCGGCACTCCTTCATCTTCCAGACGCTTCGCGTAGGCCTCGCCTTCGTCGGCGAGAATGTCATGGCCGGCGATGGCAACAAAGGCCGGCGCCACACCGGCAAGGCTGGCCGCCTTCAGCGGCGACACGCGCCAATCGTCGATATCGCCGGCATGGGTGACATAGTGGTCGCGGAACCAAGCCATGGTTGCCGCAGTGAGACCAAAACCCTCGGCAAAGCGGCAATAGCTGTCGGCCGTCTGCGAGGCGTCCGTATTCGGGTAGAACAGCAGCTGCGCCGTCGGCGGATTCTTGTTTTCGCGCGCGAGCAGGGAGAGCACCGCGGCGAGGTTGCCGCCCGCACTGTCGCCTGCGACAGCGATGCGCTTCGTGTCGACGCCGAGATCGTCGACGGCACTTTGCATGAAGGCAAGCGCCACGCGGCAATCCTCGATCGCCGCCGGGAACTTGTGCTCCGGCGCCAGCCTGTAGTCGGGACAGACGACGACGCAGGCGGCCATGTTGGCAAACCAGCGGCAGATCTCGTCATGGGAGTCGAGATTACCGATCACCCAGCCGCCGCCATGCAGATAGAGCAACGCCGGCGCGCCATGCGCGGAAGCTCCTAGCCCGCGATAGATCCTGAGCGTCAATGGGCCGCTTGGTCCGGCGATGGTGCGCTCGGTCAGCGAGGCGACCGGCTCGCGTTCGCCCTGCAGTGTCGGAAAGCCCTGCTCATAGGCGCGGCGGGCTTCCTGAGGGCTGCCGGCCTCGAACGGCTTGGCGGCCGCCTGCCGGCCGAGGTCGAGCACATGCTGGGCTTCCGGATCGAGCAAGGGCGAAGGCGATATTGTCATGGACGGCCCCCAAACTCAGGCAAGCAGGCTTGCCGCCTCGTCCTCCGCAAGGAGTGGCGGCTGATCGACGGTTCCATTGACTGCAACCGACTCGCGGCTTTCGCCCGAAGCGAGGATCGCTTCCATGATCTCCAGCACATGCAGCGCAAGGTCGCCGGACGCACGCGGCTTTCTTCCGCTCAACAGCGCGCGTGAAAGGTCGGCGACGCCGAGCATGCGGTAATTGGCGCGATCGGGCGCGGCGAAGGGCCAGTTGCGCGCGCCGTAGAGTTCGCTCTCGCTTGTGAAGTCTGCCCAGTCGGCTCCGCGCTCCGAAAGCGAGACGGTGCCGCCGAATGTGTCCGGATCGGGCAGCTTGAGCGAGCCTTCCGTGCCATGCAGTTCGATCGGATGGTTGGAGTGCTTGAAGACGTCCCAGGAGGCGCCGAAGGCGACGGTAGCGTCTGAGCGGAATTCCAGCAGCGACAGGATGCTGGTTGGCGTGCCGACCTTGAAGGTGGTGTTCCTGTAGGGACCCTCTGCGGTGATCAGGCGCTCCTCCTGGCCACGCGTTGCCATGGCCATCACGCGGCCGACCGGCCCGAGCAGGTTGACCAGCATAGTCAGGTAATATGGCCCCATGTCGAAGACCGGGCCGCCACCGGGTTGATAATAGAATTGCGGATTGGGATGCCAATGCTCCATGCCGCGCCCCATCATGAAGGCGGTGCCGGTCACCGGCCGGCCGATCGCACCCCCGTCCATGAGGCGGCGCGCCCGCCGGCCGACGGCGCCAAGAAACGTGTCGGGGGCCGAGCCGAGCAGCAGCCCGCGCTTCGCCGCCTCCGTGACAAGACGGCGGCCGTCGTTGGCCGAGGTCGCCAGCGGCTTTTCGGTGAAGACATGCTTGCCCGCCGAAAGCGCTGAAAATGAGATGTCGAAATGCGCCGACGGGATGGTCAGGTTGAGGACGAGGTCGATCTCCGGGTCGGCCAGAAGCGCGTCGACGCTGAGCGGACGGATGCCATATTCGCTGGCGCGCAAGGCCGCCATGTCGGCGGAAATGTCGGCGCAGGCGCGCAGTTCCACCTCACCGAACAGAGCCGCATTGCGCAAATAGGTCATCGAGATGTTGCCGCACCCGACAACGCCGATGCCGAGCTTTGTCTTTGATTTCCCGTGCATTTCGATCGTACCTCCCAACACCGCAGCGGCCTGGACCGCTGCGCCGGCAACGGATCACATTCGCAAGCCGCTATACAACATTTTAAATATTGACGCGCGTAAAATTGTTATAGAACATGCGAAAATGCTGACGAACGTCGGGCGAGCTGCCGGCCCTGGGAGGAGAAATGACTGACATGAAAAATCGGCCGGCCGCCGGCTCGAAGCCCGTGCTCATGTGACGATCGCCGACCGCCGGCAATTTCTCACTGGAAGCGCCGGACAGCTGGTGCAGCAGCGGTCGGCTTGCGCGCAGGACTGGGCGTTCGCCGGACTCGCGCCTGTCGCGCGCCGAATGAGCTTTGCCAACACCGCCTCGGGGAGGCTGACGCAGGCGGCATCAAGGAATGAAAGGACGATCGTGAAAAACCTGAAAGTCGGTTGCCAGACCTTTACCTGGGAAATGTTGGGAGACCGCTTTGCCGGCGGCCCCGACGATCTCGTGAAGGCGATCGCGGATGGCGGCTATGCCGGCATCGAGATCACCGACACGATGATCGGCCGCTATGCCGGCAGGCCGGCGGAATTCGCCACCGCACTGAAGGCGACCGGCCTCACCCTCGTCTCCTTTGCCTTCGGTTCGAAGAACGGCTTCACACTGAAGGAGCAGATCGGCGCCGACCTCGAGGCCGCGAAGCGCTGGATCGACTTCGCCGCCGCTTTTCCGGGCGCGATGGTGTCGATGGGCTCGGCCACCGTCGTCTCGGACGGCCGACGCGACGACAGGTTCGCCATCGCGGCCGAGATCTACAACAGGGCGGGTGAGCTCGGGCGCAAGGCCGGCGTCGATGTCGCGGTACATCCGAGCTCGCACCACAACACGCTGCTGTTCGACCGCGCCGATTACGACCGTATCTTCGGGCTGATCGATCCGTCGCTGGTCGGTTGGGTGCCCGACACCGGCCATATATTGCGCGGCCACAACGACATGATCGACACCCTCACAACCCATCGCGACCGCATCCGCTACGTTCACCTGAAGGATGTCGATGCCAGCGGCACTTGGGCAATGCTTGGCAAGGGCGTCTGCGACACCCAGGCAGTGATCGCCATCGCCAGCGCCGCGCCCAACTTCAACGGCTGGCTGGTGTTGGAGGAAGAATCCGACACCGCTGCCGCAGATCCGGCCGCCGCGGTCAAGACCAACCGCCAGACGATGCGCGGCTACGGCGCGTGAGGAACAGATCATGATCCGGAAACAAGACCGCCGCCTTCGTGTCGGTGTGCTCGGCTGCGGGCCGATCGCGCAATTCGCCCACCTCGAATCCTGCGTCAAAGCAAGGAACGCCGACCTTTATGCTATCTGCGATGCCGCCCCCGACCTTTTGGGGCGCATGGGCGCGACCTATGAACCTGAGAAGATGTATGGCGACTACGACGCCATGCTGGCCGACCCGGAACTGGAGGCGGTGATCGTCGCGACCTCGGACGCCTATCACGTGCCGATGGCGATCAAGGCGCTCGAGGCCGGCAAGCATGTGCTGTGCGAGAAGCCGATCGGCGTCTCGGTCGAAGAGGGCCAAAAACTCGCCGACGCGGTCATGCGCTCCGGCAAGGTGCTGCAGGTCGGCCACATGAAGCGCTTCGACCCGGCTCTTGAGGCGGCGCGCGATTTCGTCCGCGACGAGATGGGCGAGATACTGGCGCTAAAAGCCTGGTATTGCGATTCCACCCACCGCTACACCAACACCGATGCCATCCAACCGCTGCCGGTCAGCAGCCGGCTGGCGCGCAAGCCGGCCGGTAATCCGAAGGCCGATCTCAGGCGGTACTTCATGCTTGCGCATGGCTCGCACCTCGTTGACACCGCACGCTTCCTGTGCGGTGAGATCCTCGCGGTGCGCGCCCGTCTCAACCAACGTTTCGGCGCCTATTGCTGGTTCGTCGAAACGGAATTCGCCAACGGAGCGCTTGGCCATCTCGACCTGACGGTGGCTGTGCGCATGGACTGGCACGAGGGCTTCCAGCTCTACGGCGAAAACGGCTCGGTGATCGCGAAGACTTTCAATCCCTGGTACTTCCGGGCAAGCGAGGTCGATATCTTCCATGAGAAGGATGCAACGTCGCGCAAGCCGCTTGGCGCGGACGGCCATTTCTTCCGACGCCAGCTCGAAGGCCTCTCCGACACCGTGCTTGACGGCGCGCCGCTGCGTGGCGCCGACGTCGAGGACGGCCTCGCCTCGATCCGCGCCATGGTGGCGATCGCCCGCTCGGTCGAAACCGGCCAACGCGTCGAGATTGCTGGCGTAACAGGAGCGGTCTGATGGAGATCGGGGTCTTCGCCAAGACTTTTCCGGGAAGCGAGCCGGCCGGTGTGCTGGCCGCGGTGCGCGACGCCGGATTTGCCGTTACCCAGTTCAACCTTGCCTGCGCCGGCCTGCCGTCGATGCCGGATGCGGTGCCGGATCACGCCATCAGCACTATTGCGGCTGCGTCTAATGCCTCCGGCGTCGCTTTGGTGGCGCTGTCGGGCACCTACAACATGGCCCATCCGGACATGACGGTGCGCCACGACGGCCTGCGCCGTCTTGGCGCGGTCATCGAGGCCGCGGCAGCGCTTTCGGTTCCGCTCGTCACCCTGTGCACGGGAACGCGCAACGCGGACGACCAGTGGGCGCATCACCCTGGCAATGCCGATCCGTCGGCCTGGGCCGATATGGCAAGCGAGATGGAAAAGGCGCTTGCTCTGGCCGAGCATCACGGTGTCGATCTCGGCATCGAACCCGAACAGGCCAACATCGTCACATCGGCAGCGGACGCGATGCGCATTATCGCAGAGATGGGCTCGAAGCGGCTGCGCATTGTGCTCGATCCGGCGAACCTGTTCGAACAGGCGAGCACAGGGCAAGCACGCGCCGTCGTCGCTGCAGCAGTCGAAGGCACCGCAGGCCACGTCGCCATGGCCCACGCTAAGGACCGTTTCGCCGACGGCCGCTTTGCCACCGTCGGCCGCGGCGTCGTCGACTTCGCCGATTTCGTCGCCCGGCTCAAAGTGTCAGGCTTTGACGGGCCGCTGGTCACGCACGGCCTTTCAGCCGAAGAGGCACCAGGCGTCGCCCGGTTCCTGAAGGGGCTGGCCTGATGGCGCGCCCGGCCACCTTGTTTCGCGACGATGCCACGCTGCGGATTTCCGATGAGGGCGACGGGCTTGCCGTCGTCTTCCAGCACGGGCTGGGCGGCGGCGAGGCACAGGTCGCGCAGGCTTTCCCCATCGACGCCGGCTGCCGGCGCATCACGTTGGAATGCCGCGGACACGGTGAGTCCGATCTAGGCAGCCGCCGACCGTTTTCAATGGCGATGTTTGCGGACGATGTTCTGGCCGCCGCCGATCAGGCCGGCCTCGACCGTTTCGTCGCTGGCGGCATTTCCATGGGCGCCGCGATTGCGTTACGCCTTGCCTGCCGTTGTCCGGACCGCGTCGCCGGCCTGATGCTTGTGCGGCCGGCCTGGACGTTCGAACGCGCGCCAGTGAACCTGCAGCCGATCGCCGAGGTCGCCGGCCTCATCCTCGATCATGGCCCCGACAAGGCCAGGACGATCTTCTCGCGGTCTGAAATCGCCGCGCACCTCCAGAGCGAGGCACCAGACAATCTCGCCTCGCTGTTCGGTTATTTCGACCGCCCGGATGCAGCATTGTTTGCGCAAGTCCTGGCCGACATCGCTGCCGATGGAGCTGAGGTCTCGGCAAGCGACGCCGCCACCCTTGGCATTCCTGTGCTGGTCATCGGCAATACTGTGGATGCGGTGCATCCACTATCGGCCGCGCATACACTTGCGGATGCCATCCCCGGCGCGGCCTTTGTGGAGATCGCCGCCAAGGCGCTCGACGGCAAAAGGCATTTCGCGGAGCTGCAGGCCGAGATCACCAAGTTCCTTCACGCCCACTTCAACATCCGGAGCCTTGTTGCCTCATGACGAGCAAATCCTTATCCGGCCGTGTTGCCATCGCCGCCTTGCCGCGCAACCGGCTGCTCGGCGAGTTTTCCCTGTGGTCGGCCGACCTGGCCAACATGGAGCGCGATCTGAAGCGCATAGACGCTTATGTCGACCTGCATCACATCGACGTCGCTGACGCCCGCTTCACCCCCGGCTTCCTGTTCTTTCCGGATCTGGTGGCACGGATCGCCAAGCTGACGACAAAGCGGATCCATGTGCATCTGATGGTCGAAGCGGAAATCGTCGAGGAGCAAACGCGCCAGTTCATCGAGGCCGGCGCCGACCTCATCAGCGTCCATGCTGAAAACGGCGAGGCCGGGTTGCGCGCCGTGCGGCTGGCGCATGAGCTCGGCGCCGAGGCCGGCGCGGTGCTCAGGCTGGAAACGCCTGTCTGCGCCGTCACGCCCTTCTTGCCCGAAGTTGCCTTTGTGACGCTTCTCGGCACGTCGATCGGCGTCAAGGGCCAGGCGCTGTCCGATCAGGCCTGCCCGCGCCTGATCGAGGCGCGCGCGCTGATGCGAAAAGCAGGTCGAGAGAACCAAATCATCTTGGCTGCCGATGGCGGAATCCGACACGAGACGGTGCCGCGCCTGCGCGCTGCCGGGGCCGAAACGGTGGTGCTCGGATCGCTGGCGTTCGGCGACCCCGACCTTGCGCAGCGCATGGCCTGGCTGCATGGGTTGAAGGTCACCGCCTGATGACCAAAGTTGCGCTTGCATTCGATCTCGGCGGAACGGAGCTGCGGGGCGCGCTGGTCGAGCGCAACGGTCGGGTTGTCGCCCGCATTTCGGCGCCGACGTTGGCGGGTGCGGGATCGGAAGCGGTGATCGGCCAGATCATCTCACTTGCTGGCAGGCTTTTGGTCGAGCGGCCGCAGGCAGAGATTGCCGGCATCGGCGTCTGCGCGCCGGGGCCGCTCGATCCCAAGGCCGGGATCGTGATCGCGCCGCCGACGCTGGCCGGCTGGTACGACGTGCCGCTGCTCGACATTCTGGGCAGGCATTTCGGCCTGCCGGTGCGGCTGGAGAACGACGCCAATGCAGCCGCGCTGGGCGAATGGCGTTTCGGCGCCGGCCGGGGTAGCGGATCGGTGGTCTTCGTCACCGTGTCGACCGGCATCGGCGGCGGCGTTGTTGCCGATGGCCACATCTATCATGGCCGACGCGGGCTGGCAGCCGAGATCGGCCATATGACCATCACCGGCGAAGGCGACCGCTGTTTCTGCGGCGCCATCGGCTGCTTCGAGGCGGTGGCATCGGGAACCGCGCTCGGGCGGCATGCCACGCGGCTGACGGCTCCCGGCGACGGCTCACTGCTCAGGCGTCTTTCCGGCGACGGCGATGTCTCGGCCAGGCACGTCGTCGAGGCCGCTCGCGCCGGCGATATCAGGGCCCTGGAACTGGTCGAGGCCGAGGCGAAGTGGCTGGGCATCGGCTTCACCAATCTGTTGCACCTCTACTCGCCTGATCTGATCGTGATGGGCGGCGGCCTCGCCAACGGCTTCGATCTGCTGGCGCCGCTTGTCAGGGGCACCGTCGAAGCGCGGGCGATGCCCGCCTATCGCGATGTGCCGATCGTACAGGCGCAGCTCGGCGACCAGGCCGGCCTGGTCGGCGCGGCAAGCCTGATCCTGCGGGAGGGCAAGCCAGGAACGTCACTGGCAATGGCGCAGAACGACGAGAGAAGATGACGCCGGCACTCGCCGGGAGCGCTTCGGCCGCAGCGAATTCGAACTCCGGCGTCAAACGCAGCGTGGCACCGAGAGGCTGATGGCAGACGGAAGGCACTCACACGTAGCGCACTTCGACTCCCAGCTTGTCCAATCGGCTACGAATCCCATACGGCATACCAGTGTCGGTGATGATCAGATCGACACGTGACAACGAGAATGCCTTGGACGAGGCGCCGATATCCCATTTGCTTGAATCTGCCACAAGGATCACACGCCTGGCCATACGAACCAGGTTACGCTTCGTACGTGCAATGTCTTCTGAGACATCGACGACGTCGAATGAGTGATCTATCGCATGCGCGCTGACGAATGCCTGGTGAGCCACAAGACCGCCCACGGCCTTGTCAAAATCCGACACGATCGTGCTGACCGTCTCGGGATAGACCCGACCGCCTATCATATGCACGTCCAGTCCGGGACGATACATCAGATGCTGCGCGATGTTCATCGCGGTTGTCGCTACTACGACATTGCTGACCGGGGGCATCTGCATTGCGACCTGCAGCAACGTCGAGCCGCTGTCGAACAGCACGGACTGGTTGTCTATGATCTGGCGCGCCGCCATCTGCGCGATACGCCGTTTGGCATCGAAGTTGCGGTACATCCGTTCTTCGAAGGCCGCGGCGGGCGAATCAGCGGGCAAGGCAATTGCGCCGCCATGCGTTTTGATCAACTGCTTTTTTGCGTCCAGAATTTCCAGGTCGGACCTAATGGTCACCTCGGACACGCCGAAGTTTTCCGCCAGTTGACTGGTGCGCGCCTGGCCGGTCCGTTGAAGCTCGAGCATGATCTGATGTCGTCGTTGTTCCGCCAGCATGTGTGACCCCGAATTGCTGTTTGAATAGCTGCACGCTAACCTTTCGAAAATCGAACCCCAAACCGGCAAGCGTTTGCGAATCCTTGGGATAGCGCGTCATCGTAGCGAACGCTAGCGGTCGCAATCGCAATCTTATATCAAAACGAAAGAAATCGAAATATTGAGTATTGTTTTGCTTTCGAGTTAGGGTCCCTCAATGTCAGATCAAAAATCGCGAAGGGACTGCACCGATATGGGCCTTGGAACTAAAATTCGCTTGTCGCGGCTGTTCTCGCATCGATCTGGAAACCTGTTCGGTGGTGCGGTCGACCATTTCGTAGGCTATGGCAACGTCCGTGAGGGCGGCCTTGCGGATCTCCCCGGCGCGCTCAAGCGAGTGATGGCCGGAGAGCCAGATTACATCAGCATTCAGCCTGGTGCGGCGCGTCATCTGTGGCCGGCTTACGCCGGCAAGGCGGCGCTGGTCATTCAGGCGGGATGCTTTACGCCCGACGATCGAATCAGTCAGTTGATCGCGACACCCGAAGATGCCGTGCGCTACGGTGCCGATGCGCTGGCCGTCGCCATTCCGGTGCGGGGCGATACCGAGGGCCACTACATTCGCTGGCTTACCGATACGGTCAACGCTGCTGCTCGTTTCGAAATGCCGGTCGTTGCTCATGTTTATCCGCGCGACTATTCAAACGGCTGCAAGATCGTCTTCACGCCCGACGAGATCGCCTATGCAGTTAGGATTGGCTTTGAGACCGGCGTCGACGTGATCAAGGTCGGATACACTGGGGACTTCGACTCATTCAAGGAAACGGTCGCCACTTGCCCGGTTCCCATCGTTATCGCCGGCGGCCCGAAGACCGAGGATCTTCTGGGCGCTCTGACCCAGACCTCTGAAGCCCTGCGCGCCGGCGCGAAGGGTGCGGTCGTGGGGCGCAATTTGTGGGGGCATGGTGACACCACGATGGCAGCGCGTGCGTTCAAGGGCGTCATTCACGACGGGATGGCGCCGCAAGACGCTTTGGCGGCTGCGGCACGTGAGCCGTGACCGGCGATCTTCAGGTCTTGGGCTTCGGAGCCTTGGCGATTGACGACATCATCTATGTCGACAGCCCGCTGGGTGCCGGCAAAGGGAGGGTGACAAATCGCACGAGGGACCACGGCGGCAATGTGGCGACGGCACTCGTTGCTGTCGCCAAGTTGGGCGGGCGTGCCGGTTTCATCGGCTGGCTGAGCGATCAGCCACATTCAGATGTCAGCGCCCGCGAACTTGAACGACACGGTGTCGACATATCGTTCGCGCCACGTCGTTCCGATGCCAGGCCGATCCGGTCGGTGATCACTGTGGCGCCTAATGGTGACCGGTTCATCGCCTATGATGATGATGTGCCGCACGGGACCTCAGATGCGCTGGCCGACAGCGTCCTTGCGCAAGCCCAGGTATTGTTGATCGACGGCTACGCCACGCAGGCGGAGATGGTCGTTGCTCGTGCCCGCACGCTGGGTCTGGCGGTGATCGCCGATATTGAGTGGACAATCGGACCTGCAACCGACCGATTGATCCGCCTATCAAATCACCTCGTATTCCCTCTGGAATTTGCGCAGACCTATACAGGCGAAAAAGAGGCGACGGCGATCCTGCGCAAGCTGTGGTCGGATGACCGCTCCGCGGTCGTGTTGACCGATGGCGATCGAGGCGCCTACCTCCGGCAAAGGGACGATGCCGTTTTGTGGCACGTTCCGGCCTACAAGGTCAGGGCAGTGGACACGACCGGCGCGGGGGATTGTTTCCATGGGGCCTATGCCTTTGCCCTTACACAGGGAAGGCAGCCTGTCGCCTGCGTTATTTATGCAAACGCCGCGGCCGCGATCTCGGTAACGGGCCGCGGTGGCCGTATGGCTCTGCCAGACCACAACGCCTGTCTCGCGTGGATGGCGAAAGAAAATGCGCCTGTGCCCATACCGATTACGTCGCCAGACTGAGAATTCATCGCTCGGATATTGCCGCTTCTGGTGGAACGTCCGGGGAGCGCGCCTTGGCTGCGCCGATGACACTGCCGGTTCGATCTGCAGTCGCGCTGGGTGGAGGCTATTCGACGTTTAGCTAGCGCTGATAATAGGGAGGATGTGACGTGGCCATTGTTGTGTTGGACAAGATTTGCAAGACCTACGGGACGAAATTCCAAGCAATCAGGGATCTTAGCCTGACGATAAACGATGGCGAGTTCCTCATTCTCGTTGGCCCGTCGGGATGCGGAAAATCGACTGCCTTGCGCATGATCGCGGGGCTGGAAGAGATCAGCAGCGGAACCCTGACCATTGGCGGCGAGAATGTTGAGGATCTGGCGCCGAAGGACCGCGATATTGCGATGGTCTTTCAGAATTATGCCCTGTATCCGCATATGACAGTGTTCGACAACATAGCCTTCTCGATGAAGCTTGCGGGGAAGAGCAAGGCCGAGCGCACGAAGCGCGTCCATGAAATTGCAAAGACCCTGCAATTGGAAACGCTGCTCGACAGTAAGCCGGCGGCGCTGTCAGGCGGACAACGCCAGCGGGTCGCCATGGGGCGCGCGATGGTGCGCGAACCGGCGGCCTTTCTCATGGATGAACCCTTGTCAAACCTCGATGCCAAGCTGCGCGTGCAAATGCGCGCGGAAATTGTCAGCCTGCAAAGACAGTTGGGGGTGACCACGATTTATGTAACACACGATCAGACCGAAGCCTTGACCATGGGCGACCGGGTTGCGGTCTTGAAAGGCGGTGTGCTTCAGCAGGTCGACACGCCAAAGACACTGTACAATCGGCCAATCAATGCCTTCGTGGCGGGTTTCATCGGGTCGCCATCGATGAACCTGTTCGAAGGCCGTTTGCACAATGGCAGGATCGACCTGCCGACCTTTTCGATCCCGGTGCCGACGAGTGCGTTTGAGCGCTCGCCTGGTCTGACCGCCTTCGAAGGCAAGACACTCATCTTCGGCATACGCCCCGAGGATCTCTACGACAGCAGTCTGGAATCGGGATCGCGCCATGCCACTCTGCCGGCCATCGTAAAGTCGACGGAGGAATTGGGATCCGAGCTTGTCGTTCACCTGAGTGTCGATGCGGTTCGAATCGATTCCGGCGACCCAGATGCCGTTGAAGATCTAAGCGGTGCGGCAAACGCCGTAGCGAGGTTTGAAGCCGTCAGCGCGGTCCGGCCGGGCGAGTTGATTAATCTTGCGATCAACGCGGCCAAGTTGCACTTCTTCGATCCCCAGACGCATCTCGCAATTTAGCGTGATCCGCGAGGGTTGATCCGGAAAGAATCGGACGCGCAAATTTTGTTAGACGCTGGCTCCGCTCTGGTGTGCGAACCCCTCGCTCGACCATCAAATCGGTTGGTTGAGGGTTATTTTTGGGCCGTGACTTCTAAGCTGCAAGATCGTAGCCGGCCAGGAGCCAAGCATTCGTGGGCGACTAAGATCGTTGGCTTTGCATCAAGGGAAATTTCGGGCCGTCCTCCTTGGCAAACGGTGCAACCCTGCTCGACATCGTTCAGCGTGCGACACGCCGATTTTTTCACCGGGAGCTCGAGATCGTCTTGTGCCCATTGGTCACCCAACAAAGCGACCAAGCGATCAAGAGTCGCCTGAACGCCGTCTAAATTGCGACGTCTTCGCAAGTGCGTGACCTCGCCGAAAGCCCGCTTTTCCGCCCGATCGATGCGCCTTTCATTTGTTTTCTTTTGAGCTAACAGGCTTTCGTTTGTTTACGAAATTAGCGGAAAAATGCGACGCGAGCAATGTGTACAATGGAAAAAGCATCTCCTCGGAACTCAGACAAATCGCGTTATTATTCAACTGCTTACATTTATTTCTGGCTTCGCATTATCCCAGCCATTCTTCACGATCCCAGTTCTTGATTGACACAAAGACCCGGAAGGGAACCTAGTTTGATCGCGATCGGGAGGATCGAGCCAAAACATCGCTCCGAGGAGGGAAACATGAACGTCAGTAAATATATTGTAGCGGCTTCGTCCGCTGTGGCCGTCTGGGTACTATCTGCCACCTGCGCCTTCGCTGAGACCAATCTCGAATTCATCCAATGGTGGGAGCCCGAAATGCCCGCTGGCGCTCTGCGTGGCATCATGGATGAGTTCGAAGCTAAAAACCCTGGCATCAAGGTGACGCTTGTCAGCGGCCCCTACTCCGCCACCCATGATCAGATCGTGGTCGGCGCCGCGTCGGGTACGCTCAGCGATGTCGTCGGCCTGGACGGCGCATGGGTCAACGGGCTTGCAAAGCAGGGCGCAATCGCGTCGATGGACAGCCTAATGGCCGACGCCAAATATGACCCGAGCCAGATCGCTGACATCATCAAGGTCAACGGCCAAAGCGTCATGTTCCCGCTAGCCTCGTTCGTATACCCGGTCTTCGTCAATCTCGATCTGGCCAAGGCTGCCGGTGTCGACAAGATGCCGACTACCCGCACAGAATTCGCCGCTGCCGCGAAGAAGATGACCAATACGGACAAGAACGAATACGGGTGGGTGCTGCCGCTATCGCTGCAAAATCCCGGCGGCATCCAGAACGACGTGATGTCTTGGGTGTGGGCTTCCGGGGCGTCGATGCTCAAGGACGGTAAGCCCGATGTGGAAAATAGTGCCGTGGTCGGTACGCTCGAATACATCAAGTCCCTGCAGGACGCCGGCGTCATATCGCCAGGCATCTTTGCCAAGAAGGAACAGGACAAGGTCGAAGAGTTCGTCAACGGCCGCGTTGGAATGATGATCGACTCGCTGGCACATATCAATCTTATCCGCCAGCGCAACCCCGATCTCAAGTTCGGCATCTCTGCCCTGCCTGCGGTTGATGGCTATTCGGGTAAGCGCGGACTGCCCTATGCCTCGTGGGGCATCGGCATCAGCAACAGCACCGAGCACAAGGCTGAGGCCTGGAAGCTCGTTGAATATCTGATGAGCCCGGAAGTGAACGGCCGCCTGGTATCGCTCGCAAACGCCTTTCCAGGCAATGTGCACGCGAAGCCTGACTTCTCGAAATCGGACCCGCTATTTGAGGAAGCCTTCAAGATCTACCAAAGCGGCCACCTGGCCAACGAATTCGTGGGCCTGCCCGTCGCCGAGGACCTGATGCGAGACATGAACGTCGAAGTGCAAAAGATGTTCGACGGCCAGCAAACCGCAAAGGACGCGGCTGCCAATACGCAAAAGCAGTGGTTGGTTGACTTCGCCAAGTAGGCGCAGCTCCAGACAATTCCGGCAGCGCGATATGGTTCTATCGCGCTGCCGCTGCATCGTAACCAGACGATACGTTCCTACGATCAAACGGGTTACACCTCATGAGCCTCGCCAACGAAGGTCTGATCGTCACGCCAACGAAAGTGCGCAAGCGTGGCATGATCTCTTACAAGACAAGAAAGAGGCTGATCCCGCTGTTTTACGTGGCACCAGCCACGTTTTTGTTTTGCCTGCTCATGCTGTTTCCCATGATCACGGTCCTGCGCTATTCGCTGATGGACGGCGCGATCATGAAAAAGGACGCTGCTTTCGTAGGGTTGCGGAACTACGTGACGATCTTCGCAGATCCGGTTTTCTGGCAGTCGGTCGGGCAGACCCTCTATTTCACGGTGATGAGCGTCATTTTCCATCTTCTGATCGGCTTGGCCTTCGCGCTCTTGCTCAACACGCAACGGGTCCATCCGGCGGTTAGAAGCATTCTGCGTGTTCTCTACATCTTGCCCTGGCTTTTTACGGCGGTGATCATCGCGATCATCTGGCGGCTGATTCTGGATCCCAACGGCGTGGTCAACAGCATCCTGATGGCGCTCCATATCGTCAACTTCAAGGTCGAGTGGTTCTCTTCGACGAAAACCGCGCTCCATGCGTTGACGTTTGCGAACATCTGGGCGGGATACCCGCTTTACATGGTCAGCTTGCTCGCCGGTCTGCAGGGCATCCCCAAGGACCTTTACGAGGCCGCAGGCATCGATGGGGCCAATGAGTTCCAAAAGTTCCGGTACATCACGATTCCGCAGCTGATGCCGATCATCATCAGCATCGCCTTGCTGGATTTCATCTGGACGATGCAGGTCTTCCCGCTGGTCTGGATGACAACGGGCGGTGGCCCGATCCATGCGACCGAGGTGCTAAGCACATATACCTATAAGCTTGCGTTTTCGAGTTACGAATTTTCACAAGCCTCGGCGAGCGCGATCTTCATCCTGATCATCTCGATGGGCGCGACTTACTTCTACATCAAACACCAGAAGGCCAGGTGACCGGCAATGGCAAAGCGCTCTTCTTTCAAAAACACCGTATTGCCCACCGTACTGACATATCTGGGGCTCGCGGCAGGTCTGGTCTTTGCAGGTTTTCCCATCGTGTGGATGTTTTTCACTTCGTTGAAATCGAACACCGAGATCTTTGCCCTACCGCCGAGGCTGCTGCCCGACCATTTCACCAACGTAGCCTACCTTTCGATCTTCAATGATCCGGTCAAGGTGCGCTTCTTTCTCAACAGCTATCTCGTCGCGGGAGTGGTAACGCTTCTGACGCTGCTGGTCGCCGTTCTTACGGCCTATGGCTTCAGCCGCTATTCATTCCGTTTTAAGAATACGCTCAACGTCTTTATCATCAGCACACAGACCGTCCCGCCAATCACACTTCTCATTCCCTATTTCGGCATGGTCGTCGCCTTCGGTATTTTCAACACCTACTTCGCGCTGATTCTAACCTACATGGTATTCACCTTGCCTTACGCAATTCTGCTGATGACGGGCTACCTCAATACCCTGCCAAGGGAACTCGATGAGGCGGTGTTGGTCGATGGGGGGTCAAGTTGGACAGCGCTGTGGCGTGTGGTTATCCCTCTTTCAGTGCCTGGCATCGTAGCGACTGCGGTCTATACGTTTCTATTGGCGTGGAATGAGTTCCTCTTTGCGCTCACTTTGACGAAGTCCACAGACATGCGGACCGTTCCAATCGGTATCGAGTTGCTAATGGGCCAACATGCGTTCGAATGGAACGAGATGATGGCGATGAGCGTGCTGGGATCGCTCCCGCTTCTGATCCTGTATCTGATTGCACAGCGTTATTTCCTCGCGGGCTTGGCCGCCGGGTCGGTGAAGATCTGAGCGGCTGGACTCCCAGTTCGCCGCTCTCGTCATCCCGTTGAGGGATTGGCCGGAATGGTGTTGCTGAACACAAACACGCCCAATGTCCGGCTACCCGGTTCGAACGTGATCGTCCATTCCTGCCAGCAGGGAAGCAATCAACGCTGGGATCATACTGGCGGCCAACTTAGGAGTCGTGCTTCCGGCCTATGCTTGACCGCGCATGACGGCGCACAGTTCACTATGGAAAGCTGCACTCCCGGCACGCGCAATCAGATTTGGCACCTGCCTCTCCTGCCTGCCGCACCTAGATGATTGTGGCACGGGACAAACAGAATTCGATTCCTCGCAGCAGCCTCTAACAGACGCGACAGCGCAGTGCGAAAGACCACCGCGGAAAACTTAGGAAAGAAGCTGTACGGATTGTCCCTGCGCCGAAAGCAGTTTGGCGGCCTTCCGGTCAAACGAGACGAAAGTCTCCCCGCCAAGCCAGCCGCCGTCAAAAGCGATCACGCCGTCCGCGAAATCGCCGCCGGCATCGAGGACTGACAGCCCTGCCTCAACTGCCGGCCGGTTGACGACAACATTCGCGGTGTTCAGCAACGCCCGGATCGCCGCGGCAATATTTTCGCGCTCTGTCTGGTATTGCCTGGCCAGAACCCAGGCGAACTCGCACAAGGCCTGCAAGCTCACGGCCACGATGTCCGCTTTGGCCAGCAGGTCGACGGCAACGGCCGCCTGCCCCTCATCATCGGCGACATAGGCGCGCAGCAGCACATTCGTGTCGGCCGTAACCCTCATTCCTTGCCGGACCCGGCCGCGGCGCCCGCTTCCGCTATCGCCTCGTTGATCTCCTCGATGCTGAGCACCTGGCCGTTCGTCTTGCCTCTGAGGAAGCCGTGGAGGTCCCGGAATGACCCTTTCGCCCGTGCCGCCTTCAATTCCGCCCGACCGTCGGGCAGCAGATCAAGCTCGATCTTCTCGCCCGGCTTGATGCCCAGATGTTGCAGCACGTCCTTGCGGAACGTCACCTGTCCCCTTGTCGTCACTGTCAACGTTGTCATATTAAACATTTCCTGTTCATCGCAATAAGATAATGCAAATCTGCATTATTATCAATGCAGATCGTCGGGGCCAAGCTTGGCGTCCATGCGGCGACAGAATCGCATTCCTGCCGTTTAGAAAGCCGCCAGGGACTGTGGATTCGCTCTCGCCCCCTAGTTCGGCAGATTCGTTGATTTCCCAACGTCGAGTGGATCACGAACGGTCGCTTCGAGTATCTCGAGATAGCTTTTTCGACGTTGCGGCCGGTCTGGACCGCTGCCCTCCATCTGCTCTGCGATCTTCTTCAGATTTTCCGCCGCCGGCCAGAAACGACCATCACCTTGGCGAATTCGCTCATAGCGGACAAACAGGGCAGGTCAGCCACGATTGGCGGATCCAAGGGGCTCGCGCACTTCCGTGCTAATGGACATCTTGCAACCGATGCCGACCGGTTGCCCAAGAAAGCGCTTCTTCGAGCCGGTCGTCTCCCCAAAAAGTTTCGCCATTTACCACGAACGCAGGCGAACCGAAAATTCCGTATTCGCGCGCCGCATCGGTTTCCATCTTGAGCCGCTCGTGGGCGGCGGGTGCGTTGGCCTGAGCGATCACCGCATCCACGTCTTTGCCGAGTGGCCGAAGCACGTGTTCAAGGTGGCCTCTGTCGCCGAGGGCCACGCCCTCCAAATACCAAGCCTTGAAGCTCTCGATTGTATAGTCCTCACACCAGCCGCCTTCCGCGGCGACCATAGCAACCCTGTTGGCCAGAAGGTCGGGGTCGGTTGGCCAGATGGGTGCATTTACGAAGGGTAGCGCGTGAGTTCGCGCCCTGCGCTGCACGTCACGCCACATGTATTTGACCTTGGCGGTCTGCGAGCGAAGCGCAATGTTGTTTTCCGCCATGACGGTGCGGACATTGAATGGACGCCATCTGACGGTAATGCCAGCGTCCCTCGCCAAAGGGCCGATACGCATGACGGAGAGGTATGCATAACCACTCCCAAGGAAATAGAAAAATTCGAGTTGCCTCATCCGCTGTCTCCTCGACACTGTCTGGAGCCCGGGCGTTCACGCGATCGTCGACGCCACCACTACGCTGCCAGCTGCCCTTACCAAGACTTCACGCGTCGCCTCCCAGTTTCCTGGTCGTCATGGCGCATCGAAGGCATCCTGCCCAAACATCAGGGTAATTGCTGAGTTCCTGTATTGCGCAAGCGAGATCCCTGTCTTCGCTCTGTGAAAAGGCTTGCCGAATTGCTTCCCAACCACGCAACGTTACAGTGGAAGAGACGATCCACCTGGCATCTTCCGCCTAGGCTGAAGCACAAGCTGCTGCCTTGAACCGATTCACGAGCTGCAAGGTATTCTCTCGTGATTGGGCAAAGTCTAAGCTAAAGCCAACTATGGCCTCCTGCCTCCCGACGCACACTATCGCCCAACGTTGGAGCGTAGGCAATATTGTATTAGCGTCAACTTGAATACCGCCATCGTCGCTCCCGGCTCACCCTGGCGCGGCGAATAGGCATTGGTGAGGTGGTGGCGATCACCGCGGCACAGGGCGCGGGCCTATCCGCGTCTCAGCCGCAGCTCGCGCGTGACTCCCGGCGGCGAAATTCGAACTCCGGACCCCTAGAGTCGAAGTTACTAGTGTCAAAATAGTTGTTTTAGATGAATTACTTAATCAAAATGTCGTTTTCGAAAGCCTTGGAAATCCAAGATCATCGGATCGCCTAGAGTAGAGGCTTCGTCTCGCGCACTTCCTGGTTCTGTCCGCGATCGATCCAGCCGTTGGCGATTGAGCAGCATGGAATCGCCGAATTCATGCGTGCGATATCGGTGCTCGGCGAAGGCTGCGGAGGCCTTGGCGAGCAGAGCATCGTCGGCAAAGGCTCGCAGGAGCTCGAAATGGCTTTCGCCAGGCTGGTGGACGCCTGTTAGAATCGCATCGACCACGCGAAGTGGCGTGCCCAGCGCGATACGCCCTGTCGCAATGCCATTTCCGGCACGCACATTGCCGTCGGGGTTGGCAGCTGCCTCAAGCGCGCGCACCACGCTCGTGCCGATTGCGATGATGCGGCTTCCGCGGAGCTTCGCCCGCGCGACCTGCGCCGCCGTGCGCTCGGGAATGCGGTACGGCTCGTCGAGAGGGAGGCGCAAGTCGAGAGCGGGGTCCCCGGTGGAAGACACGCCCGCGGCATGCGTGAGTGTTGCGAAGCCCACGTCTCGCCGACGCCAGGCCTGGAGCGTGCGCCAGTCGAGTGCGAAGCCTGCCGATGGCGCCTCGAACGCCACCGGCCCGGCGGCAATCTTCGTCCAGACATTCCAAAGTGCCAACGGTTCGCGAACATGCGCATATTGGATCGGCCGGCCGTGCTGCGCCAGTCCTGCAAGCACCGCTGCGCGGTTGCCTGGGAAGCGCAACTCGAGAAGGCGAGGATGGTCGAGAAGGCACTCAATGACGGCTTCAAGCCGGCCGAGCCGGAGGTGATCGCCTGGTGATATCGGGGGCGGAGGCAGCCGATTTTCCGTGCGCATGCGGTGATCGCCCGCGCCGAAGGCAATCGCCAGGAAGTTGGTTGGGTCGGGAAATGTCAGCCAGCCTGCCAGGCGGATCTCGATCGCCTCGTCGCTGGGAAGGTGCGTGCCGCGCAAGCTGGCAGGCAAGGTCGCGGCGTCATTGGCGATGACCAGATCGCCGGCATCGAACAGTATCGCGAGTTCAGTGCGCGGCAGGTCGCGCGTCGCGCCGTCCGCCTCCACGACGAGCAGCCTGGCGGCGCGCCGATCCGGACGGTCGGCGGCAATCATCCGCGTGTCTCGGCGAGAAGTGTTGCGCCGGCCGGCAACGTATCGAGCATCTTTTCGATGATCTCGGCAGCAGCCAGCTCGGGACGCTTCAATGTCGACGGATCGGCGTCAGGAAGCGCCAGCGCGTGCAGCGGGGTGTCCATATCGCCGGGGTCGAGCGCGAGGTGCCGGATGCCGTCGGCCTTCGCCTCCTCGTCCCAAATCGCCGTCAGGTGAGCAAGAGCGGCCTTGCTCGCACCATACGCGCCCCAGCCGGGATAAGCGTTCACCGCCGCGTCGCTGGAGATGTTGATCACCAGCGCGCCACGGTCCTCGCGCGCGGACGCGGCAAGTGCACCGAACAGTGCTTTCGTCAGCCGGAACGCGCCGACGAGGTTGACCGCTAGCGCTTTTTCCAGCTCCTCGCACTCGGTATCGGCAAGGAGCGCCGGTGGAACGGGCCCGAGGCTCGACGCATTGTTGATCAGAACGTCGAGCCCGCCTAGGCTCGCGGTGACCTGCAACGCGATCGGGTAGATGTCGTCCTTTTTGCCGACGTCGCCGACGATGCCATGTGCGCCCGTCTCGTCAGCGATGCGTTCGACGTTCGCGGCAGTGCGGGCAACGAAGGCGACGAACGCACCCTCTCTGGCAAGCTGCCGGACAAGCGCCAGTCCTAGGCCGGACGTGCCGCCGGTGACTGCTACACGAAGTCCCTGAAGATCAATGTTGGTCAGCATTGACGATACTCCTTCAATCCGTACAACTTATTGGTACAAGCTGAAGTTAACTTGAGGTCAAGCATTCATTCCGTGGATCGATGCCGACCAGACTCACGTATCGCGGCGCACCTTCGCCTTGTCGGCCAGCGGGCTGATCGCATGCGAGCGGGCCGGAACGGGCGCAAGCGCAGCCGCGATCATGCCGAGCCGGATCGCCTTATCGTCTTGACGCCGCGTATTGGCTGTCGATCGAGGCGATCGGCTCCGAGTTCGCCGTGATTATCAGGCCGGTGAAGGAAGCGTGTCGCCGTGCAAGCGCCATCGGGTTGCGGCGGCGGAAACAATTCTCAGCCTCGCCGAACGCCACCAGTACACTACCAATCTGCAGGCGCGGGGCTTGGGAGGCTCGCGATCGGGCCTGGTCGGACTGATGCTGCCCATCCACGACAATCGTTACTTCTCCGCCATGCGCAGACTTTTGACGGACATGTGCGCAGCCGGGGCCAATGCTCGGTCGTGGTCAGTGCCAGCCGCGACCAGGAGAGGAACGGCGGACGCGGAGACGTTTTCTCGATGACGGCGGCTTCTCCGGCTGACCAAGGCCCACCGGCTTCACTCCACCAAAGAAATATGATCATGATCTGGACCGAGACGATCGGCTTCCTCGGAAGCTTCTCCACCGTTCTCACCTACTCAATGAAAGCCATGCTGTGGCTGCACATCACGGCGGTGCTGAGCTGTTTGTGCTTTGCCACCTATGGCGCCCTCATCGGCAACTTACCCTGAGCCTGATGGAACTGGTGCTGCTGCCGATTAATGCCTGGCGCCTGGTCGAACTTCTCCATCAAACTCAGCCGGGCCGGATTCAGGGGGCCCGAAAATGCCAACACCGCATCTCTGGCTGCTGCTCCGGTGGGCGCTTTCCCTCTGGGTGCTCGGCCGGATCTGGCTTGTGATCGCCGCTAGCGACCGCTTTCAGGAAGTAGCAGAGCTCGTCTCAACCGCCGAGACGAGGCGCAAGTTCGCCTAGCGCCTCAACGCCGCATAGTTCCGCCTTTGATGGGCGACAGTGGACCGGCGGTTTTCGGGATGACCATCTTCCATGCCGAACGGCTGTGATGCGACGCATTGCGGAAATCGAGCCCCGTAACTGAGCGGTGGCTTTCAGAACATGATGACCTCTCCGCGAAGTCGAGAGGCCATCGTGATCAGATCTCGGTTCCCTCGGCGATGTGAGCGCGTCCCCGACCTCGACATCCGGATGGCGAACCGTATTCTCGATCTCGGTGTGCCCAAGCAGGATCTGAACCGCCCGGAGGTTGCCTGTTGCCTTATAAGAAGCGGATCGAAACCGGAAGTTCGACGCGAATTCAACGGAGAGCTCGCCGGCTGTTCACGCTGCTCTACGCGCTCAGTCCTAAGACAAGCCGCCAGAGAACTGGCCTTCCAGAAGCGACGCAGCTCAAGGGAACGTCGCCTCGCCGGGCATCTTTGCAACTGCGACGATCACTCTGGCACGCCGGAGATGCCCAGCGCCTCGACATAACGCTCGGCGAACACCTCGTCCAGCCACGGGTTGATCTGTCTCTGCAGGGTGAGCGTGTAGGTCGGGAACGCCTTCATAAGACGCCGCGCCGCCGCCTGCGCCTCGTCCAGCCGGTTGAGTTTGACCAGCGCCATGATCACCACCCGGTGCGAGGAGCCGTAGTTCGGCATCTCGTGCAGCGCGCGTTCTCCCCATGCCAGCGCTTCCTCGTAGCGCTCGAGCATCAGGTAGCTCATCCCGATGCCGGAGAGCGCGATGCCCTTCTCGGGGTCGATCGGGCTCAGCCGCATTGCCCTGTGAAAGTGCTCGATGGCGACGAGCGGGCGGCTGGAATGTGCGTTCACCCAGCCGCTGCCCGTATGGCCCTGCGCCGAATTGGGGTTGAGCAGCAGGGATCGCTCGATCGTGCGCAACGCCATCTCGTAGTCCTTCGCGCTGTAGGCGATCACCTGCGCGGCGAAGCGTAGGCTCGTGGGATCGTCGCGCGCTTCCGCCAGTACCTCTCGCGCCATGCGCGCGGCGACTCGGATATCGTCGGGCTCGTGCCAGCACTGGCTCACGGATAGGCTGCGGATATAGGCGCCGAGTGCCTTCGCCAAGTTGAAGCCAGGGTCGATGCTGAGCGCCTCGTTGGTGAGCCGGCGCACGTCGGCAAAGCCTTCGCGCGTCATGCTGTAGAAGCGCGGCAGCGCGCGAAGGTAGAGGTCGTAGGCGCTGATGTACTCGGTCGGTTTCATGCGCGCCTGCTTGATCTCCTGCAGCCGGATGCTCGGTTCGACCGCACCGACGACGCTCTCGGTCACCTTGTCCTGCAGGTCGAAGATGTCGCTCACATCGCCCTCGAAGCGGTCAGTCCAGACATGGTGCCCACTGATCGCGTCCACCAGCTGCCCGCTGATACGCACCCGCGATCCTGCTCTGCGGATGCTGCCTTCTAGCACGTAGCGGACGCCCAGCTCGCGCCCGACCTGGCGCAGGTCTACCGCCCGGCCCTTGTAGGTGAAGGACGAGTTGCGGGCGATCACGAAGAAGGAGTTCACCCGACTCAATCCCGTGATGATGTCCTCCACCAGCCCGTCGGCGAAGTATTCCTGGTCGGGGTCGCCGCTCATGTTGGTGAAAGGCAGGACCGCGATCGAGGGTTTCTCGGGCAAGGGAGGCGATGCAGCCACCGAGGCGCTGGCGTCGGACTCGACGCGGTAGGCGCGCACGGGCCGCTCGATGTTCTTGAGGCGCAGGTTGCCGAGCGGCCTGAAGCCGCAATCGAGCTTGCCCTGAAGGTGGTCGTACGCGGTGCCGGAGACGACCACGGTGCCGGCATCGGCGATGCTTTCGAGTCGGGCGGCGATGTTGACCCCGTCACCGTAGAGGTCGCCGTCCTCCTCGCAGACCACGTCGCCGAGATTGACACCGATGCGCAAGCGAATCCGCTCTTCCTCGGGCATCTCCGCCTCATGTTCTGCCAGGGCCTGCTGAATCGCCATTGCCGAGGTCACCGCGTTAACGACGCTCGCGAACTCGCACAGCATGCCGTCGCCGGTGAGCTTGACGATCCGACCCTGGTGCACAGAGACCAGCGGTTCGAGGAGGTCCTTGCGGTACATCTTCAGCCGCTCGAGCGTGCCGCGCTCGTCGCGCTCCGTCAGGCGCGAATAGCCGACCACGTCGCAAGCCAGGATCGCTGCGAGGTGGCGCTGCGTGGTCATTGCATCGCTCAGCCAAGCGCCTGCACGCGGGCCGCCCCGTGTCCGTGTCCTGCCAACTTCCAGACGCCCCATGTGCATGGTATCCATCTCTCCGGTCGCCGCCCGCCGCCGATATAGAACGCAGAACGCAGCTCGACCTTGCCTTCACGAGGTTTCGCTATCCCTCTTGCGAGGCGTGGAGCGTTCCAGTCGCCGCGCCCACGCAGCCTCTGGAGACGCTGACACGTCACTCCCAGAAGGCCGGAGATATTTCTTGCCCTGTGTAACCGGTTGACGCCACCGTGGCGGTGCTTTTGTCACGGCGATGTAACAGCGAGATGCCCTGCGAGCGCGCGCATCGGGCATTACACCAGACGTTTGCGCTTAGAGGTGCTGAGGTCGGCAGGTGGTGCGGGCGTGACCTTCAGCATGGTCAGCTGCAATGTCTGCTTTTGGGCGAAAGCAAAATCCGCCTCTGCGGCCGATATTGCATTGAAGCGCAAAACTGCCGTTCACTTCGTGATAGATGTAGGCCGGCTTCAATTCAGAACCGACCTCGGCCAAAGGCTACCTTTGAGCCAAGATGGCCTTAGTTGCATGTGATTGGGCAAACACGCCGACTTCCTCAGTCGGCTATTGTCAAGCCGCTCGGGCTTTCATGTCTTCGCCGCTCACCATTTTGTCACGGCGGAGAAATCGAGCTTGCCTGAGCTGAGGATAGTCACTTTCGCAACGACGCCCACCTCGGCCGGTACCCTCAGGTCCATGGCGCCATGGGCCTTGGCGAAGACCAGGAATTCGGCACGCGTGACGTTGACGGCCTCAGTGACGAGGATCAAAGCAGTCGAATTCGGCATTCCGACACGCATACGTATTGGTGGTCAGGCTCGCTGGCGCACGCCCTGTTCCGCCTCTGTTGGCGCGAGCTAGCCTTTCGAGCCGGCTGGGGCGATTGCGCCTGGAACAATATCCGTGTTCTGAGCCACCTTGATTCGCCATCCCGACTGCCCTTCTTGGACAATCAGAAGCAATATGCCTTTCCTAACCCCGGCCGGGGAGCCGTCCGGAGCAAATGCTCCCGTTAGCGTCCAAGTGCAATGAACAGAAGCAAGCCCCGGAGCCAATTCCACAACCGACGAGATATCGCCTTCTAATCGGCTATCCCGAAACATGGTCTCATGGGTGGCTCGGTGCGCCGCTTCGATCTCGGATCGGTTCTTCCACCAAACACCTACGACGTTAACGAAATTAGCATCGGAAGCGAACAGAGACGCAAACTCATCCATGTCATGCCGGTTCCAAGCGTTCGCAAAAGCGGTAGCGACATGCTCGGGCTTATCAGACGTCACGCTCATGACCCACGTCTCCTGCGTACCTCCGCTAAGCATATAGGAGCCGGGACCGGATGCGACACGGCAAAGGTCAAATTTCAAATTGACGCACTACCGGCAGCGGAGGAATTGCGACATCCAATGTGGGATCCTGTTACGATCCCCTATGGCCATCCGAATAGTGGTTATCCTGGCGCTTCTTTCCGCCTTCGCCTACGGATTCGCAAAACTCGTTGAGCGTTATGGCGGCGTTGGCGATCAGCCTTCTCCATGTGAAGAAGGCTCAACCCTTGATCGCCCAGACCGCAATGCGCCGCCACCTTAAACCTGAGCCTAAGCATTCGAGCGCGCTTGGAATAGGAAGTCGCGTTCGCGCCAATCAAGCGGAACCAAAGTCTGCACGGCAGAAGAGCGAATTGATGGCTATCATCGTGACATGATAGCGTTGCCGCACCTTGCCCGAGGACGGTGTCTTCGCGCCATTCCATGCACATGCCATGCGTCGCAGTGGCGCCACAAATGCTCAGGGCGCCAGTCCGGCCTTCCCCCAAGTGACGATCATGGCGTCAGGCGCCGCAGGCTGATGGATGTTGTCTGGTCGGTCATCTTTGATGAAACCGTACCGGATGAAGACGCCGAAGGGGGGCGGAAGCCGACTAAGAGCCCGCCAATTTCGTCTAAGTTCATGTCCGCCGTTTGCAAGTAAAAATGCGAAAAGACACGACGATGCAAGGACTTAGCTTGCGTTCTTGAGCTTTCGACCTTTTCTCTAGCACGCGGCAGTAGTCCGGAGCAGTGGGTCTGAGTGCCCCTATTCTGCTCCTAGTTTTTGACGTTCGGAGACGACTAGATGGCCAAAATCAAGCTAACCAAATCTGCGGTTGACGCCGCCGCCCCGCAGGACCGCGATTACGCATCCGGCAGGGTGAAGACGGTGCAGGGCGCCGCGATGCCGCGCAGCACGTGTTCGCCCAGCGGCACCAGCGGTGTGGTGATCTCGGCGGCGACCGCGCCCGAGATCAGCACCGAGCGGCCGAGCGGCCGGCATAGCCCCTCCAGCCGGCTGACCAGGTTGACCGCGGGGCCGATGGCGGTGAAATCCAGCCGGTCGACCGCGCCGATATTGCCCCACAGCATCTCGCCGAGATGCAGCGCCGCGCCGAACGGCAGCCGGGGCAGGCCCTGCGCCTGCCGCCCCGCATCGAGATGGGCCATGCCGGCGCGGGCGGCGACGACGGCGCGCAGCGCCGCCTCGCAGGCCTCGGCCGGCGCAGCGGTGACCGGGAAAATCGCCAGCATGCCGTCGCCGATGAATTTCAGCACTTCGCCCCCGAAGGCGTGCACCGCACCGGCGACGCGGTCGAACCAGGCGTCGAGCGCGGCGATCACCGCCGCGGGCTCGGTTGCCTCGGACAGGGCGGTGAAGCCGCGCAGGTCGGCATAGAGCAGCGCGGCGTGAATGGTTTCGCCGGTGCCGCGGCGCAGGGACCCGCCTTGCACCCGGGCGGCACTGCGCCGGCCGAGATAAGCCTCGAGTAGCGCTGTCAGCGCCGCCCGCGCCGCAAGTGCGGCAAGGGGCGCCGCGGCGAAGCGCGCGGCCTGGCGCAGCCGGGCAGCCTCGGCGGGGCCGAACGGCCGGGTTCCGGCCCAGCCCAGCACCGGACTATCCGGCACCCGGCCAACCGGGCCCTCCTGCACCGGGCCGAGCTCCGCCAGCCAGTCGCGCCCTGCCTGGCCGAGCGGACCGCCAGCGAAGCTCAGCGCCTCGATCACCGCCCCGGTCTCCGCCCGCCAAAGCCAGGTGCGGCGGGTGATAATGGGATGCGGAACCGCGAGCGTCAGCGCGCCGCCGGCCAGCGGCAGGCCGTCAGCCAGAAGTCGGCCGCCGAGCTCGGCCAGAAATCGGTCGGGGGCGGCCGAGGCGCCGGCCTCGTCCACCAGCCAGGCGAGAGGCGCGGGCAGATCCATGGCGCGATTATGCGGCCACCGCGCCCGGCCTGTCATCCGCGCCGTGACGATGCGCAGCCGGCCCGCCGATCTATCCTCCCCCCGCCCCCCGGCGCTTGTACGGTCCGATCCTCGATGGCGCCGGGTTCGACCCGCCCTGCGAGCCGGCATCCGCCGTCAAATTGCAACGGGCTCACGGGCGGCGATATCGCGCGCGGAAGGCCGTCACCCCCTGCCCGTGTGGCCGTATTTGGGATCCGGGCCGGGATCACGCCCGGCTGCAACCTCGCCCAGCCTGCCGAGGTAATGAGCCCAGCCCTCCGCATGGCCGGCGCATTGCTCGGCATTCGGCAGGCCGGTGTGGGTCAGGCGCAGCAGCGTTCCGTCCGGCTGCTCGATCAGATCGATCTCGACCAGGCTCGATCCCGGCGGCACCTCATCGCTCTCTTCCCAGCCGAAGCTGTATGCCAGACGGTGCACCGGCACCACCTCCCGGAAGGAGCCGCGAGCGACGCGAGCCCCGGTAACATTGACGAGATAGAGCCCGCCGGGCTGCGGCTCGAACTGCGCCTCTGTTCCCATCCAGCGCAGGATCTTCTCCGGATCGGTCAGGAGGGCAAACAGCGCAGCGGGGGGCGCCGGGATGTGTGTCTCGCGGCGGACGACGAGGGCCTCTTGCATCGGCTTCCTCCATAGTTGCGACAGTTGGAGCAATTGTAAACCAGTTGGCTGCTCGTGCGATAGAATAGGATCGGACATCTACTCTGGAGTGACAAGTGTGGCGAGATTCCGATGGGCACTCGCCGATCACAGCCGCGGCGCATGCGCTCCGCTTCGGGAGGCGTTCGAAAGCGTTGGGTGCCGCATCCGATATCCCGAGGATCGATTCTCAGACATCAGTTGCATCACCGGAGATTGGTTTCGGGCTGACGCCACGCGAGCTGCACGTGCTGCGGCTGGTGGCGACCGGCAGGTCAAATAAGGTGATCGCTCATGAGCTCTGCCTCAGCGGAAAGACCATCGACCGGCACCTCTGCAAATTCGCAGAACCTAAGCGCCAAAACTGGCACGGTGCTCCTACGCGTAGCTGATTCCCGTCAGTGACCGGGGTTGCGGCGCGGAAACAGGCAAGCTGCGGCAGCTTCATGCCCCGTCGTCGCCCTCACGCCACCAGACGCGGAGCAGTTCGTGCAGTCGCGGCGACATCGTGGAGTGGCGGTCCTTGCGGCCCTTGCCCTCCTGGACGCGGCCGAAGTTGATCGGCCGCAACACCAATGCGCCTAGTATGATGATCGGCCAGCGGGCCGCGGACATGATAATCCATCAAGAAGTGCTGCAGTGACGCCCGTCGATCCCGGGCTCCTACGCAACATCCATTTCGGGACCATCTCTCTATTATTCTGCAGGCGGACGCGTGCCGGTTCTCAAAGGACGTGTTGAGCGCGCCAATCAGACACTCCAAGATCGGCTTGTGAAGGCACTGCGCCTGCGCGTCATCAGCACGATCAAAGGAGACCAATGCTTATGCACCTGAGTTCATGGCGGACTTCAACGCTCGCTTTGGCAAGGACGATCCTGCCGGTGGCTTCGGCGAAGCGCCGGGCCGGTGATCTGAACATTCCCCTTTGCGGCGATATCTTCGGCATTCCACGAAACGAACGACGGGAGTTGGATATGAGAACGGAAATGTTGCTCGACGCAAAGGTCTCGCCGAGTCGGCCACAGGGCGAGTGTTCAGGTTCTGAGCAGCAGGCTTGAACTTCTGTACGACAACGAACTCAGCCTGATCATTCTCCCAATTGACTGCCGAAAATGACCGCCTTCTTACAACTAACCGCCAAGCCACATTTGGCATTTGCAACTCGCGCTGGGGTGTCGACCGCTTCTCTCACGCTCCCCCCATATAGATTTCCATGATCTGCCGGTCGTCGCGCACGTCCCGACGCGTCCCCTCGAAGCGCTTTTCGCCGGCCGCCAGGATGTAAAGCTTGTCCGCAATCGGCATCGCCTCGCGGATGTTCTGCTCCACCATCACGATGCCAATGCCGTGCGCGGTGAGGGTGGTAATGCGTTCGAGCGTCTCGATGACCATGGCCGGCGACAATCCGGCGGAAGGCTCGTCCAGCAGAATGAAGCGCGGTTCCGAAACCAGTGCCCGCGCCAGCGCAAGCATTGCCTGCTCGCCGCCCGAAAGCGAACCGGCCGCGGTACGCCGCCGCCGTGCTAAAGAGGGATATTGCTCGATCAGCGCCTCGATGCGCTGCTCGACTATCCGCCGGTCCGCGATGGCGTAGCCACCCATGCGCAAATTCTCCATCACTGTCAGGCGCGGAAACACACCGCCGCCCTGCGGCATCAACACCAGACCCTGGCGCACCACTTCATGGACGGCAAGGTTGGAGAGTGTTGATTCACCCAGGCGCGCCGTACCGCTCCACACCGGCAGCGCGCCGACAATGGCCTTGAGCAGGGTCGACTTGCCACTGCCGTTCGGCCCGAAGATGCAGGTAATCTTGCCAGCTTCCGCGCTCAGCGAGACGCCATGGACGATCTCCTGCTTGCCGTAGCCGGTGACGATGTTGTCGGCGGTGAGCGTGGTGCTCATTGTGGCCGCCCCAGATAGGTCTGCATAACTTCCGAATTGCGAACGATGTCGTTGAAAGGCCCGGTGGCCACGACACGGCCTGCATCCATGACAATGATGCGGTCGCACACGTTCCGCACCATTTCCATGTCGTGCTCGATGACCAGGACGGTGGTGCCGCGCTCGCGCAGCCGCGCGATGGCCTCCACGATGATCTTGCGGATGCTGGGATGCACGCCCGCTGTCACCTCGTCGAGCAGAATGAGCGAGGCCTGGCGCATCACAACGCGCCCGAACTCCAGCAGTTTCTGCTGGCCGCCCGAAAGATCGGATGCGCGGTTGTCTGCGACATGCTCCAGCTTGAGCAGCGCCAGCGTATCGGCCGCCCGTTCGCGCGCGCCCCGCCAGTGGCCCTCGGCCGCAGCCGCCAGCAGGTTTTCGGTGACGCTCATATTGTCAAACATGGCCGGAATCTGGAAGGTGCGAGCAAGCCCCAGCCGCGCGATCGTGTGAGCCTTTCGGCCGCCGATTTCGTGACCGTCGAAGCGGATCTGGCCACGATCCGGCGTCACCGTGCCCGATATCAGGTTGAACAGAGTCGACTTGCCAGACCCGTTAGGCCCGATCAGGCCGGCGATCTCGCGCCGACCGACGTCCAGGGAGACACCGTTGACGGCCTTGATGCCGCCGAAATGGCAGTGGAGTTCGCGCACGACGAGAATAGGTTCGCCGGTGCCAGAAGTTTTGCCCTCGGCGGCGCTCAACTGGGCCGTCCCGGGCCGCCGCCGACAAGATTGCCGACCGCCTTGTCCAGCACGGCGCCAGACTTGGCCACGCGCCTCGAAAACATGCCGACGATGCCGTTCGGCAGAAACAGCACCACCAGCACGATGGCCGCGCCCAATATGGCGATATAGAACGCGGTGTCACCCCAGTACATCCAGATGATGCGGTTTACGACAAAGAGCGCCACACCGCCCAATGCCGGCCCCCACAGGCTGCCCAGCCCGCCCAGCAGCACCATCACCACCATCTGATCGGTGATGTCGCCGCCGAAGACGCTTTTCGGATTGATGAACGTGACCCAGTAGGCGAAGATCGCGCCGAATACCGAGGCGGTGACGGCACTGAGCACGAAGGTCTGCAGCTTGACCAGCGAAGTATTGATACCGATAGCCTCGGCCGCCGGCTGATGATCGCGCAGTGCCTTGACCTTCAGCCCGAAACGCGAGCGCTCGAACAGCGCCCACGTAATGAGATAGGTGAGCGCAGCCGCACCGAACATGGCGAAGTAGAAGAAGCGCTCGTCAAGAAAGGGCGGCAGCCCAATACCGCCGATGCCGCCGGTGAAGTCCATCACCGAGGCGAACTGTATGAGCACCTCGGCGAAGGCCCAGGTGGCTATGGCGAAATAGGCGCCGCGCAGGCGCAGCGTCGGCGCGCCGATGATGATGGCAAACAGCGCCGTCACCACGATACCGGCCGGGAGGGTGGCGAAGAAGGGCCAGGCGAGCCTGTCGCCCATCAGCAGCGCCGTAACATAGGCGCCGAGCCCGAAGAAGGCCGAATGGCCGAAATTGATGTAGCCGGCATAGCCGCCGAGCATGTTCCAGGAGCAGGCCAGCCCCGCCCACATCAGCGCGCCAGTGGCAATGCGCAGCCAGTAGTTGTTGACCAGCATCGGCAGCAGCGCCAGCACAACGATTACGGCGATCAGCAGGAGGAGGACGGCCCAGCGTGGCTTCATGTCCCGCCTCACAAGCCGTGCCGCAGGATCCCGCGCGGAGACACGAGAAGGACGAGGAAGAGGGTGCCGAAGATCGCCAGCAGCGAATAGCTCGACCCGACATAGGTCGCGACGAAGGCTTCGATGACGCCGAGCAGCAGCGCGGCGACGAGGGCACCGCCGACGGAGCCCAAGCCGGCAAGCACAGCCACGAAAAATGCGAACAGAGTATAGCGCAGGCCGACTTCCGGGTTCACTGAAAAGATTGCACCCATTAGTACGCCGGCCATGGCAGTGATGCCTGCGTAGAGCCCGTAAACAGTGGCGCTGAGGCGGCGGATGTTGACGCCCATCAGTGCGGCGTTCTGCCGGTTTTCAGCCGTCGCTCTGATCGCCAACCCATAGCGGGTGCGGTAGAGGAACAGGAACAGTCCGCCGGCGATGGCGATCGCGAAGACCGCCGCGGCCACGCGGATCAGTGGCACCGTCACGGGGCCGACGGCGAGGCTCTCTCCGCTCAACACGGTCGGCACGCTGTGGGTATTGAAGCCCCACGCGGTCAGCATGCCGCCGCGCAGCAGTGTGAACAGGCCGAAGGTCAACGCCAGCGCCATCAATTCCGGCCGCGCCGTGCGGCTGTTGCGGACATTGTAGAGGATCGGCCCAATCAGATAGCCGATGGCGCCGAATAGCATGAAGGCCACGGGGATCGCCAGGAATCCGTCGACACCAAGTCCGGCACCCATATAGTAGCCGAGATAGCCGCCCAGCACGACCCAGCCGCCCACCGCGAAATCGATGACATGCAGCACGCCGAAAGCGAGCTGGAAACCGATCGTAAAAGTGGCGATGACGCCGCCGATCAGAAGGCCGTTCAGCAAGGTCTGTAGGAATAGATCCAACGCGGGAACCGTCCGTCAGCCAACGAAAGAGCGGAGTGCCGCGGCAAAGCGGCCGTACACACGATAGCATGGTCCGTCATTTTCCGAGCACGCGCAACCACCGTCATTGCGCCGGGCAAGGGTGATGGCGACGAGGCCGCCCCCACCCTGTCCAGAACCGGCTATTTCCAAGCTGGCAGCGGGTACGTGAGGTCCGCTGCCGCGGCCTCTTTCGGCCCCACCGCTACGGTCTTGCCACCGTGAATCTGGATCAGCACCGGCACCGGCTGGACGTTGTCGTGGTAGTGGTTGCCTTCCTTCTCGAACTTGATCGGTCCGTAGAAGGTCTGGATGTCGGTCGCGGCTATCGCGTCCTTAAGAGCAACCCTGTCTTCAGGCGTGAGCCCCGGCTTCTTGCCAAGCCGCTTGACGGCATCGCCGAAAACGAGACCGCTGGCCGCGCAGGCCGCTTCGGTATAGTCGGGCTCGTGCCCGGACTTCTTTTGCGCCATCTCGGCAAACTCCTTTGCGGTGCCGAAGAGGTCGTCCTTATATGAAACTGACGGCAGCCACACGGAGACGCCGCAGGTGCCGTCGGCGTCCGCGGCGAGCGCCTGGGCGAAGGCCGGGTCGGTGACGCCATAGTGCATTATCAGCGCCTTGGGCCGGAAGTTCAGCGACTTGGAGGTCTTGACGACATTGATCAGCGGCTCCTCATGGCCGCCGACGGCGACGATATCGGGATTGAGCGCTGCGATCTTAGAGATGACGGGGGTAAGGTCGCCAGAGGCCGGCACCAATTCGTAGGCGACGACTTCCAATCCGGCCTCCTTGGCCCCGTCGCGAAAACCTTCGCCGGTTTCCTTCGAGAAGGGTTCGTTGACGCCGATCACAGCAATCGTCTTGGCCATGGGGTTAGACAGTTTCGCCAGCACGGCCAGCGATTTACCCGCAGTGGTGTCCACGGCCGGGATGATGCCGAAGTTGAATTCCGGCTTGGCCTTCCAGACGTTTGGGGATTCCGCGGAGCCGGAAATCATCGGCACCTGGTACTTCTGGCAAATCGGCTGCACGGCGATAGTCGAGCCGCTGGTGTAAGGGCCGAATAGCACGTCGACCTCATTCTGGACGATCAGGCGCTCGGCGGCATCGGCGCCGGTCGCGGGGTTGCTTTGGTCGTCACCGTAGAACATGTCGACCTTGAAACGCTCGCCGGCGACTTCAACCCCGCCCTTGGCGTTGACGGCCTCCGCCCATAGGTCGTAACCGCGTTTGGTCAGGTTGCCGCCGAGGATGTTCTCGCCCGACAGCGAGGTGATAACGCCGGCCTTGAATGTCGTCACCTGCGCGCATGCCGCTCGCACAAACGGGCCCAACGGGCCGGCTGCGAAGGCGCCGGCGCTGACGCCGAGGAACCGACGGCGCGAAAAACGTTTGCTGTTCGTGAACATCACTCAACTCCCTTCATCCGTTATCAGATTGGAAACCGACGATATCTCCTGTTTATACCACTGTATGCCTTTTGTGCGGACAGAGAAGATATGCCTGGGTCAACAGGCAATGCGTAAGGCGGCTTCGGGTCATCAACGCGTAGAGGCGCCGCAGGCTGTGGATGCTCAATGCCTCGTCGTGCACCAGCTTCGTCGACGTATGCCTTTTGGGCGCCATTGGCGCCGCGAGCAGTTGTAGACGCGGCTCCTATTCTGCACCTAGACAAGTTTGCGAGGCATCAAGGAACGAAGGTCTAGTCATTAAGGCGTTGATTTTCCTGTTGATTTATGTTCCTCGCGACGCTCCGTCGCATGGTAGACAAACCACTTTTTGAGAGGCAAGGCGCGAGATAGCCCTCGGATCATGGTCGCGGAGGGGTGGGATTCGCCGATCATGGCCTCGTCGCCAAGATGACGCCTTCGGCAGCCTTTTGATTTCTTTAAAACGGTCGCCGCAGTTTCGAAGATGGAGCCCCACGGAACCAAATCTGTCCGCTCGCGTCCGGGTTGGCTGGGCAAAGCCGGCCGGGCGCCCGAAGGCAGGCCCAAGCGGACAAGCGTGGCAACAATGCTTTCATTCCAAATTGGGTTACTCGGGCCGTTCTGCCACAAAGAGAGTATCGGAGAGAAGCCCAAGCCGGTCGCGATCCGCGGCGGGTATACGATCTGAATTTATTCGGGTGACCGTAAAGCCGGCGTCCTCGATACGCTCCTTGATATCCGGTCCGTAGGCTCGCACGTGATCCGATCCACCAAAGCGCTCGTCGCGCTCGCTCAGTGACATAGATGGCGTCGCTTCGATCGTTTGGCGATAAATAAGCGGCACCTGGATCCAGACCTGCCCTCGGGGCTTAAGAGATGACCAAAGTTGCCGAAACACATGCCGATCATCAGGTACGTGTTCCATGACATGACTTAAGACGACGATATCGAGATCGCTGGTGCGACGCATGTCCATCAGGTCAATTTTCACGGTATCGGGCCCGTACCGTCCCGGCTCGAAATCGGCTTTGATTAGATTGCCCGCTTGAGAGAGTCTCTTTGAAAGACCCTTCTCGCTCGGCGCAATCTGGAGAATTTCAAGCTGCCCCGCCGGCAACTTGATAAGCCTACGGTCTAGAGCACAAATCAAAAACCGCTCACGATCCACGGCATGACAAAGCGGGCAGATAAGAGTGTACGCTCCGAAACGGTAAAAAGCCGCTACATCGCGATCGCAGGCATTGCAGTGATGAGCCTTGCTCGTCGGGAGGTGCGTCAGGGCAAAGGCTCTGAGCCAATCTCGGTACGAATGAAGTTTGCGTGTGACCCGCCGTACTGTGATACGATCACCATAGCTGCGAAAAAGAGAAAGAAGTCGGCTCTCTCGAACATTGTTCTTCCTTGATGGTTTCAGCATGTCGCCTCTAAGGTTTTTTCACCCAGGGGACGATAATTAGCGCCAGCTGATATGAAGTCGAGTCTGCGGAGCAGCCCGTGCTCCCGATCGGTCGCTGACGATGCAGGGCGTGGGAGCCAGGCCCTCGCGCTAACGCTGGGACAGCGGCCAGCAGGAACACGCGCTGGCGGGGCTGCTAGTTCTAGTTGTCCTATTCGAACCCCGCCTTTGAAGAGAAAAATTCGATCATCGTCATTGCTGCGCCTTGCCCGCTGCTCCTCGACAATGGCCCGCATCGTCAAATTCGCCGGGCACTCGCTGCGCGTTGACCTCGTCGGCCGAGGTCAACGATCGCTATGTGCAAAAACAGCTCGGCCATAACTCCTCGGAGATGACCCGCCGCTATCAGCGCCGCAGAGATCGCTTCCGCATCAACCTGACCAGGGCTTCCGACCTCTAACGAGGCAAAAAACCCCTCCTCTGCCGTTATTCCGCCGCTCAGGTTCGCGCGAACGGCCTCAACCTGAGCGCCAAAAGACTGGTTTTCGGCCATTCGGGCTGCCCCGGAGCCTCCGGGCCTGTTTCATCGCCAGGACAGCTGGTCTTTCGGCAGCCGACCGCTCGGATCGAACACGTTCACTTTGTGCGGAAGATCGGGACCCCAGTCCCATAGCACCAGATTGCGGTCTTCCGTCTCCGCGCCCGGAGCAAAACTCGGCACCAGAATTCCAGCGATGCCTTCAGGCCGCAGCCGGTCATAGATGGACCAGGATGCAGGTCGCTCTCCGTTGCTGAGAGCCGTGGCCCAGGCGCTGCCCATGTCCGCAAGCGTGACAGAACATTCTCCCCTCCCCTGCTCGGTTGTCAGATCAGTGATGTCCTCGCAGTCCACCTCATAAGAGCACAGCACGCAGGGGTCGATGCGATGCGCGAAGCCCTGGTTGGCTTCCTTGACAGCCGTCATGACGGTCAGCGCCAGATATAGCGCGGGCACACCTTTGGGATTGAATCGAGCGCCCCTGATCGCCGCTCCATCACCGGAACTCGGCTTGAATGCCCAACGTGGATCATGCGCCCTGTAGCAGGTTCCGACAAACCTCAAGCAAAGCCATCCAGGGCCATGTGATCGAGGTAGTCGCGAATAGCAGCGGCCTTGCCGTCCTTCACGAGGGCTTCGGCGGTGCGTCCACCGAATGCCGGCAGCGGCTGGGCTCGGTACCAGGCCATGGCCTGTTCCTTGCCTCCCGCCCAATCCGTCACGCGGCTGATGATTTCGAGCATCTCGCGCAGACGCCCCTGCGTCTTTGCCGTGCGGCTGCGCTCCAGCCGATAGAGGGTTTCGCGGGCAAGCCCGGCCGTCTGAGCCAACTGACCCTTGGACATTCCAAAGCTGTCGGCCACCTGGTCAACGGCAATTTTCCCGGCACGGTCCATATAGGACAAAACCAGGGGTTCATTCTGCATGGATTTCTTGAGGGCTTGCCCCATGGAGTTCCTTGTCATATTAGCAGCCGTATTTACTGTGCAAAACATATGACGCTTTTCGACTGGTTTCAAGCCCAAAGCGCATGGCGTTGTTTGGCGGCTTCTGGACGCGTGCCCCGGGCGACAGCACCCGCCAGATCTCGTTCAGCGGGGCATGTCACCTTCGTCCTCCAGGGAATTCGGTTTCGCAAGGACGGCACACTCGGCAAATTGCACGAAACGCTGACGTTGTCTTTCAAAGACGAAGGCAAGCGGAGGGAGGAGGTTGGTGGCCGATCAAAAGTTTGAGCGATATCCTCGTGATGTGTGCGATTGGCGCCGCGAGCAGTTGGTTCGGTGTCTCGCGACACTCCGGCGCATGGTAGACAAACCCCGATTAGGAAACGAACGTCCGTCCCGACGGAGGGACTGCGCGATTCAGATGTCCGGATCGTCGAGAATGCGAGAGATCGTGCTGCGCCCCAGCGCACTCATGGCGGGGTTGGTGCGATGGTAATACCAGAGAGACCCATTGCCTGCTGGAATGCCGAAGCAACACCACGCTTCCACCAAAGATCTTCAACCTGAAGGCCGCACCGAAAGGTCGCTCTTCGCTCGCGGTCTAGAAGATGCCACGCGACTACCAAATCTAGCGACGGGTCGGCTGGTCCGAAACTGCCGCCATCAAGCACTCCGACAAGACGCCCGCCCTGCACGAGAAGGTTTGCTGGGATAAGGTCCCTATCAGTCATCACGACAGGCCCAGCGGATGGCAACGCCCGGAAGCGAGTCCACAAATCGCGCAGTCGAGCCACATCAAGAAGGCCCTCGCTGTTTTCAAAGCAAACACTCATCCAATCGTCATGATCGGAGAGATGTCCACCACGTCCTTGCCCGTCGAAGCGTCGGCCCCGTGTGTCCGCTTGGCGCAACGATGCCACGAGGTGTACAAGGTCTAGGGCGAACGTCGTCGATCCACTTAGCCCGTGCGGCGTGGCAACCTCGCCTTCGATCCAAGTTTGTAACGCCCATGGCATTGGGTAGTGAGGACCTGGCTCGCCGAGCCCAATCGGTTGAGGCGTCGGAAATAAGCAATGTTCCCCAATCTCGACCATGGCAGCGGCCTCTGACCGAAGCATATTGGCGCATTCGGTCGGATTCATCGCCCTCAGTGGGAACCGCGCCGTGCTCTTCGAGCCAATGCGGAAGATGACATTGACGGTTCCCGACGATCTAACTGAGGTGATGTCTTCATGACGATACTGGGGAAACTGGTCGCGGATCATCTGGCGGGCGATATCGATGTCGATATCCACCTGGTCGTCATGCATCATGAGTTCTCGTCCTGCCGAGCTCGAATATGCGCAGCACCCGAGGCATTCCACACTCTTGTCCTACCTCCACCGATGCCATCAAAATCTTCCTTGCGGCGCTTCGCTTGGCATAGATGCCGACGCCCAGAAATTTTCGCCACGATACCTCAGCCCGCCGATCGCGGTCTATGAGCATCAAGCAGAGGTCCCCCTATTCCCAGGGAGTAAACCGTGGCGACGCGCAGATCGCCGGCGGCCTCGGCAGCATGATGGATGCGTCGATGTCGGGCCACGTCGGCAATGTCGACAATCGCGAGCGCGATGGTGAGTGTCTTTGCTTCAGCACGCCGCGAATGACCGGACGGAAGATCCCAGATCAGGAACCGATTGATAGGATTCTTGTGCTCCGGGACGCTAAGCAGAGCTTGCAAATGATGGTGTCCCGGGCGTGACGATCAGGCTTGCCGGTAAAACAGCGCCCGTCCGGTCGGAATTAGCTGAAGAAGATAATCGAAGTCGCTGATGTTCGCTGTGAGTACCGTGAACCCTAGCTTCTGCGCCTGCAGGAACAAGACACAATCCTGAAGCGCGCGGAGGCGAGCATCTTTCTGGTAGCCCTGAAGGCGGCACATGATGCCGGACAGCAGCGCAGCTTTTCCAAGCACGTCCGTATCCGGTGCGAAGACACGATGCGGGTGCATGCCGCGAACGGTAGCGCCAATCTGTTTGATTGCAGTCTTTGTACCGGGATGCTTGGGGTCCAGCACGCCGACGGTGTGCATGAGTTTCTGGATGGCAACCGTCGAATGATTACTCAGTCTGAGATCGAGCAGATCGGCGACAACATCCGGGGCGTGGCTCTGCAAACCATCAATGTAGACACAGGTATCGAGCATCAGCTCTTGCCCCGCCTCGGCAGTATCACCGAGGAACGGAAGGTCGTCGTCCTTGCGGCGAGACAGCCTTTCCTGAGGATCGAATCGTGCCCAGCGGACAGAACTGGCAAAATCAAAGTCAGTCAACTCAGAACCCGAGCTGAAGCGTCGGATCGACGGTGCCTCTCGTCTTTCTGAACGTCTGTCCGAAATTGTCGTCGAGGGCGACATTGGCGAGGGCGAATTCGATCAAGTCGGTGTCAGTCTTGATCCCGGTCTGCTTCTTGGCTTTTTCGATCAGCGCCGGACTGATACGACCACCGATCCGCGTGCTCTTCTCACCCAGCAGACCAGAACGTTCCGCCGCCTTCATGACGGCCTCAACACGGGTTCTGCTGACCGCGACAGACTTGCCGGTCTTTGTTGCCCGACCAGTCTTCGGAAGTGGCTCGCCGGCCTTCCTCGTCATTTCGATTATACCGGCCATACCGGCGCGCTTCTGAATGGCAAATCTCCCTTGCCGTTCCGCGCCACCACCCGTGTGTTTCTTCCTCGCTGCCTTCGCCATGACGCAGCCTCCAATGTCTGACATTTCACGATTTCGTCCAACATAACATGATTGAGACAATTTTCAAGGAGCCACCGAAATGCGGCGACGGCTGGCGGTCTCGGAAGCCCGGCAGGGCGAACGCCTGGATGCGATGCTTCTCGCCGACGCCGTGCGGCGCGCCTATGCGAGCGCGGCCACAGTCGGTTCCTCAGCGAGCGCGCCGCTGCCCTCTATGAGGGAAACGGCTTCGTGCGGCTGCCGGACTCCCTCCGGCTGGTCCTACCGATGCACGCAATCCAGCAACTGGTGGAGCCATGATCGACGCAGCACCTACATCGCCTAACGTCAGGCGCTCTGTCGCTCGGGCGGCCAAAGCCGGGCGACAATGTCGCAAAATCGCGTCACCGCATCCCTTGTTGCGCCGCTTCGCCAAAACAGAACCGAAAAATGGGCGACTTTTGTGTGCACCGAGCGTGCACGTCGCCCTCTAAACACTGGCTTCCTGTCCTGTTGCCAACCCATCACTGGATACCTCAGAGCACGCTGGATGATCCAAACGCTAATTCCGCAGCGTCATGGTCGGCCTTCAAAGCCCTTGGCCGGGAAGTTGGTACGCATAGTCGGAATCAAGCAACACCCTTCCGAACTGGATTTTGAAGCCGCGGATAAGCGGCTATGATGAGCGTGCCGAATGCAAGTAAGGTCGAGGAGGCCTCGAACAATCGGCATTAGAGGAGATTACGTCGATGACGAACGTTCGCGCCCTTGTCCTTGAACGCCAGCACGAACTCAAGCTGCGCGACATCGACTTGCCGCAGACGGTTGGCCCGGGCGAAGTGCGCATCAAGATCCATACGGTGGGCATCTGCGGTTCCGACGTGCATTACTACACGCATGGCCGCATCGGCCCGTTCGTGGTCGAGGCGCCGATGGTCTTGGGTCACGAAGCCGCTGGCACCGTCGTCGAAACAGGCGAAGGCGTCGATCATCTGAAGGTCGGCGACCGCGTCTGTATGGAGCCGGGCATCCCCGACCCGAATTCGCGAGCGAGCCGGCTCGGCCTCTACAACATCGACCCGGCTGTCAGATTCTGGGCAACGCCGCCGATCCACGGCGTGTTGACACCCTATGTCGTTCACCCCGCCAACTACACTTTTAAACTGCCCGATAATGTCAGCTTCGCCGAAGGCGCCATGGCGGAGCCTTTCGCTGTCGGGTTGCAGGCGGCTGCCAAAGCAAAGATCGCGCCGGGCGACACGGCGGTGGTGATTGGCGCAGGGCCGATCGGCACGATGGTGGCGATCGCTGCGCTCGCCGGCGGCTGTGCCCGCGCCATTGTTGCAGATCTCGCCCAACCCAAGCTCGACATCGCCGGCGGCTATCAAGGTGTGATCCCGGTCAACATCCGCGACAAGAGCCTGGCGGCGGAGGTAAAGCGCCTGACCGACGGCTGGGGCGCCGACGTCGTCTTCGAATGCTCGGGCTCGTCCAAGGCATGGGAGACCCTGCTCGATCTGCCGCGGCCCGGTGGCGCGGCGGTGGTGGTCGGCCTGCCCGTGGCGCCTGTGGCGCTCGACATTGCCACGGCCTCGACCAAGGAAGTCCGTATCGAGACCGTTTTCCGCTATGCCCACCAATATGAGCGGGCAATCGCGCTGATGGGGTCGGGCCGGGTCGACCTGAAGCCACTCATTTCGGCGACCTTCCCCTTCGAAGATTCCATCACCGCCTTCGACCGCGCAGTGGAAGCCCGGCCGGCGGACGTAAAGCTTCAGATCCGATTGCCGGATTAAGGGGACGCTGTTTTCTACAGAGCGGCTGGTTCGCCAACCCATATGTCTCGTATCATCTCGTATGGTCCGGCGAACCCTAGGATAAAACCCAGAAACGACTTCGTCGCACCTTGCGCTCCTCCAGGCCCCGGGGCAGGAGTTCGAATCTGTTCGGGCGCGCCACCTTCTCGGCCACCATCCTCCGGTCCATCGCCCGCGCGGTCATTTGGTCCCGATGCCAATATTGACGGGGTTTCTCAGAATGGCCGAAGCGTCATCGCCGGCCCGTTCGCGCACCATGCGATCGAGCGTCTGGCGAATGACCGCGCGCTCGCCTTCGCTCAACGCGAGGCTGCCAAGCACTTCCTCGACAACCGGATTGCTCCATACGATCCAATCCCATAGCTCAGCACCTGACTTGAACGCCGTGCTCTCGGTGATCATCTCGACATTGACGCCGTTCAGTCCAGCCTTTGCCAGTTCGCGGGCAAGCCGCTCCGGATCGCTGAGCTGAAACGGCAGTGGCGGCGGATCCATTGGCGGACCATTAAACTCCGGGCGTACCGATTGAACGGCCCCAACCAAGAAAGTGAGGAAGTCAATTCGATGCGGGTCGCCATAGGCAATGACCAGCACCCGCCCTCCAGGTTTGACAACCCGCGTCATCTCCCGAATGCCCATCGGCATGTCGGGAAAGAGCATGACCCCAAACTGAGATCCCGCCACGTCGAAGCTGTCGTCGACAAAGGCAAGCGCATGCCCGTCCATTACGCGGGCGTCAATTTCCAGGCTTTCGCGGCTGGCGCGCTCTCGCAGCAGGCGGAGCATGACGGGCGACTGGTCGACGGCGACTACCTCGGCACCGATCCGAGCTGCCGGGATACTGAGCGCGCCGCTGCCGGATGCAATGTCAAGAAGGCACATACCTGGGCGGAGCCCTGCCCTGGCCAGACTCTCATTGCCAAGCCACATCTGTGTTTCGGTATTCGTCCGATCGTAACCCGAGGCAATTCGGTCCCAAGCCTCACGTGTGTCCGGCAGCGCCTGAGGAGTCGCGGATCCGGCTGCGGCAAGCGCAGCCCGCAGCACCTTTACAAATTCGGCAGGCTGCTCGATCGGCGGATCATCGGCGGCCCGTCGATAATGTGGAGCGGCCACCCATATCGGACGCTCGCCGCTTCCGCTACAGGCAATGGGGTGGCAAGATCGTGCCGCCCCCAGATCAGGAAGGTCGGGATTCTGATGCGCGCTAGTTCCTCTGATGGGATTGCGGGAAATCCGAACTGCTCCATCAGACCTTGCTGGGTCGGCTTCAACGCCGGCGCCTGCGCGCGATCGAGATTGTAGGCTCGCAGCCGCTCCCAGTTCTCGCCCATATGATCACGCACCGTGTCGAGGTCGAAGGCGCATTGCTGCCAGAGGCGGTCATGGCTTTCCGGACTTGGCTCCGTGATGAACGCGGCGAGGGCCGCACCGAATTCAGGCGCCGGCTGAAACGGCGCAAGGCCGAGCGCGTCCTACAGCACCAAGCAGCGGAGCTGGCTACCGTGCTTGGCGGCAAAGCGAGCAGCAATTGCGGCGCCGAGAATTTGGCCGACAAGAATGGGCGGTGTTGGGCAGGTGCGTTCGATGAGTTCGCCAAGCCACGCGAGAACACGATCGGGATGAATCGGACCCTCGACGGTCCCCGACGTGCCGTGGCCCGGCAGATCGGGCGCGATTACGTGATGCGTTCTCACAAGCTCCGGAAGAATTCTCAGCCACTTTGCTGCATGTTCTCCTGGGCCATGCAACAGCACGATCGGTGATCCCGCGCCCCCGTCCAGTAGCACGGTCGAGATGCCGGCCAATTCGAGCCGCCGTTCGGCGATCGACAGCCCGGTGAGCAGGCGCTTGCGCGCAGCTTCTCCGGATATGCGGTTCGATTCAATTGCCGCCGGGGTGGCGGTGTAGTCTTCAACGTGAGTCATCATGGCCTCCCTCATGTTGATAGGGCGATTTCGTCTTGCACATGCCGCCTGGCCTCTTGGGTTGCTCACGTGCTAGAGCGCGAGCTGCGAGCGGTTGACACGCTGATCTCGGTTCGCGCGAGCCCCAATCCGAACCACAACGTCCAAAGGGCCATCACGAAAGACGAAGCAACCCAGACGAGGCTGCCCAGCCAGATGCCGAACCACATGCCCAACGGCCAGCCGGCAAAGGCAGCAAGCCCAGCCACAACTCCGACCAGTGACGCCCAGGACGGCGTTATCTGTTGCCGGCTCAGCGCCTCATTGCCGGCGATCACGACAACCGCCAGACACAGGAACATGAATCCGTTGGCCTTGCCTTCGGCGAACGCCCACCAGGCCGTGAAGCGCGCCATATCGTTGGCGGCGGCGGCATCGGCGACGGTGGTGGCCTCGGCCACGGCGGTGGTCATCGTCCAGAGGGCGCCGACCGGCACCACCGCCCAGGCGGATAGGGTCCACCAGTGTTCGGTCAGGCGAGAGCCCGCGGTCAACACGATCAGGCTCGCGACGACGAACAGCGACAGTGCTGCCGCGGCGGCCCAATGCACGACCACCCACAGGGTGACGTTGTTGGCGATGATGTGCATTTGAAGGGCGAGGTCGGGATGAATCGGCCCGTGACCGACCAGGACGAAACCTAAGAGTACAGAAGCAATCGCAAGCCAGGCGCCCGCGACCCGCATCCTGGTATCGGTACGTGACATCGCTTCCTCCTTTCATTGTGGCCGGATGTTTGCAGCGCGATCACCGAGTCCGTCCTGCAGTCTGCAGGCGAGTTGCGCCGAGGCGCCGCGCATCCATAGCCGACAGGTGCAAGCTTAGGCCGGAAGGGAAGGCGGCGCTTCGGGCGAACTACCCAATCGGCGCCGACGATGCATGGGTGATTCCACCCATCGCCGGGCACGCTCAGACTAGGCGGTGCTCGTAGGCCCAAGCGGTGGCGGCGGTGCGAGTGGGGACGTCGAGCTTGTTGAAGATATTGCTTGGTGCCTGTCCACTGTCTTTCCGCTCAAATGCAGTTCGTTGGCGATTTCCTTGTTGGTTTTGCCAGAAGCGATCAGGCGGAGGACTTGCAACTCGCGGGCAGAGAGACCGCTGGCTTCCTCCGACCGCATGTCAAGCAGAGCATCGATGCGAGAAACGTCGGGCGTGGCACCAAGCTGCTGAAATACTGTCCGTGCTGCCTGCAGCTCCAGTGTCGCGCCGTCTTCGTCACCGAGGGCGCGGCATGCCAGGCCCATGATGACCCGTACGCGCGCTGCTTCGTATGGCGCGTCGACTTGCTGCCACTCCTCTATTGCCCGGCGCAGACAAATCGCCGCGGCCTGCGCTTCGCCTTCTGCCAGTTCCACCGCTCCCCGCGCGTGGGCGGCAAGGGCGCGCAACGGTTCGGTCCCGTAGCTTTCTGCAACGTTCGCCAGTTCGTGGCAGGCACGCCGTGCTTCCTCGATGTCGTCAGCCGCCAGCATGATCTCGACGTGAGCTGGCAGCAGCCGAATGCGCTTCACTTGGTCGGTCGTCGCGGCCATGACGCGCCGGATTGCGGCCACAGCCGCATCGATGTGCCTTTCGGCCAACCGCAACAGGGCAAGGCCCGGCTGCGGTTCGAAGCCATATTGGCTTGCACTCCGATATGCCTGTTCGGCCGCTTCAAAGTCTCCACGGAGGCGGTGTACTTCCGCCAACTGGTACCACGCCCCAGCCGTATCTTTTCGATTATTTGACTGCGTCAAACGCTCCACGGCATGCTGCGCTTCGTCGATTGCGTCCTGCCATGCGCCGCTGAGCCGTTTAATTTCAGCGCGATGCATCAGGCAGGTGCCGCTAAAACTGATCAGCTGGGGCTGTTCCGAGCACCATCGCCCCAGAGCGGAAGTCCATTCGCGTGCGCGACCCAGAGCATGGACTTGCTGACACGCTTCGATCACGCTGCAGTAGATCAGGCCGGTAAGCAGCGGCGACAATTCGCCGGCCGTGACCGAAACCATCGCCTCATCGAGAAGCGCGAAACCTTCTGTGGTCCGCCGCTGACGTAACAGAACACGGCCCTGCAGGTGCCGCGCACAGGCAACGAGATCCGCGTCCGCAAAGCGCTCGCCAATCTCGACTGCGCCGCTGGCCGCAGCGTAGGCTGCCTCAAGGTTGCCCGCAGCAAGATTCTGTTCGACGTGGGGCAGCATCAGGTAACCCTGTTCGACACAATCATGTGGCTCGCGTTCGAGCAGTCGATGGGCCCGTCCAAACCAGCCGGTCGCCGGAGCCATCTCCCCACGAAAGACAAGACGCAGGCCCAGCCAGAAGGCGCAGCGGGCGGCGCGATGGTATTCGCCAGCGTCGAGATATGCATGATGGGTTCGCTCCAAGGCCCGCAGGTACTCCTCGTCGCGCCCAGTCAAATAGGCCGACATCGCCAGCCGTTCGAGATCATCCACAGCAAGCGGAGCCGTCTCATCGGCGTGCGAGAGGAACCTATAGGCGTCGCCCCACGCCCTTTCTTCGTAAGCCTCACGACCGAGAGCGAGCTGATCCGTCTCTTCCAGGGAGCCGCTGTTGCATTGCTGTCGATCTGAGCTGCCCATCCCATTGGCTCCGCAGACGAACAGAAATCCTAGCCATCAATGGCTACTTTCCGAGGCGGAGTATAGCATGCTCGAAAATGAATGAACGGAATGCACTTAAGCGCTCCGAATGAGAGCGTTCCGGACGACAGCAAACGGGTCGGATCGCGACGCTCGTCGCACAAGATGCAAATGTCGTCTCATGACGCGACCAAGCCGTCCGACGACCTGCCGCGCAACGGGCCGACCTTATCCTCCCTCCTGACCTTACCATCTGCGGCCGGTGATCTGGCGCGATCTCATGCAGCAAGTGCTCGCTATGTTATCGGAGTAGGCTAGGCGCAACCAAAAGCTGCTACTTGCGAAACCTCGACGAGTGGTAGACCACCATCTCCTCACCCGCCTCTTCCGATTGTCAGTAGCCCACAACAAGTCAATGAAATCAAAAGCGATGCGTGCAGGTTCGCCATCTTGGACTTGGCTAACCGAGGGCACAAATAACCTCTAACACGTTGATAAATAACGACAATGGTGGGCCCGGAGCGACGTGGTCTTTTCAACGAAAACAACTACTTAGCGGGTGGTTAGCCCAACCATATCCTTCGTATGTTCTCGCATTTGGTGGCGAAACTAGTGACGACAACTCCGAATGAGGACCGGCTCAACAACAATGGAGAGAGGCCTAAGTCCGGCGGCTCAGTGTCAGAGGCGCGGACGAAACGTTTCAAGGAATGCCGAAACCATGTCCTGCTCGCCGGCGCATTGCCGGCTTATCGGGTATATTGGCTATGCTGACTTCCACTGTTTCCATTGTGAAGAGTTGTTAGAATCCCTTACGGCAAAGGTTTTCAAGATCGGCTTTTGCCATTCCCTCGATGCCGACCGCAGGAAGAATATCATTATCTGCCTTGAGATCGCGACCACAAGCTGCCGATAATATCGAAACTCCGGACTCGTGGAGTATCGCCGGTTTCCCCGTTAGCTTCCCCAGTAGTACGGTCGGCAGCAGTCCGAACGGAACATCCTCTAGAATATAGCGGCTTTCGATGGTTGTCGGGCCAAAGCCGCCACGGCCTTGGCGCTCCATCTCCTGGTTCATCTCCGAAACGGTTCCCATCGGAACATGGAACGACAGTGAAAAATGCTCTCTGACGGTGCGAACGGCGATGCTGAAATGGGCCGCGATGGCCAGCCGCTCGGCATCCAGAGCCTCGATAAGACGGCCGACGGCGGGAGTGACGTTTCCCCCCTGGCTCCATTGCTCGGCCTTCTCCATGCGTGTCAGGTTAAGAAGCGCAATACCTAGATGGTTTTGCGGGTTGAGGTTGCTGAGCGCGATCGCAAGCATCCCGTCGCGCTGGACGAAACGATCGCCGAACAAGGTCGTGCAAAGTTCGTGTCCTTGATCCTGGTAACTGAAAGGCAGCGTCGCCACGTCAAGCTTCTGGCGAATGGTGGTGACATGGACTTCGGTTGGTCCGAGCTGGCGGCCAGTCAATAGTGTTGTGCCCCAAACGACGATCGGCAACGAGACCTTGCGTTCGGCCAACCGCTTGGAGAGATAAAGCGCCGAGAACGAACAATGCGAACTGATGATGACCGGGATTCCATCAATCAGATGGGGGGCGGCGGCATCCATCACCATCTTGTGGCCGTAGGCCGGAAGCGCAATCACCACCACGTCCGCGTTGGCGACGGCATCCGTGCAATCCTTGGCAATGCGCACCAGCACCGTGGCGTCTATATCCCCTGTGGCTTTCAATAATTCACCCGCAGCCAACGCCCTGGTGCGCTGTCCCGACGGTGACCAAAGCGTTGGCGAATGTCCCGATCCTGCCAAATACGCGGCAAGGCCATAAGCAATTGCTCCGGCGCCCAGAATACTCACGCGCATAATATTCCTCCTGTTGCTGGCTTTGTGGTTCGAGAATCCTTGCCGTCGTCACACATGAAAGTTTTCATCAGGAGGTTCCGCAAGCCGGAGTCGCGTCTGCCGTCCTCGTCCGCCTCCGCCAGGGATTCCGGCTCTGAAGCCGGCCAAATGCACAAAGCCGCAACGAACATTAGTTTCCGCTTGACATATATCAAAAACGAATGAGACGATGTCAATCATACGGATTGCGCATGAAGGAGACCATGGAAACCCGGGACCTTCAGACTTTTCTTGCGGTTGCCGCCAGCGGCAGCATCACCAAGGCGGCTGACATGCTCGGGCGCTCCCAACCTGCGGTGACACGCACGATTCAGGATCTCGAGGCCGAGCTTGGCTTCGAATTGCTGCACCGGATCGGCCGACGGGTGCAGTTGTCTGAAGAGGGAGTCGCCTTTGAAGAGGAAGCGCGGCGCCTGCTGATGTCCTTCACCGAACTCGCAGCGCGAGCCAAAATGATCGCCGCCGGCAGGGGACGGATCCTGCAGATTGTCACAACATCTGCGATCGGGACCGGCTTGATCCCGACGGCCCTGGCCGAGCTCCAAGGTGCCGAGCTTCCACACGAGACGCATCTCGGGCAATTTCTTCCTTCGATCGTAGCCCAGGAGGTGCGCAGCGGACGCGCCGAGATCGGGTTTTCAAGCCTGCCGCTCGATACGCCCGGTCTGGATGTTCTACGGCTGTACTCGGCGCCTGACGTCGCTGCCGTGCGGGAGGACGATCCGCTGGCTGAACTTGATGTCGTGCCGCTTTCGGGTTTTGCCGGCCGCCGCGTCGCCACGCTGCTCAATCCACTGCGTTTTCAGTTGCACGTCGCCAAAGCGCTGGCGGCTCGCGGCATCGACACCGGCCCAGTGATCCGGACCAATACTGCCTATGGCGCGTTGCAGATCGTGCGTCAGACTGGGGTCGCGGCTGTCATCGATCCCCTCACGGCATACGGCGTGCCCCTGCCCGGTGTCGTCATTCGCCCTCTCGACGTAACCGTTCTCTTTTATTGGGGTGTTGTGGCTGCCGCAAACCGTCCCCTTCGTCCAGTTGCGCAGGCGCTGATGGATGCGGTCGAAGCGGTGGCTGAACGGTCGATCGCCGGTTTCAGGAAACTCGATCCAGCTTTGGCCGGCCAATTGGTCACCGATCCCGCCTCGGGCACAAATAACGGGACGGGAATATGAAGCATATTCCCACCCCGGCAGCATCGAGCGGCCTTGCCGCGCTGGAAGCCCAGCTCGCGCAGGATCTCGACTTTCTCGAGCTGCCCGCCAAGCCTTGGGTCCCCAAGCGCACGCACGATAGCGCCCCGGTCCGTGACGTCGTTGTCATTGGCGCCGGCATGTGCGGACTTGCTGCTACGGCAAAGCTTGTGCTGACCGGGATAACCAATGTCGTTGCCTACGATGCGGCTCCGGCCGGGCTCGAAGGACCATGGGTAACTTTTGCGCGTATGCAGACGCTGCGCTCGCCGAAAACCCTCCACGGTCCGTCGCTCGGGCTGCCGCAGCTCACGTTCCGCGCCTGGTTTACGGCACAATGGGGACCTGAGGCCTGGCAGTCGCTGGACAAAATCCCCAAGGGCCAGTGGATGGACTACCTGGTCTGGTACCGGAAGGTTCTTGGTCTGCCGGTGCGCAACAGCGTGCGCATGACCGGCGTCGCAGCCGTTGGTGATCTGATTGCAATCGATATCGAGGGCGCGGAAGCCGGCCGGGTTCTCACCCGTCGCCTCGTTCTGGCCACCGGTCGGTCCGGTCTCGGCGGTTTTGCCGTGCCCGATTTCCTCAGGGGCATCCATCGCGCCTATTGGGCCCATTCTGCCGACGACATCGATTTCGACGCACTGAAAGGTAAGCGTGTGGCGGTTATCGGCGCCGGTGCCTCTTCGATGGACAATGCCGCGACGGCGCTCGAGGCCGGAGCCGGCTCGGTCGACATGTTGATCCGGCGCAAGGAAATGCCGCGCATCAACAAGCTGACCGGCATAGGCAGCCAGGGCGTTGTACATGGCATTTATCACCTGCCCGATGCCTGGAAGTGGAAATTCTTCGACTATACCGCCTCGACCCAAACACCGCCGCCGCGTTCATCGACGCTTCGGGTGTCTCGTCGTGCGAATGCCCGGTTCTTTCTCGACTGCGGCATAGTCGCGGTAAAGGAAGATGCCGAAGGCCTTCTGGTCGAAACCACACAAGGGCCGATGCGCTACGATTTCATGATCGCGGCAACCGGCTTTTCAAACGATTTCAGCGACCGCCCGGAATTTGCAGCACTCGCCCCACACATCCGCACCTGGTCGGATGGCCGATATACACCGGATATGGGGCCGGCTCGTACAGGCATGTCGGAGGCGCCAGATCTCGGTCCCGCCTTCGAATTTCGCGAACACGTTCCCGGCTCCTGCCCGATGCTAGCACATATCCACTGCTTCAACGACGCCGCCATGCTGACCCACGGCAAGGTCTCCGGCGATATCCCGGCCGTCAGTGCCGGTGCCGACCGTCTGGTCCGCGGCATTGCCGCGTCGCTGTTTGCCGAAGATGTCGAAACCCACTTCGCCAATCTGATCGCCTACGACACGCCCGAGCTTCTGGGCGACGAATGGGTCGATTCAACACCCTTGCTGCATAAGGAGGCCGCGCTGTGATCGACGCAATGGACAAGGCCGCCGGTATTTCGCCGAACGATGCACTTTTCGCTGCGCGGCGGTTTCGGCCCGAATTTGTGCAAGGGGCGGAGGAATGTCGCCTCTCCGTCCTGCAGCCGGCAAACGATCAGGGGCTGGCGTCGAATTTGAGGGTTGCTCTGGCCCGTCGCATGGCCGCTCTGAATGCCGATCCCGTCCTGATGGCCGAATATGATGTGCAACTGGCCCAACTTGGTCCGACAGAGCAGCTCAGGGCATTGGCTCGGGGCGAAACGGATCTCGATGAGCCATTGGCGACCATCGCCCGTCACGTCGACCTGATCACGCTGATGCCGAAAAAGGCGGAGGCGAGCCACATCGCCCTCCTCGCTGCGGCCGGACTGAACAATCCTCAGATCGTCGCACTCTCCGAACTGATTGCGTTCGTCAATTTTCAGACCCGAGTGGCGACCGGTCTGCGATTGTTGAGGTTGGCATGATTTCCTCTGTTCGCCTGAAGCCGCTCAATTGGCATCCCCACATCGCACCGGTCGAGCTCTCCGAGGCCACGCCGGAACAGCTCGAAGCGATGAAGGTCACGCCATCGGCCAAGAAAGTTTCGGAGTATGTGCGCACCCTTGTGCATGATCCCGAGAGCTATCTTGCCCGCACCGTCTTGTTCAACGCGATCATGTATGTCGAAGGCGGGCTTGCCCGTCCCGACCGCGAACTTGGCGCATTGGGTGCCTCGATCGTCAATGGCTGCAAATTCTGCGCCGTTGTTCACGCCCGCCGCCATGCAGAGCTGACCAAGAGCGATGATGTGGTCACCGCGCTTTATCTCGACAAACCCGAGGCGCTCGGGCCGCGCGATGCGGCAATCTACAGCTTTGCCCGCCGTCTGTCGGCGGCGCCGTCGGAAGCAACGGTAGACGACATCGCCTCGCTGCGTGCCGTCGGCATGAATGATGCCGAGATCATCGACCTTGTCCACGCCATAGCGATCTTCGGCTGGGCAAACAGGCTGATGCACGTTCTCGGCCACGCGGAGAGCGGATGATGACGCCGCATACGGTCAAAGCAGTCCGTCCCCCACTCTGAAGGACCAACCAGAAATGCTTGAACTCAAAGATGTAAAGCTGTCTTACGGAAGCACGCAGGTCCTGAACGGCGTCAATCTCTCGGTAAAGCGGGGTGACGTGGTGTCGATCATCGGCCCCAGCGGCACCGGCAAGACCACGCTGCTGAAATGCATCAACTACCTGGCCAAGCCGTCGTCAGGAACCATCGCGTTCGACCAGATTCGGATGGACTACCAGCGCGCCGACAAGACCGCTGTCCAGGCGATCCGGCTTCGCACAGCGATGGTCTTTCAGCAGTTCAATGTCTTCAAGAACATGACCGTCCTCCAGAACGTGATGGATCCGCTGGTCGTCGTGCAGCGCAAGTCAACGGACGAGGCGCGTGAAATCGCGCTGCGAGAGCTTGACCGGGTCGGTCTCTCAGCGAAGCGGGACAGCTATCCGTCCCAGCTGTCGGGCGGCCAGCTCCAGCGCACCGGCATCGCGCGTGCGCTGGCGGTTCGTCCCAACGTGATGCTCTTCGATGAGCCTACGTCATCGCTGGATCCTGAACTCGTCGGTGAAGTTCTGAAGGTGATCAAGGATGTCACGTCGTCAGGGATCACTTCGCTGCTTGTGACCCACGAGATGCAATTCGCAAAGAACATCTCGAACCGGATCGTCTTCATGGATCGTGGCGTGGTTGCCGCCGATGGCAGTCCAGCTGAGATCTTCGATGCACCATCCAGCCCACGACTTGCTCAATTCCTGCAGTCAGAACTCGCTTTTCAATAGCTCAACAAGAAGGGAACCTAAGAAATGTCTGCAATCACATCCAGTTTTTCCCGTCGCGCTGCCCTGGCTGTTGCCGGCGGCATCGCAATTGCTCTTGCAACCGCGGGGATCAGCAATGGTCAGACCGTTCGCACGATCAAGATCGCGACGTCTGCCGAATCCAAGCCGCTGGCATGGGGCGCGATCGGCGTAGAGCCGCAAGGCTATGAACCCGATCTTCTGAGAGCGATCAACGCAAAGCTGCCGCAGTATAAGTTCGAAATGGAAGGTGTTTCGGATATCGCGCAGGAAACCGGCCTCGCCACGGGCAAGTACGACATCGCCGTCGGTGGCTACTACAAATCCCCTGAGCGCGCCAAGCAGTTCTTCATTCCGGAAAACCCCATGGGCGCCAGCCTGATGAAGATCTACAGCAAAAAAGGCAGCGGCATCAAGGAAATGAAGGACCTGGTCGGCAAGAGGATCGTTCCGACCACGGCCGGCGGCGGCACCTACAAGTTCATCATGAACTGGCAAAAAGAAAATCCACAATACAAGCTTGATGTTACGGCATCGAGCGCCGGTATTCCCTATCCCAACCGACTGGACGAAGTTCAGAACGGCAAATTCGACGCGCTTGTTCTGCCTTCGAATCTCGGTGAGCAGACCGTCATCGAGGAAAAGAAGCTCGATATCGTGGCGTCCGATCCGGTCTTCAGCAACAACACCTACATGCTGATTCATAGGTCGGACGAAAACAAGGTTTTAGCCGACGATGTGAACAAGGTTCTCAAGGAATTAAAAGACGATGGCACGATCGAAAAGCTCTCGCAGAAATGGTTCGGCGAGGACATCGTCAAATACATGAAGTAACAGGACCTTTTCCCAACCATGTAGCGATAGCCAGCGGTAAGGCTGAATTGCAAGAAGGAGCGTTTCAAAGTGGATGTTTCTGCTATGATTCCCGAGTTGCTCTCGGCGTTGCCGCTGACTCTCGCCATCACCGTTACGGCCATGGTCGTCGGCTTTTGCTTGGCTCTCGTCGCGACAACACTCCGAGTTCAGAGGATACCGGTGATCAGTCACCTGACTGACCTCTACGTGTCCTATGCCCGGAGTGTTCCCGTCGTCCTGCAGTTATTCGTCGCGTTCTACGGGCTGCCCTTGTTGGTGATCCTGTTCGGCGCCGAGGATTTTATTTCTGCAACGATCGCTGCGATGGTGGGGCTGAGCCTCTATCATGGAGGGTATCTGTCGGAAGTCATGCGACCTGCATACCTGGCCGTCGATCGCGGCCAGCATGATGCGGCCGACAGTCTGGGATATACCTTCCGACAGAAGATCACCCGCGTAGTCGGCCCGCAAGCGGTGCACTTCGCATTGCCGGGCTATGGAAACGCCATCATCTACCTGATCCATAACGTTGCGCTGGTCATGTACATCGGGGCAGCGGATGTGATGGCGACCGCGCACTTGATCATGGAGCGCGACTATAACCAGTACCAGTTCGAAACGTACCTCGTGCTGGCGGTTATCTATTCGCTGATGTGCCTCGTCGCGTGGCTCATCGTGCGCTTCTTCGAGCTTCGCTCGCCAATGCAAGCGCCAGAGGCGACGACAACAGCTCAGATCAAGAACGCGGCCGTCGCGAGCGTGTGACGTAAGGGGTAATCCGACCATGTTTGATACCGATATTCTGCTCCAGGACTCGCAGGAAATTCTGGGCGCCGTACCCGTGACGCTCGGCATGGCTTTCACGATTTTCATCCTGTCCACGATCGTCGGCAGCCTTTTTGCGCTCGTCGAACATAGGCGGATCCCCGTGCTGCGACAGCTCATCATGGCCTATAAGGTCGTCTTCAAAGGCGTTCCGATGGTGATCGTGATTTTCCTCGCCTATTTCGGTCTGCCCCCGGCATTCCAGTTCCTGCTCTCGTTGCTCGCGATCAACTTCAACGCCCACGAAACGCCCAACTGGGTAATCCTTGTCATTGCAGTCACCGGCTGCGTTGCGGCGTTCCAAGCGGAAATCATCAAAGGAGCCCTGAACGCCTTCGACACCGGTCAGTCGGACGCCGCCCATTCGCTCGGCTATACAAGCGGCCAACTGTTCCGACGGATCCTATTTCCCCAGGTGGCCCTCACCGCAATTCCCGACCTGACAACCTCGATGATGGTCATCATGAAGGCGCTTTCCCTCGGGTTCGCCATCGAGGTTGTCGATATCTTCGCCCAGTCCCAATTGACCGCCGCGCTGAACTACTACTACCTAGAAGCCTTCGTGATTGCCGTCGTGATCTACATGGTGATTGCCTATATCGTCACCCAGATTGCCGACAGGCTGGAGCAGGCGCTGAGGGTGCGGACGTGATAAGGATGCGGGATAGAATCGCCAAGCTTCGGATATCGAGCCGCACCTGGGAGACAATTCTTTCGGAGATGAAAAGCTTGAGGAGAAACCCGAGTAGCCGATGTATGTACAGATGATTTTGGTGCGATTTGATTGACCGCATTGTTTGCGCTGCTGGCTGGCTTCATGCCGACTGGAGCCACTGATCGCCCCGACGCAACGTTGCGCATGTACCGACGATAGCGGCAACCCGTAGGAAGATCAGCTTCTCCTCAACTGAAACGCGCGTTCGATTCCGTTTATGTCTCCCATTTGCGCAGCAAATCGACCGGCGGTCCTCGGAAGCCCACCATAAATCAACAATATCAATGCGCTACTCGAAGGTTCGCCAGCTATGACTTGGCTAACTGAGCCAAAATATAGCGCTAAACCATTGATAAATAGCGACAATGACGGGCCCGGAGGGAGTCCAAAAAGCCCCGGCGTGTCCTCCCAATCTCCTGGACGCGTTCCGTAGCTTCTTGGGCCGCCAAGTTGGCGGCGGCCCTCGCGCTTTTGATGCTGATACACGGCATTGCCAGCGGCGTTCCCTACAAACGGAACTCCATATCCGGCGATGACGGCGTCCCGTGGGACCGCGAGCAAATCCCTTGAGCGCTGATGGAACCGACACTTGACAAATTGGCGGTCGTCCGACACGTTCTTAACAAAAGGCACAACAAACTTACAAAAGTTCAAGTTGGCACAATCTGGCCGATAGGGAGAAGGCCGATGCATCTCGGTCACCGAGCGGAGACTTGCGCGTGAGCAGCGCAGCCCTCACGCGGCCGACCTCCAGGTGGGCGCTACCCCGGTTCATGACGGCCGAGCATCCTTTCCCCTGGCTCGCGCCGATCACGGTGATGCTTCTCGTTTTCGGCACCTATCCCCTCGCCTATTCAGTCTGGCTGTCGTTTCACAAACGCAATGTCGTTTCCCGGCAGCTCGACTTTGCCGGGCTCCACCAATGGACGCGCGCATTCTCGGACGCGCGTATGTGGCATTCGCTGGAAACCACGCTGATCTACACCTTCGTCGCGCTTGCAGTTCAGCTTGCGCTCGGCATCCTCATCGCGCTTCTGCTTGACACCGATCGCAAAGGTTACGGGGTGCTGCGGGCGCTGATGACACTGCCGCTGGTGGTGCCGCCTGCGGTGACCGGAATGATGTTCCTGCTGATGCAGGACGGCTCTTTCGGCGTCCTGTCGTTCTACCTCTATGCCGTCGACCTGATCTCGCCGGCGCAGCCGATCCTGACGCAGCCCGGAACCGCATTGGCGGCGATCCTGCTGGCAGACATATGGCAATGGACGCCGTTCATGGTGCTCATCATCCTGGCAGGGCTCAGGGCGCTGCCGAAGGAACCTTTCGAAGCCGCGGCGATCGACGGCGCCAGCGGCATCCAGACGTTCTTGCGGCTCACATTGCCGATGCTGCGCAAGGTGATAGCGGTCGCGGTGCTGATCCGCGGCGTCGATCTCTTTCGCATCTACGACTACGTCTACATCATCACCGCCGGCGGGCCTGGCACGGCCACCGAGACGCTTTCATTCTACGCTGGCCGTATCTATTTCACCGGAGACTTTCCCTACGCCGCGACCCTGTCGCTGATCGTGCTCGTCGTCTTGATCGTCGTGTCGAACCTGTTCGTCAGGCTGTTCAAGGTGAGGTTCTGATGGAGTCGTCGCGCGCCCAAACCATCGCCCGTGACGTGCTCGCCGTCCTTGTGGTGGCGATCTTCATGTTCCCGATCGCGTGGTGGGCGCTGTCGTCCATCAAACCCTATTCGGCGATCTTCGACCGCAGCGGACCGGTCTACGTCGATTTCACGCCGACGCCGGACAATTACCGTGTGACGTTGCTTGGCGTTTCGCGCGTCGACATCGGCATGGAACAGGGCGGCGAGGCGGCCGGGGTGATCAAGGGTGGCGCCAGCTCCTACGATTCCCGCCAGTCGTTGCTCGACAGCGCCATCATAGCCGTTGGATCGACGGCGCTGACGCTGCTGCTGGCCACTCTGGCCGCCTATTGCCTGTCACGAATGCAGTTCAGTGGACAGCAGTCCTTCCTGTTCTGGATTCTCTCGCAGCGCTTCATGCCGCCAATCGCGATCGTCATTCCGATCGTTTTCATGTTCCGGGATCTCGGCTTGCGCGATACCTATACGGGGCTCATCCTTGTTCACAGTTTGATCAACCTGCCGCTGGCGGTTTTGCTTTTGAAGTCGTTCTTCGACGATGTTCCGCGCGAGGTTGATGAAGCGGCGCTGATTGACGGCGCGACGCGCTGGCAGACGTTCCGACGCGTGGTCCTTCCCATGGTCAAGGGCGGCATCGCTGCGACGGCCGTGCTGTGTTTCATCTTTTCGTGGACCGAGTTCCTGCTCTCACTGTTCCTGACAACGTCGATCCGCACTGTGCCGGTGAAGATCTCGACCTTTGTCACCTCGACCGCGACCGAGTGGGGCTACATCACAGCGCTCGGCACGTCCGCGATCATACCCAGCTTCATCTTTATCCTGCTGGTTCAACGGCATCTGGTCCGCGGCCTCACCCTCGGATCTCTGAAGGAGTGAGGCGCAGACGAGAACAACGACGACAAAACCGCAACGGAGGAACGATCATGAGCTTCAGTGAACACGACAAGAAGACATTCGTCACCGATACCTGCAATGACTTTACGGCGCGCCGAATAACCAAACGCGACTTCATGAGGAAGATGGCGCTCGCTGGTGTCGGCTTTTCCGCCTTCGGATCGGCCATGCTAGGTGGCGGCCGCACCAATCGGGGGATGCTGGGGCTCGGGGTTGAAGAAGCCCGTGCCCAGGACGCCGATATGCTGAAGTGGCTGGCCGATGTCGGCAAACCATATGCCGGCACCAAAATCCGCTACACTTCGGAAGCGACGCCGCCAACGATCGTGGCCAACCAGCTTGTCGCGGGTGAATTCACCAAGGCAACCGGCATTGAGGTGGAAGTCGAGATCGTGCCGCTGGAGCAGGTTCTCGCCAAGGCCACGCAAGACGTGCAGGGCCAGCTTGGCACCTACGACGTCTACTATCTCGACCAGTCCTGGATGGCGACATTTGCACAGGATGTCGTCGATCCGCGCGAGTATTATGACCAGAACAAAGAACTGGCGATGCCCAACTTCGACTGGGACGATTTCTCCAAGCCGCTGGTCGACGGCATCGCCATGTACAACGGCAAACAGTGCGGAATTCCATTCGATATTCCGATCTTCATCCTGATGTACCGCAAGGATCTTTTCGACAAACACAATATTGCGCTGCCGACAGATCTCGACGCCTACCTCAAGGCCGTGCAGGCGCTCACAGAGGCAGAAAAAAGCAACGGCATCTTCGGCACAGCGTGCCAGGCGAAGTCCGGCCACTATTCGCTGGAATGCGACTGGACCTTCGCATTGTGGGGCCATGGCGGTTCGATCTTCAACAAGGACAAGAAGTTTGTCGGCAATGACGAGCGCGGCGTGGCCGGACTGCAATTCTATCAGGAGCTGGTCAAAAACTCGCCGCCCTCGGCGACGACTTGGACCTGGGACGGTCAGGGACAGGCGTTGACACAGGGTCAGGCCGCCATGGCAATCACCTGGGGCGAGGATTTCCCCGGCTTCGACGCCAACGATTCCAAGGTCAAAGGCCTGTTCGAGGCCCTGCCCGCGCCCAAGGAGGTTCCTGGCCGCCGCGCCGCCGCCGATTGCGGCTTCAACGAAATCCCGGCCGTCGGCCACCAAGGTGGCTCGACGATCTCGCTGTCGCAATATTCCAAGAACAAGGAAGCAGCATGGCTGTTCATGCAGTGGGTCTGCTCGAAGGATGTGATGGCGCGGGTATCGACGCTCGGCGGCGGCGCCTCGCCGATGCGCAATTCCTCTTTTACAGATCCTCGGGTCAAGGCGAAGGCTGTTGTCGGGCCCGGAACGACACGCCATTTCGAGGCGATCAAATACACTATCGACAACCAGATGGGATCGGAGCCGGACATGCCGATCTGGGCGGATCTGTCGAACAACGACATCCCGGTTGAACTCGGCAAATTGCTTACGGGCCAAGACTATGGCGGCGACGCCAAGGCATGCCTGGATGCCATTGCCGGCATTGTCGACGGCAAAGTCAAGGATGCCGGTCTTTAGCGGGTAGTCGGTGATTTGGGCGAAGGCGGCTTCGACCGCCCTCGCCCTTTGGCAATGTGGCGGCAATGGTTCCGGATCTCGTCATCGGCATCGATTCCTCGACCTCGGCAACCAAGGCGATCGCCTGGGACCGCAATGGTCTGGCCGTGGCTGAAGGTCGTGCGCCGCTTGCAATGTCGAACCCGCGTTCGGGCTATTTCGAGCAGGATCCGGCCGAATGGTGGGCCTCGACGGTCACGGCGCTTCGTTCTGTCGCGGCAACAGTTTCGCCCGCACGCATTGCCGCCCTTGCGATTGCCAACCAACGCGAGAGCTTCGGCCTTTTCGACGAGGAGGGCCAGGCGGTCGGGCCCGCGACCCTCTGGCTCGATGAGCGCGCCCGTGGGAAAGCACGCCGCTTCGGCGAGAGCTTCGGCGCAGCACGTGTCCACGCAATATCCGGCAAGCCGCTGGACGTCATTCCTTGCCTTTACCGCATGATCTGGTTTCGCGAGGAACAACCCGAGATTTTTGCCCGCGTGGAGCGAATGGCCGAAGTCCACGGCTATCTGGTGTTTCGCTTGAGCGGCCGGTGGGTGACGTCCACCGCATCCGCCGACCCGATGGGTATACTCGATATGCGAGCTATGGACTGGTCGAACGAAATACTCGCCGCAGCGGGCATCGCCCGGCGCATGATGCCGGACCTGGCGAGGCCCGGCACCGTTCTGGGCCAACTGACTTCGGAAGCGGCCATTCTGACGGGCCTGCGCGAGGGCACGCCGATCGTCGCCGGCGGCGGCGACGGTCAATGCGCCGGAACGGGCGCTGGTGTGTTGCAGCCGCGATGCGCTTACATCAACCTCGGCACGGCGGTCGTCTCCGGCAGCTTCGGCACGGACTACGCCCACGACCAGGCCTTCCGCACCGAGACGGCGGTCGCCGATGACGGCTATATCTACGAGACGTGCCTTCGCGCCGGCACTTTTCTCGTCGACTGGATGGCGCGGGAAATGCTTGGCGTCGATCTGCATGGCTCAAGCGACGTCCTGGAGGCGCTCGAAGCCGAAGCCGCTGCCAGCCCGATCGGCGCGGGCGGCATAATGCTCCTGCCCTACTGGCAGGGCGTCATGGATCCGCACTGGGATAGTGCCGCCCGTGGTGTCATTGCTGGGCTTTCCGGCTCCAGCCGCCGCGGCGACATCTATCGCGCCGTGCTGGAAGGCATAGCGCTGCATCAGGCCGCGACAAGTCAGCGGGCCGCTGCGGCTGCCGCCCAGACCATCGACCAGTTCATAGCCATCGGTGGAGGAGCGAAGTCCGACCTGTGGATGCAAATTCTGGCGGATGCACTCGATCGTCCCATAAAGCGTTCGACGACGGTGGAAGCCTCCTCGCTTGGCGCGGCGATGGCGGCGGCAAAGGGCGTGGGCTGGTTTTCCACCATCGCCGAAGCGTCGACCGCAATGGCCAGCGAGCCGGCCAAAACCTTCGAACCGGACGCGAAACGGGCCGAGCTCTACACCCAACTTCTTGCGATCCATGCCGATCTTTGGCCAACGCTTTCAGCCTGGAACCAGCGACTCGCGGCCTTCATGGAGACCAATCATGGCTGAAACGACCAACTGGAACGCGTTGATCGAGGACGTTGTCGCGGAACGCTGGAAAGATCCTGAGACAGGCGAGGCTGCCGTCCTGCCGTTCCAGACGATCGAATTGCTGGAGACGACGGAGGGCCGCGAGGCGGATCTCGTTGCGCCCCTGGCGCTCGGCCGTCGCATCGCTGTTGTGTCCGATGTCAACACCGTCGATGTGATGGGCCGGCGCGTCGCGAAGGCGCTGCGCGCCATCGCCGACATCAGTGAAATCGTGCTGCCTGACGGCCTCGACTGCGATGAGGCAACGATCCAGATGGTCAGGGAGAAGACGCGTCACGCCGACGGGGTCGTGGCCGTCGGGTCTGGCGTCCTCAACGACAGCTGCAAGCATGCAACCTTCCTCGACGAGCGGCCCTATGCCGTCTTCGGCACGGCCGCCTCGATGAATGGCTATGGCGCTTCGACAGCGTCGGTGACCTTGGCTTCAGGGCTCAAGATCTCGCTGCCCTCGCACGCGCCGCGGGGCATCTTCCTGGACCTTGGCGTTTCGGCCGCAGCGCCCGCCTGGCTCAGCGCCGCTGGGCTCGGTGACAGCCTGTGTCGTCCCACCGCCCAGATCGATTGGTGGGCTTCGCATCGGCTGTTCGACACCTACTATTCTGCCGTGCCCTACCTGCTGCAGGCGGGCGATGAGGGACCGATGCTGGCCCATGCGCCTGGCCTTGCCAGGCATGACGTCACCGCTGTCGGGCATCTCCAGCGCGTCTTGACGCTGTGCTCGATGGGTGTGTGCTTTGCCGGCGTTTCCCATCCTGGATCCATGGGAGAGCACCAGATTTCCCATTGGGTCGACATGTTCGCGCAAGACCATCATCCCGGCACCACGCACGGTCAGCAGGTGGGGGTTGCCTCGATGGTCATGGCGCGTCTGCAAGCGCGGCTGCTGGACATGAAAGAGCCACCGCAGGTGAAGCCGACCGCCATCGACGAGGCGGCGATGCTGGCCCGCTATGGGGCACAACTTGGACCACTTTGCATTGCCGAGATGAAGAAGACGGCACTCGACGCCCGCCAGACGGAAATCTTCAACCGCAGGCTTGCGGAAATCTGGCCGGCACTGCGCCAGGAGGTTCGGCCGATGGCGATGCCGGTTGCCCGCATGGAGGCAGCACTCAAGGCTGCCGGGGGGCCGGTCACCGGCACAGAACTAGGCCTGCCGCGCGCGCTTTGGCACGACGCCATTCGCTATTCGCGGGAAATCCGTGGCCGATGGTCCTTTGTCAATCTGGCCGCCGATGCAGGGCTGCTGGAGGAGTTTCTGGAGAGCGAATGGTGAGACCGCATCCGACCGTCGCCAATGACTCGCATGGCGAAAGTTGAACCCAACCGGCAAGGGCAATCGAAGGATAACAATTTATGGCGTCTGTCACCATCAGCAACATAAAGAAAGACTATGGCGCCCTCTCGATTATCGATGGACTCGATCTCTCGATCGAGGATGGCCAGTTCGTCGTTCTGTTGGGGCCGTCCGGGTGCGGCAAGTCCACACTGTTGCGCATGATAGCCGGTCTCGAGCCCATCACGTCCGGTGAGATCACGATAGGAGACAGGGTCGTCAACACACTTCATCCCAAAGACCGCAATATCGCGATGGTCTTCCAGAATTACGCGCTTTACGCGCATATGACCGTCTTCGACAACATGGCGTTTTCCATGCAGTTGAAGAAACGCCCCAACGAAGAAATCAAACAGAAGGTCGGATGGGCGGCATCGATCCTCAATCTGACCCCTTATCTGGAACGGTATCCCCGCCAGCTTTCGGGCGGCCAGCGGCAACGCGTCGCCATGGGTCGCGCTATCGTGCGAGACCCAACTGTCTTCCTGTTCGACGAGCCGCTGTCCAACCTCGACGCCAAGCTGCGCGTGCAAATGCGCACGGAAATCAAGGAGCTCCACCAGCGGCTGAAGACCACCACCGTGTATGTCACGCATGACCAAATCGAGGCCATGACCATGGCCGATGTCATCGTCATCATGCGCGACGGCCAGATCGAGCAGATCGGGCGCCCGCTTGATGTCTACGATCGCCCGGCAAACCTCTTCGTCGCCTCCTTCATCGGCTCGCCCGCAATGAACATGTTCCATGGCGAGGTGGCTTCCGAGCGCGACGCCTGGGTGGTGCGGACCGACGAGCTATCCCTCCCGCTTCCGCCAGAGGCTGCGGTCCGGCCCGGCCAAAAGGTGATCTATGGCATTCGGCCCGAACATCTTCGACCTGTGGCAGACGGGCGCGGCATCCCGGCGAGAATTACGGTTGTCGAGCCGACTGGCCCCGAAATCCATATCTTTGCCGCCATGGGCAACATTGCGATCTGCTCGGTGCTGCATGACCGCATGGAGCTCTCTCCTGGAGCTGTGATCCACCTGGAGCCAGCGCCTGAGCGAATCCACCTGTTCGACCAAGGCAGCGGCGAGCGGCTGGACAAGGAAAGAAGCTGAATGGCGAAGATCATTATCCTCGGCGCTGGCGTCATGGGCTCTGCGATGACGCTTCCGGCCGCTCACGCGGGTAACCGCATCACTCTTGTCGGCACCCATCTCGACGAGGAGATCGTCAGCTCTGTGGCCGACACAGGTCATCACCCTCGCCTCAACATCACTCTGCCTGACGCGGTAGCCGCCTGTTCCTGGACCGAATTCGGGACGGCGATGAACGATGGAGCCGACCTGCTTGTACTCGGCGTCTCGTCGGCCGGCGTTCCTTGGGCGATCGACCGCATTGCTGAAAGCATCAAGTCGCCCATGCCGATACTTATGATTACGAAAGGACTCGCCGCGAGCGACGAAGGCATCGAAATCCTGCCGCATCTGCTTGCCCGCGAGATTGAGCAACGTACTGGCTTGTCGATCTCGGTGATGGCCGTCGGCGGACCTTGCATTGCCGGCGAACTGGCCGCACAGCGCGATACCTCCGTGATCGTGGCTGGGCACGATCCCGACCAGCTGGCCGCGGCGTCACGCATCCTGCGCGCGCCTTTCTATCATGCGCGACCATCATCCGATCTCATTGGCGTCGAGATCTGCGCCGCTTTCAAGAACTTCTATACACTCGCCGTTGGGGCTCCCGTCGGGCTGCTTGAGCGAGACGGCAAGGCGCCCAACGGTGCGCTCATGCACAACCTTGCCTCGTCGCTTTTCTCGCAGTCCCTCGCCGAGATGGCGATTCTGGTCGAAGCTCTGGGTGGAAAAATCGAAACAGTGCTGGGGCTGGCCGGCTCCGGCGATCTTTATGTGACCTGCCAGGCGGGCCGTAACGGTCGCATGGGACGCCTGCTCGGCCGCGGCCTGCCCTATTCCGTGGCGAAGCGCGAACATATGAGTTCGGACACGGTTGAGGGGGCGCAACTGGCGCTGGACCTTGGTCAGGCTTTGAAGAATATGATGGGCCGGGGTGTACTTCCCCATGATCGCCTGCCGCTGACGACTGCCATCATCGACGCGATTTGCCATGATGCTCCGCTGGTTTTGTCCTTCGACCGCTATCGTCGAGGCTAGCGGAGCCGGGGAAACTCGATTGATGCCTCATATCGATGAGCACATGGCTCGGCCGAGCCCGCTCTGAACCCGCTGCCGCGGAGTGGACAGGATGATCTGATGGAGAAACCAGCACGAAAGAAACGCGACGGCCGCCAAGCCGTAACGAGTTCCGTCACGGCCGATCGCGAGGAAGGGCTGCTCGTGCGCGCCGCCTGGCTTGCTTATGTCGGTGACCTCACCCAGGCGCAAATCGCCAAGTCTCTTGGCCTGACCCGCCTTCGCGTCAACCGGATGCTGGCGCATGCGCGCCAGCGGGGGATCGTTCAGATTCGCATCAATTCCAAGGTGGCGAACTGCATCGAGTTGGAGAACCGGCTGCGGGACGCCTATGGTGTCTCGGATCCAATCGTGGTCCCGACACCGCCGGATCCTGCTCTGGTGCCACAGGTCATCGCAGCCGCCGCCGGCGAAGCCCTGTCGCTTAGAATCCGTGACGGGATATCGGTGGGCGTGGGATGGGGGCGGACGCTCCAGCTCAGTCTGCGGTCGGTGACCGTGCGCCCGGTCAAAGGAATGTCGATCGTTTCCCTGCTTGGCGGGCTCACACGTGGATCGGCGATCAACATCTACGAGATCGCTTCCCGGCTCGCGGCGCTCTTCGACGCGGAATGCTTCTACATCGCAGCACCGGTGTTCACGGATACCGAGGCCACACGCGATCTGCTTATGCGCCAGTCTATTCTGGAAGACGCCTTCACTCATGCCCGCGACGTTGACGCCGCTTTCGTTTCGGTGGGCGCGGTGCACAAGGACGCCACCATCTTTCGGATCGGACTGGTAGGAGACGATGATCTCAGATCACTCCGCGAAGCCGGAGCGGTCGGCGATATTTGCGGCCACTGGATCGGCGCCGACGGACAACTCGTCGATCACCCGCTAAACAGCCGCGTCATCGGCCTCGCCCCCGAACATCTGCGCGACGTCGACACTGTGATCCTGCCCTCCGGCGGCCTCGACAAGGTTCCGGTGCTGCGCGCCGTGTTGCGTCTGGGAGTCGTCGATGTGCTGATCACCGACGAGAAAACCGCTGAGGCTATTCTTGCGGAAAAGTCGTAGCGCAGACTGATCTCCACCAGCAGAGTGGCTCGCGAGTGATTGCTTCTTCACGTCACAGCACCTCGTGGATTTCCTCGATCGAAGTCTCGCCGATCGGCTTGTCCAGAACGATCTCTCCGCGCGCCATCGCCACGACCCGGTCACAGCATTCGAAAACATGATGCATGTTGTGGCTGATGAAGACGCTAGTGATGTTCTGGGCCTTGAGGCCACGAACGAAGCCGATCACCTTTCGCGTTTCCTTCACCGAGAGATGGTTGGTTGGCTCGTCGAGAATCATGACTTTCGACTTGAAGTGCATGGCCCGGGCGATCGCCACGCCTTGGCGCTGGCCGCCCGACAGTTCGCCGACCAGCGCGTCGGGCGACCGCAGATGCAGGTCGACGTCGGCGATCGCCTTGACGCTTTCGTCACGCATGCGCTTCTGGTCCAGGATGCCGATACCGAAAACCGAACCCTTCACCGGCTCGCGTCCGATGAAAACGTTGCGGGCGATGGTCATGGTCGGGACCATGGAATTGTACTGGTAGATCGTCTCGATGCCGCGTCCCATGGCGTCGCGCGGGTTAGAGAAGCGGACCGGTTCACCTTCGATCCTGATCTCGCCGCCATCGGGCTTTTGGGTGCCTGAGAGGATGTTGATCAGCGTCGATTTGCCGGCGCCATTGTCGCCGACGAGGCCCAGTGCCTCGTCGGGATAGATATCCAGCGTAACGTTTTTCAAGGCGTGGACGCCGGAATACCATTTCTGGAGTCCCTTGATCGCGATGATGGGCGCCGCCATGATCAGGTCTCCACCTTCATTGCCCTGCCCCGCTTTCGAAGCCATGCGTTCATGACGACCGCGAAGATAGTCAGAAAGCCGATCGCCATCTTGAACCAGTTGGCGTCAACCTGGCTCAGCACCAGTCCGTTGTCGATGACGCGGATAAGGGCAGCCCCGATGATGCCGCCGAAGATGGTGCCGATGCCACCAGCCAACGAGGCGCCACCGATGACGGCAGCCGACACGGCCTGCAGCTCCAGCCCCTCGCCGATCGACGGCAGCGGGGCGCCGAGCCGCATCACCTGAATGGTACCGGCAAAGCCGGCGAGCACCGAACAGATCATGAAGCAGGCGACCTTCACCCGGGCCGTCGGGATACCCATCGATTGCGCGGCGGGCAGAAAGCCGCCGGTGGCGCGCACCCAGTTGCCGAAATTCGTGTGCGACAGGAGCACGGTCACCAGGATTGCCACGGCGAGAAACCAGAAGAACGACATGCGAAAGAGGTCGCCCGGTCCCACATAGACCGTAAACAGCCATTTGGGCAGAGCGTTAGCTGGTATGACAGGAGGGAAGCCGCCGGAGATTACCACCGTCAGCGAACGCGCGATGAACAGCATACCAAGCGTGGTGATGAAGCTTGGTATCGCGAAACGAATCGTTATGAACCCGTTGAAAAAGCCGATGAGGGCAGCGATCGCGAGGCCGGCGGCAAAGGCCGGCGCGAACGGAACGCCTGCCGCGAGCATCACCGCCATGGTCATCGGGGTCAGCGCAAAGACCGAGCCCACCGAAAGATCAAACTCACCGCATATCATCAGCAGGGTCACGCCGATCGCGACCAGCCCCATTTCGGGCAGCAGCCCAAGCATTCCGCGAAGGTTCTGTGTGTTCAAAAATACGCCGTTCGAGCGAATCTGAAAGACGATGAGGAGCAGGAGCAGGAACACGACCGCCGCAAGCTCCGGCTTCTCCAGATAAATCTTCATCAAACGCTTCATCATTCGCTCCGGCTCGGGATCGTTTCCGCTGGTTATCGCATCGGCAAAGGGGATGGCGGCAGTCTGTCTTCTACCGCCCTTGACGGGGAAGATGCCGCTGGAGGATGGGGACGGAGCCAACGCCCAAGACCGTGTTGCCTGGCCCTCCCCCTTGTCCAGCCGACCTCTCCCCGTAAGAACGAGGAGAGGACGCCGGCTTCGTGCCTACCGCACGCCCTTTGCGGCCAGTTCCTTGAGCTTTGGCACGTCTTCCTTGACGATGATGCCCTTGCCGGTGTCGATGTCTGCCGGCAGCAGACCGACGTTCTTGGCGAGATAGGCTTCCATCACCGGCATGAAGCCCTGCATGTAGGGCTGCTGGTCGACCTGGACCTGGATATAACCCGCTTCCATCTGTTGCAGGACTTCCGAGACGATATCAAAGCCGCCCATCAGCACCTTGCCCGGCTCGATGCCGCGATCGATCAGTACCTGGGCGACGTAGGCATGCCAAAGGCCGGTGTCGAAATACACCGTGGTGTCCGGGTGGGCAGACAGATAGGCGCCAACACGATCGGCGACGACGGCGCCATCTGTGCCGGTGTCGAGCCGTTCAATGACCACTTCGCGTCCGCCATTCGCGGCCTTGTATTCCTCAAGGAACTTCATGACGCCGGCAGCGCGCTGTTCCGACCAGTTCTGACCGGGCGCGGAGACGCCGACGAGGGCCCTGATCTTGCCTTCCTTGGGGAAGAACTCGGACATCTTCTTGCCGAGTTCGTAGCCGGCGGGAATGAAGCCCTGGCCGATGAAAGCCTGGCGGGCATTGCCGGCTGCTCCCTCGGTGTCGTCGACATTGGATGCGATGACCGTGACGCCGGCAGCGCGGGCGTCGGCGATGATCTGGTCGAAGGCATTGTTGTCGACGATCGAGGTGATCAGCGCGTCCGGGTTTGCCGCGAGCGCCGCCTGCATGTTGGCCGATTGTTGCTCGATCGAGCCTTCGGTCTGCGTGAAGACCATCTGGCAATTGGCCTGGATCTTGGCGCAGGCGTCGTCAAACCCCTTCTTCACAGCTTGCCAGAACGGGTTTGACGCCGACGAATGATGTGTGAAGACGATTTTCATCGGCTCCTGCGCGCGTGAGCCGATTGCCGAGCCTCCAGCCAGTACTGCTCCCAAGGCTGCCGAGATAAGTAGCTTCTTCATGGTTCTCCTCCTCCGTAGAAAGCTGCTTCAGGTTCATTTTCAGAGAGTCGATGCGTCGGTCACCCGTCGAAGCGCCGTGAAGGCGCGATCGATCTCCGGGTTCAGTTCCATGCCGAGGCCCGGTCCGGAAGGCACGGTGATCATGCCGTTCTTCACCTGCGGCAAAGCGGTCACAAGGTCGCGGTACCAGGTCTTGTAGAAGGCCCTGACACTCTCTTGGACGAGCGCGTTCGGCGCATTGAGCGCCAGGTGGGTCGATGCGCCGAGCACAACTGGACCGGTGCAGTCGTGTGGCGCGACCGGCAGGTGCCATGCTTCAGCCATGGCAGCGATCTTGCGCGCCTCCGAGAGCCCGCCGCACCAGCTGATATCGAGCATAATGACGCCGGCCGCCCCGGTCTCGAGAAGGTCACGGAAGGCCCACCGGGAACCGAGCGTCTCCGAAGCCGATATCGGCGCCAGCGAAGCCTCGGCATAGCGTTTCAGGCTGGACAGGCTGTCCATCCTGATCGGATCTTCGTGCCAGAAGGTCTTGTAGGGGGCAAGCTCGCGGGCGATCTGCATGGCCGGCAGCAGCTGCCACATTGAATGGAATTCAACCATGATGTCCATCTTGTCGCCGACCGCATTGCGGATTTTCTCGAATGGCGCCAGCGCGGAATTCAAATCAGGCTGCGAAATATACAAGCCGCGCGTTTTCTCGGCGGCCATGTCGAAGGGCCAGATCTTCATGGCCGTGATGCCTTCCTCCAACAATGAATGCGCCAGTTCGTCGGCGCGGTGAAGGAAGCCGTTCAGATCATCATAGGCGTCGCCGGGCTTATCGAGCCCGTAATTGGCCGTCGTCTGGCCGGTGGTCTTCTTGATGTATTCGGTACCGGCACAGGTGTTGTAGGTCCTGATCTCGTGCCGGGTGAAACCGCCGAGGAGTTGTGCGATCGGCTGACCCGTCGCCTTTCCGAACAGATCCCACAGTGCGATATCGAAAGCGGAGTTGCCCCTGACTTCCGCGCCCGTCGATCGGAAACCGAGATAGCCGACGAGATCGGCGGCAAGCAGGTCGATCTGCAAGGGGTTGCGCCCGATCACGCACGGCGCGACATATTCGTGCAGATAGGTCTCGACGGTTTCGGCCATGAAGAAGGTCTCGCCCAGCCCAACGAGGCCTTCGTCCGTGTGAACCAGGACCCAGAGAAGGTTCGGCCGCTCCTTGAGCCGCAGCGTTTCCAGTTTCGTGATCTTCATCGCGCACCCCGCTCCTCAGGCGATGCCAGCCGCCAGCAGGGCCTTGACGCTCTCGTCAAAATGCCTCGCCATCAGGTCGCGAGCGGACTGAGGATCACCGGTCTCGATTGCTTCGGCGAGATCGATATGGATTTGGATCATCTCCAACTGCTCGGCATCCGAAGGGCGGCTCCGCCAGCCGATCGGCCAGGTCTGGCGCGATACGCGCTCGAACGCGCCGACGATGAGGCTGAAAACCGGATTCTTTGCAGCCTTGGCGAGTTCGAGGTGAAAGGCGAGATCGTGCTCCATGACCTGTTCCGGCCGCTGGAAATTCTCGCGCATGGCGAGCGCGTGCGTCCTGATCCTTTCCACTTCGTCGGCTGTTCTGCGCAAGGCCGCCAGCATGGCGGTGCGGGTCTCAATCGTGCGGCGCACGTCGTAGATTTGCTGCACCGTGATCTGTTCCGTGTGGACGCCATGCTCGATCACCAGCGACATGGCGCCATAATCCAGCTCGGCGACGGTAGCCCGTCTGCCTGCCCTCAGGTCGATAAGCCGCATGGCAGCGAGCGAGCTGAAGGCCTCGCGAACCACGGTGCGCGAGACGCTCAATTGTCTCGAAAGCGCGGCCTCGCTGGGCAGCCGGTCGCCGGGCCCGAGCTCATGCGCGCGGATATGGCGTGTGATCTCGCCGATCGTATTGCTGACCAGGCTCGCTGCGTCGGAATGTTTTGCGGATACGGCCGTGCTCACGCGATCACCAGTTCAGGAGGGCAAACCTGTATGGCAGGTTTTCCAGATGTGTTGATAGTATGCGAGAAAGATGTATGTCAAGATCAGGCGGGCCGGCGTCGTCGCCAGGAGACCGATGGCAAGAGGCTTGCACGAAAGATGCTCTTGACGCGCCGTTCGGCCGGGTGCAGGAGCCCGCGCCGTCGAGCAGGCGATCGTCTGCTTGGCGCGCTCGACATTCTCGTCGTGAACAGCGGCGGGCCGCCGACCATGTCGTTCGAATTTTCTCGGCGGACGATTCACTGATAATTTCGATCCACGCACCCCATATGAGCGGAAAGAGTGTCACTTGAGGACTTGCCTATGCTGATTTCGCGTTCAGGACGGTTTGCAATTTTGATTGCGGGATTGTTCCTGGCATTTTCCATGGTCGCTGTGGATCACGCCGATGCGCGCCGTGGCGGCAGCTTCGGCAGTCGCGGCATGCGCACTTTCCAGCCGGTCCCGCCGACCAGGACGGCGCCACAGCCTTCCGCACCGGTCGAGCGCTCGATGACGCCCAATGCGGCAACGAACAATGCGGCCCGCCAGCCGCAGGCATTCCAGCGCCCAGGCTTCTTCAACGGCCTCGGTGGATCGATGATGCGGGGGCTGCTGCTCGGCGGCTTGATCGGCGTTCTTTTGGGCCATGGGTTCGGCGGCTTGGCCGGCATGTTCGGCCTTCTCCTTCAAGTGCTGCTGATCGGCGGCGTGGTCATGCTGGCCATTCGCTTTTCCGCTCGCAATCGGCGCAAAACCCAGAGCCCGCTACGGCCGGTGCCTCGCGGGGCACCGGGACCTTTGGGCGAAGCGCTGCAGCCCGGCCCGAGTCGAGCAACGCCACAGCTTTCGCCATGCCAGGCATTGGGTCAGGATTTGGCGGAACGAGCCAAGCCAATCCTTCCCAAGCCAATGCTGCCGATGAGATCACCCTCACCCAAACCGACCTCGACACGTTCCAGCAAAGGCTGACGGAAGTTCAGGACGCATTCGGGCGCGAAGATCATGTTGCTTTGCGCCGGTTGGTGACGCCCGAGATGGTGTCCTATCTGTCCGAGGAACTTGCCGACAATGCCAAAAAGGGCGTCAGGAACGACGTGTCGGACGTCAGCCTGTTGGAGGCCGATATTGCGGAAAGTTGGCAGGAGGGTGATCGCGACTACGCGACGGCTGCTTTGCGCTATGAGTCTCGCGACGTGACCCGCGATCGTATCAGCGACAAGATCATTGAGGGCCAGGCCGATCGGCCGACGGAGACGACCGAACTGTGGACCTTTACGCGCCAGAACGGCGGTGACTGGAAGCTTGCCGCAATACAGCAGCCGAGCTGATGTGCCCGGCCTTGATGTCTGCCAAGAGTTTTGTTCAGGTTTCTCGCTACCACTCGAAGGCCAGCGCGCCCCTTCCGCGCGCTTCTTTCCCCCAACGCGCGTTGAGGTAACACTAAACCACCGGCTTCAACCGGGACCGGACAATCAGCATCGCACCGCGCGACTTTTTGCGTTTCCGGTCTCGTGTAACCCAATCGACGACCTCCTGCCGGGTTGCAGCCCGCCACCCCTCGATGCTCAGGCAGGCAGGCTCTTTGACAGCCTGCCTCTTCTGGTTTACGTGCGGCCATCAAGAATGTTCAACGCGTAACGTGTGTGTCGCCGTTCGCCGGTTCTTATCAGTGCACCGTTGGCAACGAGGTCCTGCAAATCTCTTGTTGCCGTCGCGCGCGATGCCTGCGTGATGGCGATATAATTCTCGGCGCTGAGCCCCCCTTTGAACCCGTCGATGCCCGCGCGGAACATCCGGGCGATGACCTTTTCCTGGCGCTCGTTGAAGTGATCCCGGTAGCGTTCGTGAAACTTGGCCTTGACGACGGAGAATTCGACACGAGCGAGCGTTACGCGCTGCGCTTCGAGGATCGTGTTGGCGAAGTAGAGCAGCCAATCTGTTACCGCGTTGCTCGTGTTGCTGGCCTCCAGATGGTCGTAGTAGGCCTTGCGGCGGCGCTCTATCGTATAGGCCAACGCGATGAGGCTGGGCTCACCCAGATTTTGCGCCAGCGCCTTTTCGCAGAGGGCACGGCCTATGCGACCGTTGCCATCCTCGAACGGGTGAATGCTCTCGAAATAAAGGTGCGCGATAGCGGCACGCGTCAACGCTGGCAGCGGTGTCTTGCCTTTGGATGAGGTATCGTTGAACCAAGTAGTGAAGGCATCCATTTCGGGTTTCACCCGCGCGGAGGGCGGCGTTTCGAAATGAACTTTGGGCTTATCCAGCCGATTGGAAACGATCTGCATGGCATCGGCATGCTGGCGGTAGTTGCCGATGGTCTCGATACGACGCTCACCCGACATCACCATCGTATGCCAAGCGTAAAGAGTGCGATGCGTCAGCGCATCGGCAAAATGCAAGTAGACATCGGCCATCATTTCAGCGATGCCCCGCTCGGCAGGCGGAATGCGCCTGGTCTCCCCGCCCAGACCAAGTTGCTGGCGCAGGGATGATTGCAGGCTCTCGCGGTCGAGGTACTCCCCCTCAATCGCGGATGTCTTCAAGGCCTCTTCGCTGATAAGATCGATGCGGATCTGGTCGCGATCGTCGGAACCGACATGACGAAAGACGCCTAGGAACTCGCCCGATCGCAACAGGAACTCGCTTTCCAGCGGTTCCAACGCCTTCTTATCGTAGGTAAAATGCGGCCAGTCCGCCTGCTCCCAATTCCATACCATGAGTTATAGGGCACCCTTCTATAACTCACGATAGCAACAATTGTGAGCTATAGCAATCTTCTCTATGCCTCAGAAGTCGCGGCTTTGCCCCGGCGCGATCCAACGGCTAACCATCCAGATCAATTTAATCATGCTTGTAGGGCCGCCGCATTGCGGGCCGCGCTCATTCGTTGCTCGAACGTTTCGGTTTTTTCTCCCAGCTCAATGAGCGGCTTAAGTTCTTCATACCCCGCACGTGCAGCGACACGCGACGTGGTGCGACGGGATGACAACGGCGTGTGACCAGGCCGCATGCTTCCAGCCGCTTGAGCAACGGCGTCAGCGTCGCCGAATCAAGCCCAAGCACTTCGCCAAGCTCGCCCACCGTGCTTGGCGCTCGCTCCCATAGCGCGAGCATCGCCAGATATTGCGGGTAGGTCAGCCCCAGCGGATCGAGCAGCGGCCGGTAAAGCCGGGTCATCAGCCCGCTTGCCGAATAGAGCGCAAAGCAGAGCTGCTGATCAGGCCGCCGAATCCCGCCGGAAGCCGCCGGGAGGTCCTCGGGTCTGGTTGTGATCTCTAAGGGGGCATGCTGCCTTTGCCGGAAGTAGCACCGCCGAAAGCGCCACTTCGACATTGCCCCTGATGGCATTGGAGGGGGCACATCCGATGCGCCGCCGATACAAGCGATCTATGCGCGACATCCGCTGTCGGGCCGCGGCGCCGAGGACGATTCGATCCAAAGGGCGTACCAGCGCTCTATTCTTCGCTATCGGGGGTGGCGGCGCTGAGGGAAGCCAATCAGGCGGCAGCCTTCAGCCGACCACCCTGCTTGCCTATGACGCCGAGATTGAGGGCATATTTGATAGCCGGGATGAGGACGCCCTGAAAGCTGAAGGGATGGATCCCGCCGCCCTTGCCCACATGACTTGCAAAGGCCCTGTCATGGGCGTCGAACACCATCTCCTGCGTCTCGCGCGGATAGGCCCTGACGAACATCATGCGGCTGTGGCAGAGCCGGACATGGGCGACCTTCACGGTCACCGTCACGCCGTTGATCAGGACGATCTCGTGGCTCCAGTCGAACTGGTAGGCCTCGCCCGGCGCGAAGAACAGCGGCACATAGGCGTCCGCCGTCGCCGACCCCTGCGCCTTCGCCCAGCTCTTCGCGTAGCGGCGGACGGCGTCATAGCCACCCTCGTAGCCGAGACTGCAAAGCTCTTCGTAAATCCGGATCAGTGTCAGTTGCTCGCGCGCCGCCTTGCCACGGTTGCCATTCAAAAACCCGTCAAGCTGATCCTGCCACGGACCGATCTTCGGCTTGGGCTGCCGCTCGCGTTCGTAGGAGAACGATGTCTCATTGGATCTGAGAATCTTGCGGACGGTGTTCCGCGACACAGGCAGCTCGCGGCAAATCCGCTTGAGCGACCATCCCTGCACATGGAAGGCGCGCCGAACCCGGGCAATCGTATCCACCGACTTCATCCCCACACCATCCGCTCGCCACGACGAGCCGATGGTCGCAAATCAAAGCATCAGGGGGGGCAAAATTGGACGCCGATTCCCCGGCTTATGGGGTCAATTTTGCACGCCGATTCACAGCTAAAGTCTTCGACTGTCCCCCCCCATGCCGCTCAAGCCCTGCGAGCAGGCTCGCTCGGGCGTCAGCCATCAACTCAAATTGAACGGGACGACCTGTCTTCTGCTGAAACACTATCGCGCGAGTCCGAATTTCGGGACCTGCGACTAACGTGCCGATCCTAAGCTTCACAAGATCACAGCCACGCAGCTTGCTGTCGATGGCTAGATCAAAAAGTGCCCGATCACGCAGCCGAGGGGCACAGGGACACGGGAGACCCTTCCTGATGCTTAGCCAGTATGACGGATAAAGTCGCGTTGCCGTGAGCGCATCTCAGCGAGCAAGGCCGCTTCGTCAGTCATTCCGTCTTGGAACAATTGCAATAGCGTAGACGCGATTATCTCAGCGTCGCCCGAGCTTGCATCGTGGTTGCCGTCTGCGCATATCTCGTCGAACACTCGTTGGAGTAGCGCAAGATCATTCGGATAAAATGCGCTTGTGCCGACGTAGCGCTTAAACATCTCACCTCACGAGGCGAGAGTACGACACCCTCTCAATCGCCGGCTGCCTAACAGTTGGCTGGCGACTTCATGACTGTAGGCTAACGCACCGAATTAGCGAATCTATTCGCCAACGTTTCGCACGAACATCCCCTCCTCCTTAGCAGCAGCCCCGAAGGCCTTACGGGCCTCCTCCGGGGTCGCCCGATCCTCGACGGCGCGTCGATGTATAGTTGTGCAGCCTTCCGCCACTTAGGTCCCATCTTGGTCCACTTCAGGAGTTCCTCGGCGGCACCCTCGACATTGTTAGACCCGTAGGTCGGTCGGTCTTGACGTACACTGGAGGGGAGAACCAATGGGTTGCCACGACACCTCCTACTCAGGGGAGAGATACATCTTGGCCTCCTTTGCGGCAGCCTCAAAGGCCTTTCGCACCACCTGAGGGTCAATCGAATCGCCCTCCAGATCTGACAGGCACAGCGTCACCGCCTTATGCCAGCAGGGTCCTCTCCGGGTCCACGTTTTGAGCTGCTCAAGGGCTGCCCTCGCATTGTTGCAGCCATGCCTGACACCGGTTTCAGTCTTCACGAACACCGGAGGGACGAACCAATGGGTTGCCATGATACCTCCTACTCAGGGGAGAGATACACGTTGGCCTCCTTGGCAGCCGCCTCGAAGGCTTCACGGACCTCTTGGGGGGGAGGATTTGCCCTCGAGTGCATCGACGCAGGATTGGACAGCCTTGGTCCACCTCGGGCCCTTTGTGTCCCACGCCATGAGTTCCTCGGCGGCTCCCTCGACGTGGCTGACCCCATGGCGAATGCCTGGACGTTTCGTCTTCACGTAGATCGGTGGAGAGAACCAGAAGGGACCCATGAGGATGAACTTAGAGCGGCAAGAGGCTGCTGACCAACCCAGTTGCAGCCTCCGCTGATAAGGGAACAACGCAGGCCTTCGCGGGTTTAGAACTCGCAGCGGTCGATTCTTCGTGGATGCACCCGCTGTCGGGTCCGTCGCTTTTCTCACGGGCGGCGGGCCCTCGTGGCTAGAGACTGACTTTGCAATCGAATTTAGCTATTTGCCGTTGGGGGGAAGTAACGTCCCCTCCTCCTTAGCGGCAGCCAGGAATGCCTTACGGGCCTCCTCAGCTCCCATCTCGTCGAATATCACGGCCATGCAAACGCGCACCGCGAGGTCCCAGCAAGGCCCACGCTTGGTCCACTTCATCAGCTCCTCGCCGGCTTTCTCGGCGTTGTTGACGTTGCGGATGATCCCGGGACGCTCGGTCCTGACAGGGACCGGAGGGTTGAACCAGTGGAGAGCCATACGTCACTCTTTGTCGGCCCTATCAAGTTCCTCCAGCAAATACCTTTGCTCAGCCGGCAGCTCCCGTTCTACAGGCAGATTTAGCATGTTGCGAAGGTAATTGCGGATTACCTCTGAGGTGATCCACCGCCGCACAACTTCGGCAATAACCTTCTGTTTGGCTTTATCGATTTCAACCAGATTCGGGCCTACATCTTAAAAGGACCGAACTGCACCTCGAGCGGATTTGTTCCTTAAGGGGGCCAGAATGTTTGATACAAAAATCTGGGCGGGTGATCGGATAACTGGCTCGCGCGAGGCCCCCCGCGCGCGCCCTGCGTTTCCCACTGGCGAGGCCCTAACAATCCCCGTCAGAGAAGTTGGAACCGCCAAGCTGCTGCCGTTTCGTCCGCGACGCCATCCACCATTACATGACCGATGCCCCGCGAGCAGCGCTCGATCCGCGCCTCGACGCGGTACACATCACGCAAGAGCGCCGGCGTGACGACATCTTCCGGCGTGCCGCAGGCGAACATCCGGCCCTCGGCGATAACGATGCATTTGTCGGCGAACCGGAGGTGTAATCAAGAATTATCTTTTAGAGCAATTCCAATGTACCGCTTTGGGGGAGAGCATTTCGGGTGATGACGGCTCACGCAAACTATTCGCTGCGCGACGAAATTCGGGACTATTGGTCCGATCGCGCCGAGACCTTCGACCTGCAGGTCGGTCACGAGATTTTTTCCGAGCAGGAGCGCGCCGCATCGGATGCGCTCATAAGCAAACACCTCGGACCCGGCGCCGGACGGGTGGCGTTGGATCTCGCCTGTGGGACGGGCGTGATTTCGCATTAGATTCACGATCTGGGGTTTGTGCTGACGGGCCTCGACCTGCTCAGAAGCCATGCTCGCCAAGGCACGCGCCAAGGCACAAAACCGCGGCGCCGGTATACGCTTCATCATAGGGGACGCCGAGCGGACGCTCGAGGACAAGGCGAGCTACGATGTCATCGCCACTCGTCACCTGGTCTGGACGCTGGTGGAGCCGAAGGCCGCGTTTGCCGAATGGTTCGCTGCTGAAGCCCGGCGGCAAGCTGCTGGTCATCGACGGCGATTTTGTCAGCCGCAACTGGGCGACGAGTTTGCGGGAACTTTGGGAGAAGCTCACAACCGGCAAGTCGCGGGTCGTGGACAATGACCTCGCCTCCATGGCCAGACGCCACCAGAGCATTCTTGCCCGTGTCTATTTCTCGGGCGGCGCACGGGCGGAAGAGATAGGGCGCCTGCTGGCCGAAGCCGGGCTCGATCAGCCCGTCGTCGTCTGGAAACTGGTTGCGATCCATCGCGCCCAAGCTCAACAGATGAGTTGGCCCAAGGCGCTCGAACGCGCCACCCAGCACCGCTTCGCGATCTGCGCGACAAAGCCAAAGTAAACTCCTCGGCGCGCCGGCGTCGGTCGCTCTAGTCAGGGTGGAACTTTAGGGATTTCTAATAATTGCCTGTGACCATTAGGCACGCTCCCTCCACTGCCCGCTGCAGATCGGGCCGCAACCCGATCGGGCCCGCGCTCCCCGCCAGAGGCGCGGGCTTCTTGGTTGCCTCGCGCTTTGCTAGCGTGTGGTGAAAGCAGGCTTCGCTACTGAAGCGTGAACTGCGGGACGCGCAGTTGGCATCCTTCGGTCCGAGCGTGAACAGCCAGACCTTGCCTGCGACCTCCGCCGCAAGCGAGGTCGGGCTTGCAGCGCCCTGGGCCTGCGCAAGCGTCGGGAAACTCTCCAGCCGCCAGTCATTGGCCGTGTGAAGCATCTGCGCGGCGAGGACGACTTGCGGCACGCGTCGTTGCAGGATTTCAGGGACGAAGGAACTACGGAATGAGCACCCGCGGTACGAACTTCTTGCACAAAAGGCTGAGCACGGCCTGCCTGAGAGCCATCTGCCTGCACAAAAGGTAGCATTGTCTTAGCTCCAGATGAACGTGAGGAAGAAACCGGCAATAGCAATTGCCGAGATGACATTGGGCCACCATACGGCATCGTGGGCCGGTTTGGCTGGCTTGTACCTGTGCCCCGTGCGGGGCAGCAGGTCCGGATCGTAGCGCACGTGGCGCTTGGGGTCGTATTTGATTGGCCGTTTCATCGCGGGCCTTGACCACCAGCAAGCTTAAGAGGAGGCGCTGTGCTGGCTGATCAAAAACTTGCGCTCAAGGCAACGGAATAGCATCATTCGAACGAACACTGTTCGTCATGACGAGGAGGGAAGTGAATGCGGTCGGCGGCGCTTTCAAAGCTCTTCCGCAACAGATAGGCGGGTCATTCAGAGGGCCGCATAGTCAGTGGCAGTGGTAGTCGCCTGTCTTGTGGTTCTTGTGACAACCATTGCTGTCGGTGCCGCCGCTGTGTGCATAGGCGCTGGTCGCAAAAGCCAAGGTCAAAGCCGCCAATACGGCCAGAATTGCACATTTCATTTTAGCCCTCCCTCAATTAATCTGCACCAAAGTATCTTTGCAGGAGAGGTCCAAGCAACTTGCCGGAGGCGCGCTAGATCGGGGGCCGGCGCCAAGATCGAAGAGATCACGCCGAAGGTGAAGAGCTAGCCGGTCAGCTTAGTGAAGTCGTGGCGGCGCGCGCGAACATGTGCCAGCAAATTCGTTTCATTGACGACCCCGGATTGAAAGAGAGTCAGCGTCGTCGAGGCCAGAATCTGACCGTCTATCGAGGTGCTGTACCATTTAGCGTCGGCGGTTATTTGGTCGACCACCCGCTGGCAGATCGCCCGATCTTCAGGTCTCAGGAACTGGCTTTGCGGTGCTCGTAGCATCTCGACGCCTTTAAAAGGGGAGTTACTGTGCCTCCCACGCGACACCCATGCTGGTCGCAGACAATGGACCGTAAACGCATTCAGACGGAAAATTGCCATTCATTTGAGCGGTGCAAGCAAGGTCTTAGCGCTTCGCCCTAACGGGGACGGCCCAGCGGCTTGGTTGCGGGGGGACTGGCAGCTGGAGGCCGCTGGGCCTGACCAGCGAGCCTTCGGGGGTGCTCGCCTGGCTGGCGAATACATGCGCTCAGGCTAATAGAATCGAAACATGCGAACGACGTACGTGGTGGAAATTCCGCTGTGTAGAAGCCATAAGGTGCCCCGGAATGGGTCAATGCGTCTGGCACCGCACTTGCAAGGTCAGGTATGGGGGAATGGGGCGGAGGCCCGTCGCTTCGCAAATGTAGCGGCGGGTCTTCTGCATAGAGGTCCCGTACCAGCCTGCGCGCTGCCGTCCGTCTCGCTTTCCTCATCGATCGCCCGGACCGGCAGATAGGCGTTGGTTTCCAGCACGATCTGAATGCGGTCGGATCTACTGATTTTCATTTCAGCCGCGATGGAGTTGAGAGCGTCCTCCGTTGCGGGCGCCGGAGACGTTTCTAAGCATTAATGCGGCGCGGCGCAGGATGCCCTGCAGATCCGCGCGTGAGATGTCCGCGATGCGGTCGGCGGCGCTTTCAAGCTCTTCAGCGATAGATTGGCGGGGCATTCGACTAGCGCTGTTCAAGTTCGCTGACTCTAATCTCCAACGCTGCAATCTGCTGCGCCAACTCGCGGAGCAATTCCTGCTGACTATTATGGTTCTCGACCTCTCTGTCGTTAATGTAGTTGACACAGGCGGCCAAGCGCTCGCTGACGCCATTGAAATGGTCAGCTAAATCGCGCGCGATTCTGCTCGCACCTTGCATGCATGTGCTCTTGTCAAAGAGGCTGCTTCCTGCCGGAACTGCGGACAGAACCAGAATTGCCAAAGAGAATATCACCCGACTGCGCATCCCAAATCTCCCGCCTTCATTTCGCGCGAGACTTTCCCTTCCGAAAGAAAAACGCAAGCTCCGCCCGCCGGTGACCTAAGGGTTTAGTCCCGGCATTTGATGGAGAGGATCGAGCCTGAATCGTTTTGGCTCTTTTGTCCAGATTTTGCAGATGAATTCGTATGGTGTGAGTCCCTTCAGGGTCTTTAGCCTGCGTCCGAAGTTGTAGGCGCTGACGAAGTCTGCGAGATGGGCTTCGAGCTGCTGGTGACTGTCCTAGTGGAAGCGTCTGACGGTGGCTTCCTTGATGGTTCGGTTCATCCTTTCGACCTGTCCGTTGGTCCAGGGATGCTTCACCTTGGTCGTGCGATGCTCGATGCCGCTGTCCCGGCAGGTGCGCCCGAAGATGTGCTCCATGGCGGTGCGGTCCTGCTCGCGGTTTTTGAACTGGATACCGTTGTCGGTGAGGATCGTGTGGATTTTGTAGGGAACCGCCGGGGTGAGATGGCGCAGGAACTCGGCCGCGATCATTTTTGTGGCCCGCTTGTGCAGCTCGACATAGGCGAACTTGCTGGTCCGATCGATGGCCACGAAGAGGTACAGCTTGCCTTCGGCCGTCTGCACCTCGGCGATGTCGACGTGGAAATAGCCGATCGGATAGGTCTTGAACTTGATCTTGGCCGGCTTGTCGCCTTCGACTTCCGGCAGGCGACTGATCCCATGTCGCTGCAGGCAGCGATGCAGGGATGAACGCGTCAGGGTCGGAATCGTTGGCTGCAGTGCGTAGAGGCAATCATCGAGCGGCAGCAAGGTGTGCCGCCGGAAGGCGACGATCATTGCCTCTTCCTCGATCGTAAGCACCGTCGAGGAGGGGTTCCTCGGCCCCGTCGGCACATCGGCGACCGACGTCCGCCCCTTCCACTTGATGACCGTCTTCTGGTTGATCCCGTAGCGCTTCGCCAGCGCTCTCAGGCTCTCTTGACTATTTTGATTGCTCGACGGACTGCCTCTGTCGTCGTGGCGCTGCCGTGAAGAACCTGGCCCATAGTGCCTCCTTCGATTCGGAAGAAAAGAATGCACCATCAAAGCTCGGGATCAAACACTTAGGCCACCTTAAAGGCGACCACCCGCTGCCGGCCCTCTCCCGGGCTTTCAAGGGGGTGAGGCATGGTCAGCATCGTAGCTATACGCCCACTCGCATTTCCGGCAATTCCCGCTTCTTGAAATGGCAAAAGGACTTCGCTCCTTTCGACAAACCTGTGCTTCGCTACAAAGTATCGCGCATAGGCGAAGCGCGTCATGGATCGCGGTGTGCACGTTGCGGCTAGCAGCAGCGTCGCCGACCCCATCAGGGCCAGCAGCTTCAAATGGCTGCATGAACAGGCACCCAACCAATGCGCCAGAACAACGAATTGCCTCTTTCAACGGGAGCCATCCACAGAACACATCGCCAGTGAGCACGCTATAGGTCGCGGTTGCCAACGGCCTTATGGCTCGCATTGCTTGATTGGACCAGACGCCAACAGGTTGCCGGACCCTTCAAGCGCCATGCCTGATCTGACCGAACCCGCAAGTGTCAGGATGCTGTGAGCCAATCGCGGAGAGTGGTGGCACTTGCCGTAAGCTTCCTCTTCTGAATGAGAGTACACGCTGCTGACATGACCGGCGATGCAGTGTCAGAAACCCGCAAACTCGGCTGCCTTCCTTCTGAAGGCGGCCGGCGCCTCTGGGGGCGTGGGGTAAGAACGCTTGGCGGCGCCGGCCTGGCGGGTTGGGGTCCGCCACGTGAATAGTAGCGAGCTTGGCGTTTCAGGTAATTCCGCGATCGCGGAAGACGCGTCTACGCGTCCCCATCCGTTTTCGTCGATCTCCCGCCTTGGCAGCTAGGCGTTAGTTTCCAGCCACTCGCGCAGCACGATCGTAATGAGACCCGATCCGCCGATTTCCATTTCGGCCGCTATGCACTGCAAAGCGCCGCCCCCCGCAGGGGCGCGCTTGACGATAGCAGGACGAAGTGACTGGCGTTGATTCAATAACCGCGCGGTTTGGCCTTCGGCTCTGGCGAGCTTTCCGACGGGTTTGCAGCCAATTTTGCAGATCGTCGATCTTTTACCCACAGCGACTTTCTTCTTGCCAGTAAATCGTGGCGATCGCCTTCAGCGGTCGCTCGGCTATGCGTCGCAGCAATGGCATAGTCGGCTCTGTTGGTTCGATAGTCCTCTTCTTTTTGCACAGTCATCGTTTGCTCCCAGTTCGTGGCCCCTCTTTTGCCCTACCGGGGAAATTAACTGCCGGTGCATTCCGCGAGTCAATCGATTAAATAATGCACTCTGCAGTCGCGCCTACATCTCATTGTTTTCGATGATGCCGGCTAGCCGTCGGGCAGTTTGGGCGCGGGCGAAGGGGGACGTCTTGAGCCTCGCGCAGGCCCTACCATTCTCGCGTGGAATGGCTCTGGCTCGGCTTCGCGGTGGCTGCGGCGAGCACGTCGGCCGTGCATCGTGAGGCAGTTATTGGCGATGCGGCAATGGCGAATTAGTCATGGCAATGGCTGTGACCGGAAGCGCTCGCTTATGCGCTGTGCTGGAATGCACATGAAGTATGCGCGTGCGCGCCGCTTCGTCGATCTCTCGGCCTTCGAGGAAGTCGTCGATCTGATCGTACGAGACACCATATGCATCTTCGTCCGGCCGAAGCGGAACGAGGTTCTCCAGATCGGCGGTCGGGATCTTGTCAACAAGTTCACACGGAGCGCCCAGATGCGCTGCCAAAGCGCGAACCCTGCGCTTGTTCAACCCGGAAAGCGGAAGAATGTCGGCGGCACCATCGCCGAACTTGGTGAAGAAGCCCATCAATGCCTCAGCCGCATGGTCGGTGCCGATGACCAGCCCTCGGGTGGCGCCCGCGAGCGCGAACTGGGCGATCATGCGCTGACGCGCCTTAATGTTGCCAAGCAAGAAATCCTCGCGGCCGGCATCGCCGAGCTCGACACTGGCCAGCTTGATCGAATCCAGCATCGCGTCGGCAGCCGGCTTGATGTCGACCCGGTGCACTTCATCCGCTCCTATGGTGTCCAAAGCTCGCTGGGCGTCCTTCTCGTCCGCCTGAGTGCCGTACGGGAGACGAACCGCCACGAATCTTGCCTCGTATCCCGCCTTTCGCAGTTCCTCGACGGCCCGTTGAGCCAGAAGGGCCGCGGCGAGTGAATCCACTCCGCCGCTGATCCCCAGCACATACGCACTGAGGCCCGATGCACGAAGATAGGTGACGAGAAAGTCCACGCGCCGGCGCGCTTCCAGCGCGACATCGAAACTCGGAGTGACGCCCAACCCGTCGATGATCATTTCCTGTTCCGTCATGCGCAGTGGTGCTCCTGATGTCACAACATTCCGTCCAGCCGCGCGGCCAGGAGGTCGGCGGTGGTCACCGTCTCGACCTGCATGCCGTAGCGGCTCTCATAGATCGCGAGCATGGCATCGTGGGTCGAGTCAGCTCCGGAACATACCGCATCAGCCACGATGACCACCCGGTAGCCGAGATCGATCGCCCCCATCACAGTGGCGAGCACGCAAACCTCCGTCTCCGCGCCTGACACGATGAGTGAATCAATGCCCGCAGACCGCAGGCGAGCATGCAGTGACCCGTGCCAAGCGGACATGACGGGTTTGTCCTCCAGCAAAGCGGGCGGCACGAACCGCGCCAGTTCCGGAACAAGATCAATCAGCTGAGGATCGAGCCGATCGCGGGTCATCGTCCCCCACTTGTGATAGTACCGCCGCCAGGCGCCGACTGCGTCGTCGGGAGATTGAGGGGGAATAAACCGGGTGAAGATCGTCCGCGCCGGATCAAGTTCGACGAGGGCGACGACATTGGGCAATACACGCTCCATCCACGGCGTGTGCCATTCAGTCGCCTCGGCAAACATCCGTTGCATGTCGACGCAGAGGTGAACCCAGCGCTCACGAAGCGGTCCAAACCGCAGGGCTTGGTCCAATTTCGTCAAGGCCCGACCGCCTCCCTGACAATGCTCTGCGCCTCGGACTTGTCCTGATGACCCACGATCTTCGCTTCCTTGCCTTCGGCGACTTGGCAGCCGACGAAGTAGTCCTCGATATTCTTGAGCTTGTTCAGTGGCATGTAGGCGAACTCATATGGTGGATGATCCTGGTGCAGCAGGAGCGGTGCCGCCAGTAGGCGGTTGTTGCGTTTGGCGGTTCCCCGCTCGACACATCCGCCGCGATTCCTCCGAGGACGCGGCACCGCAGCAGTGAGCCCATCGGAAGATTGGGATCCGTAAGCAGCGACATTTTTCATTGGATCACCTTCGTCAGCTTGCGTCGAACCGAGAAGCCGAACGAAAAAGGCAACGCGAAACCCAAAGTGAGCAGTTTCTTGGCTCGCAACATTCTGGTCTCAGCATCGTGGGCGTTCTGCGTCCGGCCTTCTTGGGGCGTCTCAACCGCAAAGCTGTAGCCGCCGGCCGCGTAGAGAGAGATATTGTCGATTGACTCGTTCATTTCGGGATAATCCGGTTCGACCATCCGTGTTCCTCGTGGTTCAATTGAGTTCGATCCAGGCCGGCGCATGGTCGCTTGGCTTCTCCCACCCGCGAAGCTCGACATCCACGCCGGCATTACGCAGCCGGTCGGAAAGAGAGGGGCTCACCAGGAGATGGTCCATGCGCAGGCCGGAACTCCGATCGAAGCCGCCCCGGTAGGAGAAATTCCAATAGGTGTAGATGCCCTTCTCCGGATGGATGCGCCGGACGGCATCGATCCAGCCACCTTTGAGCATTTTGGCATAGGCCTGCCGGCTCCCCGGGAAATAGACCGCATCGCCCAGCCATCGCCTCGGCACCACGGCGTCGATTGGGGTTGGAACAACATTATAGTCGCCGCAGAGAACGCTTGGTGCCCCGTCGTCGAGCAAATGCTGGCCGTAGCTGATGAGACGATCGAACCAGCGCAGCTTGTAGTCGAACTTTGGGCCAGGCGCTGGATTGCCATTGGGCAGGTAGAGGCAGCCTACGACTATCCCATCTACCTCGGCCTCGATATAGCGGCTGTGGGTATCGTCTGGATCGCCCGGTAGGCCGCGTCGACGTTCCACCGGCTCGATTCGGCGAGCGAGGATTGCCACACCGTTATAGGATTTCTGGCCGTGCCAGATGGCGCCGTAACCCGCCTCTCTGATCGCATCGACAGGGAACTTGTCGTCCGACGTCTTCAATTCCTGCAGGCAAATGATGTCGTAGTCGGTTCAGGAGCACAGGCGGCCGGCCGTTGACGCCGTTCACATTGAAGGTGGCGATGCGGGTCATGTGCATGCCCCCTCATGAGATACTGGCGGCAACCGGCGCGCAGGGGGGCGTGGCCTATCCCGTTGCGCTGAACCCCCAGCTCTTGGTATCGCCAACTTCGCCGGCATCCTGTGCGGCCGAGGTTCACTTCTTGCCCAGCTCGTCTTCGACCTTCTTGCGACTGTTGCCGAGCGACTTCACTGCCGATTTGACGTCAGCTTTGCTGGCGCCGGTTTTGCCCGCCTCGTACTTCATTTCATGATCCTGCCCACCAGCGACCCTGGCACGGTCCTGATTGCGTCCACGTGTTGTTCCAGTGCTTGCCATTTCTTCCTCCGAGGATTGCCGTTCCAGTCCCAACAACGCAGCCGGACTCTTCCGGTTCAATCCTTCGACGCGCGGGCCATGGAACCGAATCCAGGCCGGGTTTGTTGAATCAGCCCATGTATTCGAGGCCCTCAGTCGACCAGGCGCTCACCGACGACGCCCCCGAGCTCGCCGCCAGCCTGCACGACTTGGCCGACCAGCTGCACCCCCTGCCCGCCAGCCTGAGCGACCGCATCGCGCGGCGCAGGCCACCGACCTCGGCCGGGTCGCCAGGGATACCTGGCGCGGCGCCGCCACCGGCGACGCGACAATCCCCGCTGCCTGGCTGGCGCCCTGGTCACCGATGCATCCGGCATCGGCGACGTGCGCGACCTGATCCACGAAGGCTGCGCCTATGTCGACGGCGCTGCCTATGACCCGGTCATCCTCGGCCTCGCCGCCGTCGGGCTCACCATCGCGGTCGTCACGGTGACCATCCTCGGCGCCACCACGCCGGCACGCGTCGGGGCCACGGTTCTCAAGGCCGCCAGCAAGGGCGGCCGGCTGTCGAAGCCGCTGCGTGGCGAATTGGTGCGGCTCGCCGGCGACGCCGTCGATGGCGAGGCGCTGCGCGCCACGGTGACTCTCGCCAGGGCCGGCGATCTCGCCGCCGCCTGCGCCACGCTTGGGGGCGTGCTGCGCCCTGCCCCGTTGGCCACCCTGCGCACAGCCGCCGCCGACCTCCTCGGCATCGTCGCCAAGGCGCAAGGCTACCGCGCCACGGCGGATGTTCTGAAGCTGTGGACATCCGCGGCGGACATGGGCCGGTTCACGCGCCTGTCGGCGCGGTTCGGCAGGGGTTCCGGGGCCTCCTCGCCGTGCTCGGCGCCTCGGCGCTGACGCTCGCCGGCCTGACCGTCACGCTCACCAGTTAGCTGGCAGGCCTCGGCCGTGCTGTGGGCCCTGCTCTACTTCAGCTGGCGGCTCCTGCGCCGGCTGGGGCGGTGAGCTACCCCGTGGGGGCTGTCTGCCTGGCTGTCTGCCCCCACACCCCCGAGGATATTGTAGGACGGTTAGGATCCTGTAGTTGTGTGCGTCAAGTTCTGCAAAAATGGCGTGGCAGTAGCTGTGACGTCGGCGTGTCCGCCGCGCAGCCCCCGTGTTTAGCGGAGCGGCGGACACACGGCG